>NZ_JMGA01000021.1 GCF_000765145.1 Desulfosporosinus sp. HMP52 | reverse complement strand
TGGCTCCGCTTCCCCACCCAAGCTTGTCGGCTTTACCGCCTCTCCATGCAATGGGTTCACTCCTGTGGATCGAAGCCGCCCTGTCTTTCGGGTCTATTATTCTTAAGAGTGTTTTAGGTGTTTTTCTGTGTAGCTCTCCATGCCTCTACCACGGCACCAGCAGATGGTAAAAACCGCCAAGCACGCTTAAGATTCCGCGAAGCCTTACGAGAATCCCTAAAGTTCTGCTTACACTCCCAACAAGCTGGCTGGAGGAGCGCTTTTCTGCGAAGCGGTTGCGTCAGTGGAGCCGCGCTAAGGCGAGGGCCGACGGTTCGCGTCCCCGTAGCGCGCCGCAGGTTCACATGCAGTAAAGCCCAGAGGTTCGGACGCGCTCGCGAACCGTCCAGCGAGCCAGTGGCGGAACTCGCAGACGCGTGCAACGAAGACACTGTCTTCGCACGGGTTAACTCAGCTAAGACGCGCTCCGCCTCAGAGCCCGACAGAACCGTCCTCTGTCAGTATCCCCTGTCAGGAAGGTTTTTTCAGAGTAGTTATCCGCTGAAGTTTGTAGTAAGATAATTAATTATATCCGAGGATATGTTGATGATATTATGGATACTTTTGGGAGGCGCTATGACGATGACACAAACAAAACCTGGTATTCCTGTTTCTGAGCAGGAAAATCTGCGAATTGATAATCTATCAACTGTACTACTGGCACTTGACTCACTGGCTATCTACAGAGGATTATTGGAAGATGATGTGATAAGTCGGCTTAGAGCCTTACTTATCAGCTTAACTCCAGAATCTATAGAGCTGAGAGAAGTTATTAACTTATATAACGATTTCTACTTTGAATTAGCCAAAAGCGGGACTATATCCCTAAAGGAATACATTACTGATAAAATCATCTTTGCTGAGAATCTATTCACCTCAAAACTTCAATCAGAGCAGACTCCGGAAACCTCCGCTATCGAAAAAACAGTCGTACAAGATTTGCAGGAACTGCAGCTTCTGGCAAATCTTGAATCAAAACAGCTCAAAGCAGAAATTAATCAGCGTTTAGATAATCCTGCCTATAATTCTCACGTCGAGAAACTCCCTGAGTGGATATCTGAGGGTCATGCTGCCCAATCTCCCCTTCATATTCAGCAAATCAAAGAGATTTTTTACCGTTCTAAACACTGGTCTGACTGTCTGGAGGAGCTTAAACAATTCTACCAACATAATGGCAGTGGGGTATTCGCCCGTTATATCGCCTTTGTCTGGGAAAAAACTAATGGCCAAGGCTATCTAAAGGGAATAGAAAGTCCGGATCCAATTACATTAAATGATCTGATTGATTACCAAAGCGAGCGTTCTCGCGTGATTGAGAACACCCTGCAATTTTTGCAGGGTGTTCCATCTAACAATGTTCTCCTTTATGGGGATAGGGGTACCGGAAAATCTTCCACAGTCAAGGCCATTCTCAATCACTACCATACCCAAGGGCTGCGCATGGTGGAGGTTCCTAAGGCCTACCTGGCAGATTTTCCACTGATTATTCGACATCTGAAGAATAGGTCTCAAAAGTTCATTATCTTTATTGATGACTTAGTCTTTGGGGATAACGAGGAAAACTACACTTCTCTTAAGGCTGTGCTGGAGGGAGGTCTGGAAAGCAAAACCCCCAACATTCTAATCTATGCCACCTCCAACCGCAGGCATCTGGTTAAGGAGTATTTTAGCGAACGGGCTGGCTTACATTCAGGTAATCATAATGAAGAAGTCCATGCCGGGGATAGCATGCAGGAAAAGCTTTCCCTGGCCGATCGTTTTGGGATAAACGTCGTCTTCTCTTCCCCCGATCAAAACCGTTATCTCAAAATAGTCGAAGGGATTGCCGCCAACAGAAACCTAAACATTGACAAGGAGCGCTTACACAAAGAAGCTCTCCAGTGGGCCCTATGGTATAACGGTCGTTCCGCAAGAACGGCAAGACAATTTGTGGATTGGATTGCGGGACGGGAGACCTTGAATACATAGGATCACTAACGAGAGCGTTTCTCCAGGCCCAACAAATCCTCAACCCTTTCATTCATGTACTTATAAGAATCTGCAATCCCTATATTATAAATATAGGGGCCAATGTTATCGAGAATATAATCTAGCAGAAGTTCGGCACCTAAATTGCCAATTTCCTCATCTCTCTCCTTGGAGAAATATCGCTTAAGATCCTCAACTAGTTGTTCTCTGATATCTTTTTTTAGTTCGATCTCCATTTTCTTCATAATAAAAAACACTCCATTTCAATAATCGAGACCTA
The DNA here is from genome assembly GCF_000765145.1 of Desulfosporosinus sp. HMP52. Taxonomy (GTDB): domain Bacteria; phylum Bacillota; class Desulfitobacteriia; order Desulfitobacteriales; family Desulfitobacteriaceae; genus Desulfosporosinus. The sequence continues at coordinate 51,179 of NZ_JMGA01000021.1, read as the reverse complement.
TATGCTTGTAAATCCCGAGACACTCACTTTAATAAGTGAGTGTTCCTTATTCTACTTTGCTGCTGGGAAAGTCCCACCAAAATCTCCTTGTTCAACTTTATAAAATGCATAAAAATCTTTAAATTGGATGATAATGTAAACATCTCAGAAAGGAGGTATATCAATGGACGATTACTTTGACAACCTTGACAGCACTGAAATCAACTTAAAATACTTCACCGAACAACATGGGCAAATTTATGATGCCTATGAGAAATACGGTCAGTTAATCCATAAAGATGGCGGCCCATTAGATGAAAAGACATGCTGGTTGATCAAAATAGCACTTTCAACTGAGTGTCAGTACCCCAGAGCTCTAAGGACACACATTTTAAAAGCAATACGCAGCGGCTGTACTAAAGAGGAAATTGAGCATGCCATTCTCCTGGTGGCCCCCAGCGCTGGTTTCCCAAGGACAATGCAAGGAATTCTGATTCTAAGAAACTTGTTAAACGAAGTTGAGGGGCATTCTGTTCACTAGTTCATTTTAATTATAATAATAGCATTTATCCATTCGGAAATGTGTATAAAGATCTAGCACTTAAACTAGCCCTCTGCCTTTAAGGAAAGAGGGCTTAGTTATATTTTTGCTCCCTTTTTCTATTACCCACATATTTCCTTTAACCTTTTCTTCACCTATACCTTATTGTAATTAAATGATATACTATATTCTTAAGTAAAGACAAATTTAATAAAAAGGAACGATTAATAATGATTAGTACCAGTGGGTTGACGTTAAGATTCGGTAAACGGGCATTATTTGAAGATGTTAACGTAAAATTCCTTCCCGGAAACTGTTATGGCTTGATTGGAGCTAACGGCGCCGGAAAATCTACTTTCTTGAAGATTCTTTCCGGAGAAATAGATTCTACCAGCGGTGAAGTTATAATAACACCTGGGGAACGTATTGGAGTTTTAAAGCAAGATCACTTTGAATTTGAAGAATTTGAAGTACTAACAACAGTTATTATGGGACATACAAAATTATATCAGATCATGGAAGAGAAGGATGCCCTCTATGCCAAACCTGATTTTTCTGAAGAAGACGGAATACGAGCTTCCATTTTGGAAGGGGATTTCGCAGAACTGAATGGTTGGCAAGCAGAGTCTGAAGCCTCGGAATTATTAATGGGGTTAGGCATCAATAAAGAGCTGCAAAGCAGTAAAATGAAGGAACTTAGTGGTAATGAAAAGGTTCGCGTTTTACTGGCCCAAGCTCTTTTTGGCAATCCCAACATTCTGTTGCTCGATGAGCCTACCAACCATCTCGATCTCCAATCCATTAACTGGCTGGAAAACTTCCTCTATAATTACGAGAATACCGTCATCGTTGTCTCTCACGACCGACATTTCTTAAACAAAGTCTGTACCCATATTGCCGACATTGATTTCGGTAAAATCCAACTTTATGTTGGAAACTATGATTTTTGGTATGAATCCAGTCAATTAGCTCTGAGATTAATGCGAGAATCCAACAAGAAGAAAGAAGATAAAATTGAGGAACTGCAGAGGTTTATTCAGCGCTTCAGTTCAAACGCCTCTAAAGCCAAGCAAGCAACCTCCCGTAAAAAGCAACTTGAAAAGTTAACCTTAGATGATATCAAACCATCCTCTCGTAAATACCCATACATTGCTTTCACCCCGGACAGAGAAGCCGGCAATAATATTTTAGATGTCAAGAATTTAACAGTTACTATTGAAGGAGAAAAAGTACTCGACAACATCTCCTTCCTTGTTAACAAGGGAGATAAGATTGCCTTTGTCGGCCCCAATGGTGTAGCTAAAACTACCTTGTTCAAGGTTCTTATGGGTGAGATCACACCTGACAGTGGGGAATTCAGCTGGGGAATTACCACAACCCAAGCTTATCTGCCATTGGATAACTCATCATATTTTGAAACAGATCTTAACTTAGTGGATTGGTTAAGACAATTCTCCAAAGATCCTGATGAATCTTTTGTCCGTGGGTTCCTGGGCAGAATGCTGTTTTCCGGAGATGAATCTTTGAAAAAGGCCAGTGTCTTATCTGGAGGAGAAAAAGTCCGCTGTATGCTCTCACGCATGATGCTCAGCGGTTCAAACGTTCTTATCTTTGATGAACCGACTAACCATTTAGACATGGAATCCATCACGGCCCTCAACAATTCATTGACTAACATTGACAGCAATATTTTATTCGTATCCCAGGATCATCAGTTTGTCCAAACTATTGCCACTCGCATCATTGAAATAACCCCTAAAGGATTGATTGATCGTCAATTAACCTTTGATGAGTATCTGGAAAATACGGATGTTCAAGCTATGCGCGAGGAAATGTACAGCTAATTTTCAAAAAATTTTTAGAAAAATAGTGTGATTTTGAATTTTACTATTTGACTTCTGCTCAATTTTTGGTATACTAAACAAAGCTCGTAAAAACTAGTGGATTTAAGCAAACCTTCTCCTATTACCTAAGTTTCCGGGAAGAAGTTGGTGAACTTGCCATGAAGCGCGGGTAATAATTATTTGGAGGTTTTTTTATTATGTTTAATGACAAAGTATTGAATTGCAAAGACTGTGGACGGGATTTCGAATTCACTGCATCAGAACAAGAGTTTTATGCAGAAAAAGGATTCACTAACGAACCAGGACGTTGCCCTGAGTGCCGTGCAGCTAAAAAAGCTCAGAACAGAAACAATGGCGGTGGCGGCGGTTATGGCCGTCAACAACGTGAAATGTTCCCAGCTATCTGCGCAACTTGCGGAAAAGAAACAACTGTTCCTTTCCAACCATCAGGTGACAAGCCAGTTTATTGCCGCGATTGCTACCAACCACGTACACGCAGCAATTGGTAATCACACCAATTAGTTAATTTAAACCTTCTCAGACTTTCGTCTGGGAAGGTTTTTTAATTTATACAATTATTTCTCACAAGTCTTTTGTAAATAGGACAATAATAGATAACTGGGAGTATCGTACTTACATAACGTTGTTACGATACCCCCAGTTTTAACTTCACTTAGCTAATAGGCTATTTGATTGGATACTGTACAATCACTGGACAGTAGCTGAGGTTGAAGATTCAGGAGCGGAGCTGGAATCAGGTGCTTTCTTTCCGCCCCACATCCGTCCGTCATGACCTCCACGCTTACCCATCATTCCCATTTCACCCGGTACAAATGTGCCATTTTTCAAGGCTTCTTTCTGCACCTCCAATTGAGCTTGGGCAGCATCACTCCAAGTCTTGATCTGTTCCTCTGTCAATTTGCCGTTACTTTTCACGGCCTCAATTTGAGCAGTTAAACGAGCTTGAGCAGCTTCACTCCAGGCCGCAAGTTGTTCGTCAGTCATAGGTTCCCCATTTTTGAAATTCATGATTTTATCACGCATTTCAAGATGTTTGCCCCCCATACCCGGACCAAAAACTTTACCTTCTGCTAAGGCATTGTCACTTGCTTCTTGTCGTTTGTCAATGAATTCCTTCATGGTCTCTGCCTGTTCAGCTGTCATGAGCCCAGCTTCCAGTTCTTTGTCGACAATTTGCTTCCGGATTTCAAACATTTGCTGAGTTAAGCTCTTAATTTCAGCGAGCTTAGCTGAATCTGTTGCAGCAAAAACTGCTGTGGCCCCCCCTGCTAACAAGACTGCACTTAGAACTCCAACAACAAGTTTCTTTTTCATACAATTCCTCCTTCATAATAGGTTCCGATCTTAAGTATGTAACTCCAGAATCGGTACACTCTTATGATATCCACTCAATATGGAAAATTTGTGAATTGAATTTTAAGAAGTTGTGTGCTTGGAGTAAAGATAATGTAGTCACATGGGATAATTAATTCCTAGCCTATCTTAGTATAGTTTAGCGTGGACTAATATCATAACGCCTTAGTTTTTCATAGAGCCAGGAGCGGGAAATTCCTAAGAGTCTGGCCACCTCAGATTTATTGCCGTTCATTTTAAGAAGAGCTTGTTCCAATGTTTCCTTATCCAAATGTTCGTGGACACTCTCTAAGTTCCATTCCTTCTTTAAGGGAAATGCATCTTCTTGTTTTTCTTCCCTTAAGTAAAAAGGCAGATCCGTTAATTCCAACAACTCTCCGGAGGCAAAATTCACTGCCCGTTCAATCACATTTTTTAATTCCCGGACATTCCCCGGCCAACGATGATTAACAAGAGTTTTTTGCACCTCGGGAGTAACCCCTGAGATTTGTTTGTCGAAATCTTGATTTAGCCGCTCTAAAAATACATGGGCAAGAGGAATAATATCTTCGGTCCGATCTCTAATAGGAATGAGTCGAAAAGAAATTACATTTAGACGGTAATACAGATCGCTGCGAAATTCACCACTTCTGACCTTCTGCAGAAGGTCCTTGTTGGTCGCTGTAATAATTCTTATATCAACTTTCACAGCTTCGTTACTCCCGATAGGCTCAAAGCTGCGATCCTCGAGGACCCTTAGGAGCTTGCTCTGAAGATTTAGAGACATATCTCCAATCTCATCCAAAAAGAGTGTCCCACCGTTAGCAGTTGCAAACTTTCCCAACTTACCTCCCTTTTGAGCCCCAGTAAAGGCTCCATGGGCATACCCGAAGAATTCAGACTCCAAAAGATTCTCTGGAACTGCCGCGCAATTCACCTTAACATAGGGACCATTTCGATAAGGGCTGGCCTGGTGGATAGCTTCCGCAAAAAGTTCTTTACCAGTGCCACTTTCTCCCGTCAGTAATATCGTAGAGTTTCCTCGAGCAGCAATTTGAGCCTCATTCTTCAAACGGCGCAGGTCTTGACTAACTGTCACGATCTGATTGAAGGTAACAGGCAGCCTTGTCGACCCTACCTGTTTTTTATAGAAATTTAGCTCATGATCCATTTGAGCTAACCTCTGCGCAACATCCTTAACTTCCTCCAGTTTTTGAAAAATTATTTTCCCCACTGCTCCGATGATCTTTCCTTGACGCACAATCGGCATACGGGAAACTATGTAAGGCCGGCCATTTATAACTTGAATTTCATTAGTCTCCGCCATGCCTGTTTTTAAGGTTCTCATTAATCGAGTATTCTCCATCACCTGTTCAACAGGCTGTTCCAGCAGCTCCTTTTCTCTCTTGCCAAAAAACTGGCAGGCTGCTTCATTAACTAAAGTAATTTTCCCCTGGTCGTCTACAACAAATATTGCTTCATAAGCAATGTTAGTGACTGTCAGCAGTGTCTCATACAAACGCTTCGTGGCATCCAGCTCCATAGCAACTTGGTCAAAATCCGTCAGAGCTTGGAATACGATGACTGCCCCTGCCAAATCCCCTATAGGACTAATATTACATAATACCTTAACCTGATTCATTTCCGTTTGTACTCCTACGAGATGTTGCGACTTTAGAATTACATCCCTCAGATCTAAGCCCGGAAAGGCATTGGTTAATTTGAGTCCCTGGATAGGCTCTTTAAGTTTAAGTATCTTCTCTCCCGAGGGGTTTATCCGTTGAATACAGTTATGTCGATCCACGACAATAATTCCGTTAGGCATAGCTTGATAGACTGTGTTCAGCTTTGTGGCAAGCTTTTCTGCTTCTTTAAATAAGGCCAGGATCATGTCTACCTTCGTAAAAATCCCCAGTACTTTTCCTTCTTTGTCCACGACCACACCTGTGCCCACCGAGCTTTGTTTCGCCCGTTGTTCAACCTCCTGGTAGGGAGCGTCAACTCCAACAGTCACAACTTGAGTATTAAAGTGTCCTTCAATCACTTCCGATGTATCCGCCCCGGCTAAGAAGGCATCTAATACATTTGCTTTAGTAAAGATCCCAATCAGAAGACCCGCTTCATCGACTACCGGCAGAGCATCAAGCTTAGTCCAGCGCAAAAATTCTACTCCTTGCCTTAGACTATCTTTCAGATGAAGGCTCGGCACATCGCTGGTCATCATATCACGCATCAGCATTAGGCTCACCTCTCGCCAAAAAATCTTATAACAAATTACTGCAGATGTCCTGAACCTGGTTGTACCCTCCTTGTATTCTCTCCAGGCAAGGCTTATTCCTTCATTTTCAGAACATTCAACATATAATTCGTACCCCCTAAGATATCCGCTTTCGTTGGAATCCCCCCCAATAAGGTTAACAATAGTCCCATTGGTTACTTTTTAGTTGCAGTAGGTTTGCACTTATCTTATTGCCATTAATCAACATATGTCAATATATTATGAAATATTTTACATTTGATGTATAGGGAGAAACACTCTGTGGCAGCAGAGTGATTGTGGTTTGTCTGATACGTTAAAAAGAGCCGATCCTACGGCTCTTCATAACCAGGCGCTATATTAAGCTTTGAATCTCCTCTTCCGTAAATCCCGATTCTCTTAAAATCCCCAGAGTCTGCTCTCCCCAGCCGGGAGGGGCATGATCCTGAAATTCTTGCTCTTCCGGAAATCTAAGAGGATTACTCACACATTCTACAGGCCTCCCATTAGGATGAAAAATTAAACGAAAGGAATTTCTGGCTTTTAATTGTGGATGCAGGCGAGCCTCTGCTAACTCGAGAACCGGTTCACAGCACACATCCTTGTCTCGTAAGAAACTGACCCATTCAACCTGAGACTTGCTTTTAAATATTCTTTGCACTTCACCGAAAACATGGGGATCCTGATCAAATTGCTTGCTTTCCAGGTCTGGTCGACCAACTGCCTGACAGAATGCTTGCCAAAACTTAGGTTCTAAGGCACCCAGACTCATAAAGCGACGGTCTCTTGTCTCATAGACCCCATAACAGACTTCCCCACCATTTAACATACCTTTCCCTCGCCTCACCGGGGGATCTTCTGCCGCCTGTTGAGCATAGAGCATCGTTAGCCAGGATACAGCTCCATCCAACATAGAGATATCAATATGTTGTCCTCGGCCTGTTGCCTGACGGGCGATATAAGCACTGAGTATTCCTGCGACTGCCATGAGGGCTCCACCCCCTATATCCGCCACTTGGACTGCCGGTGGAACGGGAGGGCCTTCAGCTGTCCCTGTCAGGCCTAACGCCCCGCTCAGAGCCAAATAATTGATATCGTGCCCGGAGCGTCTGGTATAAGGGCCATTCTGTCCATAACCCGATATGGAGCAGAGGATTAGTGCTGGATTCATTTTTTTAAGGTCTTGATAGCCGAGACCCAAACTCTCCATTACACCGGGTCGAAACCCTTCGAGAAGGATGTCATACTTACTAAGGAGACGACAAAAAGCTTCCCGCCCTGCTGAACTTTTCAGATTCAACCTAAGGCTTTTCTTATTTCTATTTAGTGACCAATAGAGGGCACTTTCCTTCGTCCCGGGGATGAAAGGCTTCATCCAGCGCAGATAGTCCCCTTGCCAAGGATCTTCAACTTTCAGAACCTCCGCACCCAAATCAGCCAGCAATTGAGTGGCATACCCTCCCGGCAACAATCTTGTTAAATCAAGAATTCGCACTCCTTTTAAAAGCTGATACATTGAGCCTGATCCCACTCCTTTATACCTATTAGAAGGATAATTCTCATTGCCATATTTTCCAATACTACCAACTCAAAGTCCCAGTTTTCGAGCAATAATCAGTTTCATTATCTCAGAAGTCCCTGCATAAATCGTATGCACTCTCACATCTCTGTAATGCCGAGCTATAGGGTACTCTTCCATATAGCCATACCCACCATAAAGTTGAAGACAGTTATAAGCCACACGATTAGCCATCTCGGCGATCCAGTATTTGGCCATAGAGACCCTGGCAACAACCTCTTGCCCCGCCATATGATCTGCAACAAGATTATCCACAAACACTCTTCCAAGCTCTACCTCAGTAGCCATCTCGGCAATTTTAAAGGAGTTGTGTTGGAATTTCCCGATAGATTGGCCGAAAGCCTCTCTTGTCTTGACATAGTTTATAGCGTCTTCTAGCATTCTCTCGGCCAAGCCTTGGGAGCAAAGGCTGGCGATTAAGCGCTCCTGTTGAAGCTTCTCCATAAGATATGAAAACCCCTCACCTGCCTCCCCTAAGCGATTGCTTACCGGAACTCGGCAATTTTCAAAATAAAGCTCTGCCGTATCTTGACTATGCATACCCAGCTTTTGAAGCTTTTTTCCTTTAGTAAATCCAGGTGTTCCGTCTTCCACAACAATAAGGCTGATTGTCTTGGGGTTCTTAAGTCCTGGACTTTCTGTTTTGACTGCAACAATAATCAGATCTGCAAAAATCCCATTACTAATAAAAGTCTTCGACCCATTAATAATATACTGATCGCCCTCCCGCACTGCGGTAGCCTTGATTCCTTGAAGATCTGATCCAGCTTGAGGTTCAGTCATGGCAAGAGCTAATATTTTCTCCCCCCGGGCACAGGCCGGCAGCCACTCGGACTTTTGCTGTTCCGTACCATAGGCCCAAATATAGGGAGCGACAATATCGCTATGCAGGCCAATCCCTATACCAACCCCTGCCCTGGCTAGTTCTTGATTAATGATGGCCGAAAACCCAAAGTCCGTTCCTGAGCCGCCATATTTCTCTTCCAGCCAGGGACAGAGATATCCCAGTTCCCCCATCCGCTGCCAAACCCAACGAGGGATCTCTTGGTTTTCTTCCCATTCGTCGATATGGGGAGAAAGTTCTTTTTCTACAAATTTCACAAAGGCTTGCCGAAATATCTTATGGTCTGCTGAATAGATGTCCATCTATTCTCCACTCCTCACTTCGCTCCTAAAAGAGCCTATTAGCTCTTTCTCTGAAAAGAAGTTCCATATATCTATTTAGGCTGCATGCGTATAGCTCCGTCCAGACGAATCGTCGTCCCATTGAGCATCGGATTCTCCAAGATGCTTCGCACCAGGAGTGCATATTCTTCAGGATAGCCTAATCTAGAGGGGAAGGGGATCATGGAACCCAGGGATTTTCGCGCATCCTCGGGCAAAGAATCAAACATGGGAGTTTCAAAAAGACCCGGAGCAATGGTCATGACACGAATACCATGAGCAGCCATTTCTCGGGCTATGGGCAAGGTCATTCCAACAATTCCTCCCTTCGAAGCACTGTAAGCAGCCTGCCCGATTTGTCCTTCATAGGCGGCTACGGAAGCCGTGCAGATCATCACACCCCTCTCCCCCCCTGGGTTAGGTTCATTGCCTACCATCTGGGCCGCAGCCAGCCGAATGACATTAAAGCTTCCTATCAAATTTACCTGCAGAGTTTTAGCGAAACTTTCTAAAGTATGAGTTCCCCTCTTACTGATGACCTTTTCAGCAGTTGCAATTCCTGCACAATTTACCACGACATTTATGGAGCCAAACATCTCAACAGTCTTAGCCAAGGCCATTTCCACACTCTCAGGATTGCTGACATCCATTTTCTGAAATAGAGCATTGCCCCCCAATTCAGAGGCCAACTTTTCTCCTCGCTCTTCCGCAAGGTCGAGAATCATAGCCTTGCCTCCATCATTGACAACTCGTCGAACTGTTGCTTCACCTAGGCCGGAAGCACCTCCCGTGACAAAAGCCACAACTTGTTTCATATTCATAAATAACTCACCTTCCTTTATTCTTTATCAAAACCTCAATCTAATCGCTCAATAATTGTGGCATTGGCCATACCATGTCCCTCACACATGGTCTGTAGCCCATAGCGTCCCCCTGTTCGTTCCAGTTCGTGGATCAAGGTGGTCATAAGGCGTGCTCCGCTGGCTCCCAGTGGATGACCTAGGGCGATAGCTCCTCCATTGGGATTAAGTTTCTGCGGATTAGCTCCCGTGTCTATCAGCCAAGCTAAAGGAATTGCAGCAAATGCTTCATTTACCTCGAAGATATCAATGTCCGAGAGGCTGAGACCGGCTTTGGCTAGTACCTTTGCTGTAGCCGGAATGGGGCCTGTCAGCATTAGAGTCGGATCGGATCCTACCACACTTCTGGCCAAAATCCTGAAACGAGGCTTTAGGCCTAACTCCAAAGCTTTTTCCCGAGACATGACAAGTACTGCTGCTGCTCCATCTGAAATCTGGCTGGCATTGCCGGCGGTAACTTGCCCATTTTCTAAAAAAGGAGATTTCAAACCGGCCAGTTTCTCTAAGCTTGTATCCCGCCTAGGGCCCTCATCTGTGTTAAAGATCTTCTCGCTGCCATCAGGTAAAAGCACTTTGACAGGCATTATCTCCCGCTCAAACCGGCCTGCTTCTTGGGCCATAACTGCCTTGCTATGGCTTTCTAAAGAAAACTCATCCATTTGTTGGCGGCTAATCCCCCATTTTTGGGCAATTCGTTCCGTAGAGAGACCTTGATTAATAATCTCATAGCGCGAGGTAAGCTCTTGGGATAGATTCGTCCCTTTAACATTAGAGCCCATAGGAACTCGCGACATATTTTCCACACCTGCTGCCACAACAATATCCATATCTCCCGCTAAAATTGCTTGAGCAGCAAAATGGACAGCCTGTTGACTCGAACCACACTGACGATCAATTGTCACCCCGGGTACATGTAAGGGATAATCAGCAATCAATGCTGCCTGCCTTCCGATACAAAAACCTTGCTCCCCAACTTGAGTGACACAGCCCATAACCACATCCTCGACTAAAGCCGAATCCACTCCTGCCCGCTTCACAACTTCTCTCAACACCATACCTGCCAAATCCTCCGAACGAAGGCTGCTCAATAATCCCTTTCTTCGACCTATGGGGGTTCTCACCGCTTCAATGATCACTGCTTCTCTCACTGTTTTTACCACCCTTCTTATTCACTGTGTCCTCTCGTCCCTATTCTTTAACGTGGAGCAAACATCTTAAATATAATATATTTGAATTTTCTGTTATTAACGTGCTGAACACTGCAATTACTGTGCCAATCAAGATCAAAGCCCTTATTTCAAGTGAACGACTAACTCTATCAGCTTGCCCCTTGTCCTTTGCCAATTCGCAGTTGTCCTGAATGACGGACAGTTGACAACACACTGCACACCTTGATTGGGAATTATTCATTCAGAAATCAGGGAAATAGCGCTTAGGCATACTGGCATTAAAATTGCAATATTCTGAAAAGAAAAGGAGGTCAATCACGTGGATTTTGAACTATCTGAAGAACAACAAGCCTTTCAAAGCCTCGCCTACAAATTTGCTCTGAAAGAATTTCCACCCTTCGCCCAAGAATGTGATCGCGAGGAAAAATACCCTCGGGAAATCTGGCAAAAGGCTTGTGAAGCCGGGCTGGTGGGAATTGCTATACCTGAGGAATATGGCGGCCCCGGAGGAGGCTGGATGGAAACAGCTTTGATCACAGAACAACTATCTCGGATAGATTTAGGCCTTGGCCTAGCCGCGGTTGCAGCAACTTTCGGTGCAGAAAACATTATAAATTATGGCAGCGAAGAGCAGAAAAAAACCTATCTCCCCTTACTTCCTGCCGGGAAGGCAATTTTCGCCGGGGCCTATACCGAGCCAAACGCCGGGAGCGATGTGGCGGGAACCTCAACTCGAGCCGTTAAGGATGGCTCAGACTATATCATTAATGGCAGCAAAACCTTTATTACCAACGGAACAATTTGCGACTATATGGTGGCACTATGCGTCACAAACCCTGATTCACCGAAAAAAACTCAGCGCCACAGCTTAATAATTGTTGATGCCAACAGCCCAGGGATTACGCGGATGAAAATCCACGGCAAGATGGGAATTCGAGCCTCGGATACAGCTGAAATCACCTTCGAAGATGTCCGAGTTCCTCAAGCCAATCTTGTCGGTAAAGAAGGTAATGGCTTTTACCAACTAATGCACTTCTTTGATCAGACCCGCATTATGGTTGCCTCTCAAGGGCTTGGTTTAGCTCAAGGGGCCTTAGATTTAGCCTTGAAATATGTTCAAGAACGCAAAACCTTTGGTGTCCCTCTGGCTGCCAACCAAGCCATTCAGTTCCAACTGGCTGAGATGGCAACCCGGATAGAATTAGCCCGCAACATAATTTATAAGGCCGCTTGGAAGGCGGATAATGGACAGCTGGATCCCGCCCTTAATGCCATGGCCAAATTTTATTCCGGGGAAACCGCAGTCTGGGTTACTGACAAAGCTTTACAAATGCATGGAGGCTACGGTTATATCGATGAATATGATATTCAACGTTTTTATCGCGACGCTAAAATATTAGAAATTTACGAAGGTGCCAAAGAGATCGAAAAAATCACCATTGCCAAACGGTTGTTTTAAGACTTCATTTTGGTTCGGAAACAATTAAAGGAACTCCTGGCGAAAATGAAAGTGAGGCTACTGGATTATAAAACCAATAGCCTCACTTTATTACTCAATTCACCCTAGAATTCGAGCTTTCCTGCTCTTTCTAGCTATGCTAATTCTGCTGACCTAAGAGTCATGGAACATACCTGAAATCTATCGATGCAATAAACTTTGTCAAATCATTTGCTAAATCACATGTCCTATCGCTATCTATGAAATTGCCATACTTATCAAACAAGATTTTAATGATCGGACGACTGGGGTAGTTCTTTTGAACCTTGATTACTGTGCCCACCTCTCCGGTGTTTAAGGTGACTATTGAGCCTTGGGGATAAAGTACTAAACATTGAAGAAAGCTTTTTACTATATTATCATTAAATTCTTCACCTGAACCGGCAATGATTAATTCTAAGGCATAATAGGGAGGCAGCCCTTTTCTATAGGGGCGATCACCAATCAGAGCATCAAAGACATCAGAAACAGCAACTAGTTGTGCACTTAAGGTAATGGCCTGCTGACTTACTCCATCGGGATAACCATTGCCATTCCAGCGCTCATGGTGGTGTCTAATAATTGAAAGCACCTCAGCGGATAAATTAGCCTCTTTAAGCATCTCCTCTCCGATAAGGGGATGCTTCTTGATGATCTCCAATTCCTTAGACGTCAATTCTGAGGGCTTGTTAAGAATCTCGGAAGGTATTGAGCCTTTTCCGATATCATGTAATAAAGCTCCTAGGGTTAAATCTCTTAGGGTTTGTCCGGTAAAACCCATTTGCAAGCCAATAAGTGTTGCCAAAATTGCAACATTTACGGAGTGTATGTAGGTATCGTCATCAAACTGACGAAACTTATTTAGATCTATGTATACTTGATCGGCTCCTTCAAGTTCATGGATAATTTTGTCTACAACAGATAAGGTCTTATGCAAATGATCGACACTAAACAAACACATATCCTCAATTACTTCCCTTAGTTTACCTACTATATCCTGGTATTCAGATTCATCAAATTTGTAGGTTTTATTACAGCCTTGAGATTTATTCAGCTCATATTTTAAGGTATAGATCTTGCGTTTCTGGAGAAGTTCTAGAATATTTGGTGTAATGGGCTTGCCTTTAGACAACAAAAGTATTCCTTGTTTATCAAACAAATCAAGGGAAGAAAGCTCTCCAATTTGGAATATCGTAGTTGATAAAGGTTCTAAATAAGTTATCAAAACCAATTCCTCCTAAAAACAAAAAAACGCTGAAATAATTCAGCGAAACCTTTCATCTATTCGATAACCCGGCTGTCTTCACACACGTGTAAGACCCGTGGCTTTGCGTCCCCAGCTCTCACTGAGTTTGCCATTATCGCAGAATTACGATATTTTTATGACCTAAGTGCTATGCCAATAGGTCTTTATGCCTAATATATCACACAATTTAGCCAAATAATATACTTAAACTTGTAATTTCTCTCAATTCAGCGATAAAAACCGAATTTCCTTCTATATATTACTTTTATTTGGATTTGGTACCTCATAGGGTAAGAACCTAATAAAAAGAGTGTAAAATTAACCATCTCCGTCGTTAATTTTACACTCTCCTCAACTCCTGACAACGACTTCCTATAGGGGCTAAAGCTCCTTTCTCAACCTAGGATCCAGAAAGTCTCTTAAGCTGTCCCCTATGAAATTCGTTCCAACAGCCATGGTCAGAATCGCTAAGCCAGGAAAAGTCCCAATCCACCAATAGTTAAAATTCAATACCCCGTCTGCAACCATTGCTCCCCATTCCGGAGTGGGGGGTGGAGAACCTAACCCTAAAAAGCTCAAACCCGAAAAAAGAAGAATTGCATTACCAAAATCCAGGGTAGCTAAGACTAAGACCGGGCCAACACTATTAGGCAAAATCTCATTGAAAAATATTCTAAAATGGGAGGCACCCAGGGATTTTGCCGCTTCAACATATTCATTCTCTTTGTTGGCGATAACCATACTGCGCATTACTCGAGCATAGTTAGGCCACCAAATGATCACCATTGCCAACAAAGTATTATACAGGCTGGGGCCTAAAGCAGCAGCAATGGTCATAGCTAAAATAATTCCAGGAAAGGCCATAACCATTTCTGAGATTCTCATCATGATTTCATCGGCTAGTCCACCAATATAGCCGGCAATACCGCCATAAATCATTCCAACAATGGATGCCAGGATAATAGTAGCCAGTCCGGCAATCAGAGAGATGCGACTGCCCATCAATACACGGCTAAAAACGTCTCGTCCGATGCTGTCCGTTCCAAACCAATGAAGACTGCTGGGAGCTTGAAAACGATGGGCCAGATCTTGGGCCAAATAGCTATAAGGGGTAATCAAAGGAGCCATCAGAGCAATTACAATCCACAAGGAACATACGATTATACCTATCGAAAACAGAAAGTTGTTTTTCATGATTCGCAGCAGCATATTAATGATACCTCACTCTGGGGTCAAGAATTCCATAAAGAATGTCGACGAGCAAATTAATCACAACATAGTTAATGGAAATCAAGATTGATACCCCGATGATAGCAGGAAAATCCAAATTCCCTGCTGCCTTATAGGCATATTGCCCGATACCAGGCCAGGCAAATATCGTTTCTACTAACACCATACCTCCCAAAAGGTTGCCAAACCCTATACCAATAACAGTAACAACAGGAATTAAAGCATTTCCCAAGGCATGACGCATTATGATCATTTTTTCCGTCAGACCTTTTGCCCTAGCCGTACGAATGAAATCTAAGGACATAACTTCCAGCAGACTGGAGCGAGTTGTACGGGTAATCAAGCCCATAGTAAAAGAACCCAAGACCAACCCGGGTAAAAGCAAATGCCATAAAGCATCCCTGGCCAGACTCCAATTTCCCGCCAGAAGAGCGTCAATAACATAAAGGTGAGTCACTTCAACGGGTGGTTTCAGATATGGACTTATTCGCCCGGGGCCTGGGGCTATCCCAAAATGTACATAAAACAGCAGTAAGAACATAAGTCCCAACCAAAAACTAGGGACAGATACTCCTAAAACAGAAATACCCCTAATCAGTTGATCCATTGCGCTGTTGCGCTTAATGGCCGAAATTATTCCAAATAGCATACCAAAAACAATGGCAATAATAATTGAGAAAATAGCTAATTCAATAGTAGCTGGAAAATAGTCTTTCAAATCATCCAGTACCGGACGCTGGGTTCTGATAGAGGTACCTAAATCTCCCTGAACCAAATTACCGACATAAATAAAATATTGAGTGTATAAGGGTTTATCCATCCCCCACTTGGCTTTAAAAGCCTCCACCATTTCTGGGTTATCAATATTTCTCTGACTTAAATTGGCCAAAACAGGGTCACTGGGCACTGAGTGAGAAATGACAAAGACAACCAGCGAAACTCCTATAACCAGAAACACTAAGAAAAACAATCTTCTTGCTATATACTTAAGAAGTCCCAACGATATTCACCCCCTTCAGGCCTGTTCAATCAAACTAACTTCTAGGGAGGGCAGATGCTGAAACGCATCTGCCCTCTAGGTTACTATTTTGCTGAAACATTTTTTAAATTTATTTTGTAGAGATCAATATAGTCGGTTCCTTTAATGTTATCACGGGTTGCGTAATGACGAGCATGCTGGAGCAAGACATCAAAGGCACTATCTTCGTCCATTATTTTTTGAATATCTTCAAGGTTCTTGACTCGGGCAGCTTTATCTACCTCTACCGCAGCTTTCTTGCCCAATTCTACTAATTTCGGATTCATTGCAGCTGTCCAATTAGCACGCAGACCTACTGGATTACCGGGTAAAAACGCTAATTGGGTGTTCGGATCCGGATAGTCAGGACCCCAATACCACAGGGACAGAGCCTGGGTACCTTTACGATAAGGATCGAGAGCCACCATAATATCAGAGGTTTTAATTTCTGTTTCAATACCTATTTGCAGCAAATCGTTCTGGATCTTTTGCGCCAAGGTTGGTAAATCCATACCTTCAACAGCCAAAGTAGCTACTTCCAAGGTAGTCTTAAATCCTTTTTCATAACCGGCTTTTTTCATTAACTCTTTTGCCTTCTCGATATCTTGAGCAGTTTTGGGATCTCGTGGAGGCAAAGTTCCTAGAAATCCCACTTGGAAGGGTGCTACAGGTGTAATCGAACCCTCACCGGCTATTGTCTGCATTCCTTGATAGTCTAAAGCCAAGCGAATTGCTTTCTGTACATCCGGGTTAGCAATCGGGCCGCCAATTTTAGGATCCCGGTTCATCAATAAAAAGGTTAGGGTCATTGATTGGGCTTTCTTAATTTCAATCCCCGGCTTATCTTGGATTTGTTTGACATGTTCAGGTCCTAAATTAAAGGCAATATCAATATCCCCTTTTTCCAGCATCATCAATTGGGTTCCGGGATCAGAAATTGCTTTTAGAACAACCTTATCGTAATAGGGAGCTTCTCCCCAATAATTCTTATTCCGAGCTAAGACCACTTCCACTTTAGGCGTATAAGATTCAATCACGTAAGGACCTGATCCGGCAGAGTGGGTATCAAACCACAGTTTGGCCTTATCGGAGGTGCTGGCGTCTGGGGCATTGGTTGCCCCATTCTCCATGGCCAATTTGCTGTCAATAACTCCAAAGGCATTATAGGTCAATTTAGTTAAGAAGGATGCGTCTTGCTCCTTCAGGTTAAAAACAACGGTGTCCGGATCCGGAGTTTCTATGGATTTAATTCCATCCGTTAAGAAGGCACCATTACCTTTTAGGTTAATGGATCTCTCCACACTCCACTTAACATCTTGAGAAGAGAGAGGATTGCCGCTGGCAAACTTTACTCCCTTATGCAGCTTAAAGGTATAGGTTAGACCATCCTTGCTGACCTCATGGCTTTCCGCAATACCATCAATAGGGGCATCCAGATTATCCTCAAACTGCATTAAGGTATCATAAACGGGATGCAAGACTAATAAAGCATATACCTCATAGGCTAGACCAGGATCAAAGGTTTCATAATCAGGATCCAGGGCCATTATCAACTGTTTAGTACCATCCGAGGCTTCAGGCTTAGTTGCAGCATCCTTACTGCCGCCACATCCTACAACAAAGAGCAACACACAGGTCAGTAGAGCTACTAAAACTCTAAGGTTCTTTCTCACAATTTTCCTCCCCTTTCAAATCTTATTTTGGGTAACAACCATCACCTTCAAGTAAGTACGAGTAACATTAAAGTTCGAATATCCCTCCTTTTAGATTATTCAACTCCATGGCAAGCTACAAAATGACCCGGAAACACCTCCTTTAGCAGAGGCTCAGCTTGACTACATAAGTCTGTCACCTCAGGGCACCTAGTATGAAAGCGACACCCAGATGGAGGATTAGCAGGACTTGGCACATCCCCTTTTAGCAAGATCCGTTCCTTTTGCTGATCCGGATCACTATTGGGAATTGCCGAGATCAAAGCTTTGGCATAGGGATGTTGAGTGTTATGATAGATATCCGCATGACTGCCGGTTTCAACAAGTTTTCCCAGATACATAACTCCAACACGATTGCAGATATGATGAACCACACTTAGGTTATGGGAGATAAATAAATAGGTCAGGTCATACTCTCTTTGGAGATCTTCCAATAGATTAATAACCTGTGCTTGAATCGAAACATCTAAAGCAGAGACTGGCTCATCGCAGATTATCAGCTTAGGGTTCAAGGTTAAAGCCCGGGCAATCCCCACCCTTTGCTTTTGCCCTCCCGACATTTCATGGGGATAACGGCTCAAGTGGTACTCGGATAATCCTACTCGATTCATTAATTCTTTGATTTTAGCTTTTCGCTCAACCTTTGAGCCAACTTTATGAATGTGAAAAGGCTCATTTAAAATATCCTCAATGGTCTTTCTGGGATTTAAGGATGCGCTGGGATCCTGAAAAATCAGCTGCATCTTTTTTCGCATGTCTTTCATCCGGTTATTTTTCAAGGAGACTATGTCCTCTCCCTCAAAAATCACCTTGCCGGCAATTGGTTTATAAAGGCCAAGTATGGTGCGTCCAAGAGTACTTTTGCCGCACCCGGATTCTCCCACTAAACCAAAGGTTTCCCCTTTAAACAATTCAAATGAAACATCATCTACAGCTTTAATATACTTTTTATTAAAAGAAAAGCTGCTTTCGCTCTGAAAATACATTTTTAAGTTCTGCACCTGCAGAAGCACATTATCTTCCATGTTCCACTCTCCTAGTCTTTGCCTAATTCATTGACATGATGCCAGCATCTGACAGCGCGATCTGGGGATACATGGATTAAATCAGGAGCCTGCTCTGAGCAATTTGACGTTGAATAGTTACACCTGGGTTGAAAACTGCACCCGAAGGGCATTTCGAAGGGGCTGGGCACTGTGCCTTCAATCGTATGTAAGCGCTGCTTCTCTTTGGTAATAGTAGGAATAGACCTTAATAATCCCTCGGTATAGGGGTGCAGCGGCTCTCTGATCAATTCTTTAAGGGGGCCGGACTCTACCACCTGACCGGCATACATGACTACGACACGATCACACATTTCCGTAATTATCCCCAAATCATGGGTAATCATGATAATGGCCGAGTCAATTTCCTTGCGAAGATTTTTTAACAACTCCATAATTTGAGCCTGAATGGTTACATCTAGAGCTGTTGTTGGTTCATCCGCCAAAAGTAGTTTAGGTCGACAGGCTAGAGCCATGGCAATCATGACCCTCTGCCGCATTCCACCGGATAATTGATGAGGGTACTCTTTAAACCTTTGCTCCGGAATTGGAATACCCACCAGCTTCAAGAGTTCCAAGGCACGAGCCTTGGCTTCTTTTTTGCTAAAGCCTTTATGCAGCAAGAGGGGTTCCATGATCTGCTTGCCACAAGTGTGAATAGGGTTTAAAGAAGTCATAGGTTCCTGAAATATCATGGCTATCTCATTCCCTCGGATCTTGCGAACTTCTTCGGTCGATAATTCCCTGAGGTTTTGCTGGTTGAAAATTATCTCTCCTGATGTCTCTCCAGGGGGATTAGGTACTAGGTTCATAATTGATAGAGCGGTAACGCTTTTGCCGCTTCCACTCTCCCCAACAATGCCCAGCGTTTCACCTGACCGTACTGAAATACTCACATCCCGAACGGCCCTAAACACACCTTCGGAAGTTCTAAATTGCACATTTAAGTTATTAATTCTTAGTAAATCGTCCTGTCCGATATCATCACTCATATTCATGTCTCCATAAAGATTTATCTTATCTTAGGTTTCAGAAACTTGTGAAATAATTCAACTATAGATGAACTTGAAAGTTAACTTCTGACTATTAGAACATAAGGCTCTTAGGTCTCGATAAGTTCGCGTGAAAAATTATTAAAACGCACCGGCCCGTTTTCCGTTAGTCCAACAATATCTTCAATACGAACCCCAAATTTACCCGGTAGATAAATACCCGGTTCAATGCTGAAAGTCATACCCGTTTTGAGGATTTCTTGATTGCCCTTAACTATATAGGGATCTTCGTGGATATCCAGCCCTATGCCATGTCCGGTCCTGTGAATAAAGTATTCTCCATATCCGGCTCGAGAAATGACTTCCCGAGCAGCCTCATCGACTTTCTCACAGGCAATCCCTTGCTGAACCGCCAAAAAGCCGGCTTCGTTGGCATCCTTTACAGCATTAAACACTTTTTTGACCTCTGCGGAGGCCTTACCCACAGAGAAGGTTCGAGTCATATCTGAGCAGTATCCTTGGAAGAGTCCTCCGAAATCTAATACCACTAAATCCCCCATCTGTAACTTTCTATCCCCGGTATAGTGGTGAGGAGAGGAGGTGTTAGGCCCTGAGGCAACAATGGGTTTAAAGGAAAGCTCTTCCGCTCCATATTCCTTCAGCTTTGATTCCACAAAAAAGGCTAACTCTTTTTCAGAAATACCCGGTTGAATAACCATACGTACTTCCGCCATAACCTTATCTGTTAAGCCCCCGGCTTTTGCTAGTTGACTCATCTCGTATTGGTCTTTAAACATTCTGATTTCCCGCATTAGATTTGAGACCCCAATGAACTCAAACCCAATAAAAGCTCTTCTTAGACTCAAGAAGTGTCCTGCCCACATTCTTTCATCAATTGCTGCTATGGCTGACTCCTTCTTAATTAGGGTCAGCAATAAATCCACCGGATCTGTTTCATCAGACCAGGTCACTAAGTCAAAATTCTTCTCTTCCAGGTTCTCTGCTGCTTCTCGATACATATCCGGCATGATCATTACCGGTTTGCCCTCAGCCGGCACTAAAAAAACTTGCAGCCTTTCATCAGCTGTGGTCTTTAATCCTGTTAAAT
Organism: Desulfosporosinus sp. HMP52; assembly: GCF_000765145.1. Classification (GTDB taxonomy): domain Bacteria; phylum Bacillota; class Desulfitobacteriia; order Desulfitobacteriales; family Desulfitobacteriaceae; genus Desulfosporosinus. The sequence continues at coordinate 30,607 of NZ_JMGA01000021.1, read as the reverse complement.
AAAATAATTGTGATGTAGGGGCAAATACCATATAGTCAGTGTTTTGAGATTTCATGATTGCCTGGATTTTTTGGATTCTAGCTGTATAACTACCCATAGATTCGTGTGCCCTCCTAGTCATTCTTCGATATTGTCTTTAAATCACTGTTAACCAATTGAGATTAAGATTGTTTCACTAAGAACCAGACTATTTCACAGTTCTCTGTTCCATCGTTTAAGGCCCAATGTTCCTCACCCGCTGGGATTAAAGATGCTTGACCTTCCGATACCCGGCATTCTTTGCCTCCACTCACGGTTAAAATAGACCCACGCATTATAAACGAGTATTCATGCTCAGCATGCACTCCTACGCCTTCAGCCGGTACTCTTGCTCCCGGTGGAAATACCACTGTTCCCATAGTCACCTGGGCATCCTTAAGCGCGTCTGCACCGAACAGAGTTTTCATGATCACATCACTTCGATCAGCTGCTTTAATATCTGCGTTTGTTATAATTTTCATTGAAGAGCTTTCTCCTAACATTTCAAGTTAAGTTAAGTTAAATTAATTATTTTAAACCCTTAAGATCTTAGTTAAACCTATATAACTCTCTATATAACCCTATATAAACACGATTACTCATGAAAAATAATGGGGGTAAGTACAGCAATCATATGAACTGGTTCATCTGTTTGATTATGCCAGGTATGATCTAGAAGAGAAGGAAAATGAATCGTATCGCCCTCGTTCATTTCGTATTCTTTGTCTCCAACCTGCATTAGGACTTTCCCCTTCAACACATAGTAGAACTCTTCACCGGGGTGATTAAAAACAACCTCCTGCCCTTGGTGCGGGGCTAATACTATATGAATCGGCTCCAAAACCTTTCCGGAAAAGTTACCTCCTAAGCGGGTAAAGATCGAATTTGATCGTTCAATCTGAAAAGGCTTGCGCTCCTCAACGGGTGTAAAAAAGCTGTTAGTGACAGTATTTTCAAAAAAAGAGGACATAGAAACTTTAAATACATCCGCAATCTTTTGCAGGGATGTGATAGCCAGTGAGCTGTTTCCTCGTTCTACTTGAGAAAGAAAACTTACGGAAAGTCCTGTTTTTTCACTTAAGTCTTTAAGTGTCATATTCATGCTGACACGCAGGCTCCGAATTCGCTCATAAATATTCTCCATAAAATCCCTCTAATTCCTATATTAATTTAGTTATATGAAATATATTACAGTAATACTAAAATGTCTAGACTTTTGGAAAGATAATACAGTATTCAGTATAAGAGATCCGCTTTGCAGAAAATGCTCCTCCCGATTTCTCCCAAAGGCAGCTTCTCCCAACAGAAGTGAACGAATCACACGGAGAGGCAGTAAGGCCCACAAATCTTTCGCGGGGAAGCGCAGCCACGGTTCACCTCAGGTATTACCCTGAGGTTTGGCGAAGCTCCCGCGGAAGAGTGTGGGCGAGCCTCGGAGTGTTGAGTTCACGGATGTGGGAGAAGCTGCCCAACCCAAGGGACCCTATTTTCATACTACTCAGACCCCAATGTATAATGACGAAAAAGGACTGCCGCCAACATGGCAGCAGTCCTTTTTCGTCATTATACATAATCTCAACGCGGTGCAATTCCCGTCAAAACCCCATAACCGCCGAGCACCTTTACCCTTCCCTCAAGTCCTCCCTTAAAGGATTCTAGCTCTAGATCCTTTCCACTCCCTTGTTCCACAAAATACTTATCCAGGCTGTAGTCGACACGGTAGGAATTAGTTTCATTAAAGGAATCCTGAAATTTGCCTTTTAGGTAAACTCCTTGTTTTGGTTTTGTTTCACTCACCTGGTCAATCACATAATACCTACCCTCTTGCTTGAGGTTTACATAAAGGGTTTTATTATAGACCTTATCGATTGGTAAGGAAACTTTAGACTTTGGAACATCAGAGATAGCAAAGTTAATGGCCACATAGTCTCCCCGAAAAAGATCTGTCGGGTCGTAAGCCTTAGTTTCCAGAACAATCTCTTCCCCAAAGAGCACAGTTGCTTGAGGTTTAATAGTCATTGCTAAGAGGATGAACAAGGGGATCGCTACTGCAAGAAGGAACGTTTTCCTTTTGGTCATGCCAAATTACCCCCTTTTGTTTTCATCCGTTCAAAATAGAAACCAAAGGCTAGTAAGAGCAGACCTCCGACAATAAAAAACAAGGATTTTGGTAAAAACGCAAAGGTATCCGTATAATATCTAAAGATCGTAATACATACAAAGACCAAACTAATCAAACTGCCCTTGCGGATTAAGAAAAACAGCAGAGCCACAAAAGCCAGGGCGAAGAGGATACTTACCAGACGAGTCGATTGGGCATTAACCAGAACATCCCACAACTCAGGGATGGTTAAAATTACACCGGTAACCCCAAAAAGAATATGACCTTGAACACGGAAAACATCCTGCTCAAAGGTGTGCTTTACCCCGTACATAACCAGACCTATGCAGAAAAAGAGCAGGGCAACATATAAACCATCCAGGTCATAGCTTAAGGCCATTCGAAAAATAAAGCTTAAGCTTATCAAATTAGCCACAAATAACAACTGTCTGGATTTATCAAAGTAGTACAAAGCAAGATACACAATTGGAACCCCCAGCCAGCCCGCATAAGGGAATCCTTGTTCAAAGGAACCGAGAAGATAGACCAAAAATAGCAAGTTTGCAAAAAGCATTAGGTACTTATCCTTTTGCTGGAAGGCTATAGGCAGGACACCTACGGACCAAAGCAAAAATGCGGTGGGAAAGTCCCCTCCGAAATTGTACATCTGTCCAATCAGAAAGATACCCGCTCCATAAACAAGTGTGCCCAGGTAGATTAAGCTCCTGCCTGTTCTAGGATTGGTCTCAGTCAACTGATACCCCGCTAGGTTTACCCCACAAAAAACTCCAAAGATGATTAGTAGCTTAACAAAATGAGTAATTCCATCCCAATTGCTGGCGATAAAACTTAATATTCCCAGTCCCACTAAAATGGCACCGATGGTAACTACTACTCGAATAAAGTTTGGGCCACTTTTGACATCATATGTCTCTAAGATTCCTAGCTTTTGTTCCTCTGTGATTAAGCCAGAACTTTCAAAGTAACCTAGTTCCTTACTGATTAAGGCGAAGTTCCCTTTAGTGATTTGACGTTTCAATCCGTTTCCCCTCCTCTACTCTAAATTTTCACCTGTATAGAAACACGGAATAGCAAAGTTCTAACCCTACTATAATTAAAGATGAATTTGATTATAGGAATTTCTACTTTATCGTAACAGGTGATTTAGCTAGAGCCACAACCTTCGGATGATAATTATGGGGTCGAACCGTCAGTTTAAATTCCATGTTAGTCACATCATCTGGGAGTGATGGAGTCACTATAAAGGAATGCTGCATTCCTTTATTATCCCCTCCTCCTCTACTAGGTCGGCATTGATAGTCTGGCGAGATAAACAATTCTAGTCCGGCATGTCCAATTCTTACATTTTCTTCTATACTGTCCAACTCAATTTCTACAGATACTACACTTGCATTCTTATATTGTTTCATGTAAGTTACTGCATAAAAAAAATCATCCAATTGAACACTCTTCAGGATGGGTACAAATCTGAGGAATTCGTCTGGCTCGATTTGTTCCTGTAACACGGGAATTGGCTCATTGTACATAATTCCGAATAAGCTTAATAACATAGGTTTGTTAAGTGCGTACCTTTCACACCAAGCATTAATCAACTCCATTCCAGGAAATCCGGGCTTATTATTAGAAAGCTCCTTTCGTTTGGCAAGAAGTTCACAAATTTGCTCATCAATCCCAGTAAGATGTTCACAGTAGTAATCCGTAGGGGCATCAAACGACCCATATTTTATCAATTATATAACCTTCTTCCTTCCAACTTGCCTATTACTAGGGACAGATATAATATCAAATGCAAACCATTCTGAAATGTTTATTAATTAATATTCTACTCTATTAATAATTATTTTACAATTGATATTATTCTCTCTCAGATTTGTCATTCATTTTCCATAACTTCAGCCCCATTGGCCAGAAACGCCTTTTCCCAATTATCCACGTAAAAGTCTGTTGCCCACTCAGCCATTATAACGGAAGCCCCGTACGGTAAGTCAATTTTTGCCAAAGGCTCATTAACCAGTTGACCGGCAGTGATTGAAAAAGCTAACAGCTTAGTCTTGGTCACCACCAGAGCCATATCCCGATTAGGGGATGTAAAGGCATCAACTGCATCGGGAACCTTGTCTTTAATATACTGCCAGCTGAGACAGAGAGTGTCATACATAATCAATTTCCCAGGGGGAACTACATTCACATTAAAATCCAGATAACTAGGCTCACTTGATTTTTGTAAATAATAGTTAATTCTTCCTCTCAGATACCAATGCCCATTTTTTCGGATCAGCCCAAAATTCTGCTCCACACTCAGGTCATCAATTGATTTAATATTTGGGTTTTTATAGAGAGACCGGCGGGCTTGGGCCCGCGCATTGCTATAGGCCGCTGATCCGTTGTCTCCCAAAAGGTCAGACACCTTGATTCCCTCAGAGGTTGAGATTTTATCCACGGGCAGCACCTGCAGATGATTCACCCCCAAATTGTTTTCCACAACGACAAAGTCATTTCCCACATACTCAATGACCTTTTTGCCTGAACTTTTCTTTGCCTCTCCCCGGCTAATCATAGTCTTTAGTTGGGAATCTAAGATCTTTGTCGAGACATCATGAGCAGATAACCTCTCTTCCAAGCTTAGTTCATCCAGCCCCGGACGTATCTGAAGTTCCCAAAAGCCGCTACTACGCGGGAAGAAGACATTGTTTCCTTTTAATATAGGATGTAGCTTCATATTATCGATGGCCAGCCAGAGAGTCTGATAGGTGAATTCGCCATTTGCTACAATATCCTCAGCATTTGATTCTTTTGGCAGTTTAAGTCCTAACAATACCCCGGACGATCCCGGATTGCTCTGTTGGTTCGCTATAAAGTCATTTTGATCAACAGCTACTAAATCACTTTCCACTTGATCCGAGACCTTCTTCAGGTACAAGACGTTACTTTGAACAAAGGCAATCAGCCTTTGCTCATCTATTCTCATGAATTCACCAATAAAATTTTCTTCAGAGGATACAGTAATAACTTCTACATCTTTGTTTTCCGGCATGAGCTCATTGGGTAAGTTGAGATATTTGGTTACTAAATAATTAGTAGAATTAACTCTCTTTATTTTAAATTCTGGGCGGTTCCAGACATAGTCACCCATCAAGGCAAAATTCCCTGATAATTGAATGTTCTTGCCCTCCCAACCTAGATTATCCTCTTCAGGTTTTTCGTCGGTTTCCATCTCCTGGATGACCAACCACTGTCCCTCTAAGGGACACATAGTATGAACCGGAGGCACAATTTTTCCCGCTGTTGTCCAAGAAAGATCGGCACACCCACTTAACGATAAAAGCAAAAAGATTACAAGTAAGATTTTATACACCCTTCGCATAGACCTTCTCCTCTTTAGGCAAAGTGATAAGCACCTTTGTCCCTTGCTTAAGTACACTGCTAATCTCTAAATTTCCACCCATTAGATTGACGATTTCCTCACAGATTGACAGGCCTATTCCGTTTTTCGAGCGAGAGCTTTTCCCCTTGTAAAACTTCTCTTTGACCATAGGCAGCTCCTCAAGAGCTATTCCACAACCGGTATCAGCTATGGTAAACAATAGATTTTCCTTTTGCATAACGGCAGAGAAATCAACTCGTCCACCGGCAGATGTGAAATTAAAGGCGTTATCTAAAATGTTAATAAACACCTGTTTTAGACGATTAATATCCGAATATAAGCTGGGAAGATTAGGAGAACAATGGACGTTAAAATTGATATCTTCTCTGACTGCCCTTGGAGTTAATTGTTTTTTAATATGTTCCATAAGAGCAGTTAAATCGATTTCTTCTTTTTGCAGCTTTACCCGGCTGGATACAAACTCCGAGAAATCCAAGAGTTCATCAACCATTAAAGTAAGCCGCTCACTCTCTTTAGCAATAATCCCCAAACCGTCTGCCAGCATCTCCTTCTGTTGAAACTGTTCATTTTGTAGAGTAATAGCCCATCCCATGATTGAGGTTAAAGGAGTACGCAGTTCATGAGAGACAGATGAGACAAAATCATTTTTTAGTTGTTCTTTTTTCACAATCTCATCCGCCATATAGTTTAACGTATCGGATAGCTTGCCAATCTCATCTTCACGTTTTTTTTGAGTGCGTGCCTGAAAATTACCCGCCGCCATCTCTTGAGCAGTTGCTGTAACTTCTTGCAACGGATCGATAATGGTATTGGCCAAGAAGATGCTAATCAAACCAGCAAAAAAGATTACAGCTAGGCCAATTGAAATAAAGATATAGGCAGTATTTTTAATATCCTGATCTACAGAACTTAAGGAAGTGATAAAGCGTAAAGCCCCCACTATCTGATCATTAGACTTTAAAGGGTAGGACACTGCCATGACCTTTTGTCCATTCAGTTTGCCTATCCACTTTCCTATTTTTCCGTTCAACGCATCCTGGATATCATTAACTGCCACATTTCCCGCTGGAATTACTCCTAAGGAGTCCATAACTATATTGCCATTTTGATCCACGATTTCCACTTCAGCATTACTCTGGTTCCAGAAAGCGTCTACATTGTAGAGAACATTTTCTTGAAGGGAGGTGTCCGAGAAGTACTTGGCATACAAATCAGAGGAAATCTTAATCTGATTTGTGAGACTTCCTTCAAGACTTCCATAGTAGTTTTGCCGAACTGTATAAATCAAGAGCACCTCGAGAATTGTCACAGTAATGATAATAATAATCATAAAATTAGCGGTCAGCCTTGCTCTTATGCCTTTCATCTTAAGAGTCCTGCTGCCATCGATAACCCGAGCCCCAAACTGTCTTGATATATTCAGGTTGGGAAGGGTTGTCCTCAATTTTTTCCCGCAAACGCCTAATGTGGACATCCAAGGTCTTAGTATCCCCAAAGTAATCATCACCCCAAACAGTATTCAGCATTTCTTCCCGTTTGAGGGCCCTCCCCGGATTCTCCATGAATATTTTTAAGAGTGCAAATTCAATAGGGGTCAGCTCAATCTCCTGCTTATTTTTGAATAATTTGTTGGCAGTAATATTTAAGCGCAATTCCCGACAATTATAAATTTCTCTAGGCTCTTTATATCTAAGGCCTCTGCGCAAAATAGCCTTTACCCGAGCTATCAACTCTAAAGGGTTAAAGGGCTTAACCATATAGTCATCAGCCCCTAATTCTAAACCGAGGATTTTATCCGTATCCTGACCCTTTGCAGTCAGCATAATTACAAACGTCTCTTGCATCGTCTCGCGAATTTTTTGACAGACCTCCAGTCCGCTGATACCTGGAAGCATTAGATCGAGTACAACTACTTGGGGATCAAAGATTTTCAAAATCTTAAGGGCTTCCTCTCCGGAAGCAGTGTGCTCCACTAAATAACCCGCAGCGCTAAGGTTAAGGGTAATAAAACGTCGGATTGATTCCTCATCTTCTACGACTAATACCTTTACTTTTTCATCCTTCATCTAACCACTCCGTGTACGACTATTACAGGATAAAGGTCCCGCACATCTATTTTAAACTATTTGCCTTTGAATAAGAGCTTTTTTTGACTCGGAGGCAAATTAATTTCCAATAAACCTGTAGCTCTTGTCCCCAGCTTAATAAAACCGTTTATTCGCTATGCTTTTACAATACACTAAATAACTCAGAGGTTAGTTACAAAGAAATTAATAATAGTTACAAAATAGTTACGGCAAAACAAAACGCCGGTTTCCTCATCTTCGAGGAAACCGGCCTTAAGAGATTGTATTGTTAGATTGGACTGAAGAAATTATTATTTTTTATAGAAAAACTGCTATACCAAGCAGATGTACTTACTCCTAGTTCTCAACTAAAATTCGGTGTGTTCTGTCCGGGTAATAATCTCTTCCTGCAAGGCCTCGCTCAAATCGCAGAAATAGTCACTGTACCCAGCCACCCGGACAATCAGATCTCGGTATTTTTCCGGTTCAGCTTGGGCAGCTCGCAAGGTCTTGGCACTGACTACGTTAAATTGGATATGATGACCGCCTAATTTGAAATACGAGCGAACCAACTGCGCTAATTTGTTCAGCCCCTCTTCTCCCTCAAGAACCTGCGGAGTGAACTTCAGGTTTAACAGAGTACCTCCGGTTCGAGCATGATCCAGTTTAGCTGCTGATTTAATGACCGCCGTTGGTCCCATCAGATCCATTCCCTGAACGGGAGAGATTCCCTCCGACAGAGGTTCCCCAGATCTACGACCTTCCGCAGAAGCGCCAATTACCGAACCAAAATAAACATGGCAAGTTGTCGGCAACATATTAATCCGATAAAAGCCCCCCTTAGTATTCGGCCTGCCATTAACTTCACTATAGTAAGCATTAAAAATATCCACCATTACATCATCAGCATAGTCCTGATCATTACCAAAGTGAGGGGTCTTGTTAACCAGAAGCTGCCTTACTGCTTCATGTCCTAAGAAATTGGCGTTAAGCGCGTCAAGAAGCTGATCCATGGTAAGATTCTTATGGTCGAAGACATGATATTTTATACCAGATAAGATATCTGTCAAGCTCCCTAAGCCCACTCCCTGTACATAGTTGGTATTATAGCGAGCACCCCCGTCATTATAATCCTTTCCTTTAGCTATACAATCATCAATTAACAGTGAAAGAAAAGGCGACGGCATATACGTGGCATAAAGTCGTTCGATAATATTGCTTCCTTTGACCTTGATGTCCATAAAGTAATGCAGCTGCTTCTTAAAGGCAGCGAATAACTCTTCGAATCCCTTAAAAGACCTGGGATCTCCGGTTTCTATACCCAATTGTTGACCGGTTCTGGGATCTAATCCATTATGTAAGACTAATTCAAAGATTTTAGGCAAATTGAAATACCCAGTAAGAATATAACTTTCTTTACCAAAGGCCCCCGTCTCCACGCAGCCACTGGTTCCACCTTGTCGGGCATCCTCAATTAGTTTACCCTGGCGTAAAAGTTCTTCTACCACAGTATCGGCATTGAACAATGATGGTTGCCCCCACCCTTTGCGGATAATTCGAGCTGCCCTCTTCAAGAAACGATCCGGGTTCTTCTTACTTAACTGAATGTTCGAGCTGGGTTGTAAGAGACGCATTTCATCGATGACATCCAAGACCAGATAGGTTACATCGTTGACACCGTTTGAGCCATCAGCTTTAAGACCTCCGCTGTTGATATTGGCAAAATCCGTATAGGTTCCACTTTCCGCCGCAGTAACTCCTACTTTAGGAGGAGCCGGTTGATTATTAAACTTCACCCAAAAGCATTGCAGCAGTTCCCGAGCCTGTTCCTCATTCAAAGTCCCTTCATCGATACCTCTTTGGTAGAAGGGAAATAAATGTTGATCCAGCCGTCCCGGACTAAAGGCATCCCAGGTATTAAGTTCTGTAATAACTCCTAAATGGACAAACCAATAGGCTTGCAAAGCTTCCCAGAAATCCCGTGGGGCATTGGCTGGAACGTGAGAGCAAACCTCAGCAATTCTCTCTAACTCTTTTTTTCGCAAGGGGTTAGCCTCACTGCAGGCCAGTTCCAATGCTTTTTTCGCGTGTCGTTCTGCAAAGGAGATAATCGCCTGAGCACAGATCCCCATAGCTTTGAGTTCTTCTTGCTTATTGTATGCCTCAGTATCATTTAAGAAATCCAGCCTACTCAAGTGCTCATCTATTTTAGCAATAAAATCCCGAAATCCTAAGTGATAGATTTTATCATCAAGTACTGTGTGCCCCGGAGCTCTTTGCTCCATGAACTCTGTGAATATCCCAGCATCATAGGAAGCTTTCCAATCCTCAGACATTTCCTCAAAAATCAGATCCCGCATAGAGTTATTTTGCCAATAAGGGATTATCCGCTCTTCATAGGCCTTTCGAACTTCCGGACTGACCTTAAAGGATATTTTAGGCCGGGAATTCAAAATGTCCAGATCATCCAAACTATGACAGCAGAGTTCAGGATATGTATATGTCGCCTTGGGTGCCGGCCCTCTTTCTCCCACGATTAACTCATCTTCATTAATGCAAATCTCTTTATGCTCCAGTAAATATTTGAATGCTAAGGCCCTTTGCACCGGAACGGATTTATTACCTGCCGAACGATAGTATTCAGTTATTAACTCTGCTCTTTCAGCAGAAATAAATGCTTCGGTTTCTAAGCTTTGTTGTCTTAGTTTTGTCACTCTCTGATTCATAATTAGCCCTCTCTCCTCTAAATGAGTTTATGGTCCCCTTCATCCCCCAATTTTGACCTCTATTCCGAACTGCTCCAACTTCTGAGCAATTTCGGACATCCTTTCATCATTGGGAGAATTGAGACCTGATAAACCATACTCCCGCCCTAGTCTCTGATACTTATCTAATCCCGCCTTATGGTAAGGTAAGCAATGAATTTCCTTGACACGTTTTAGCCCTGAAACGAATTCCCCTAATTTTTCAAGGTCATCTTCACCGTCATTGATTCCGGGAATGATTGCAACCCGAACAATTACTTTTGGATGATTCTCGCTTAACCAGCGCAGATTGTCTAGAATTAGTTCGTTGGGAACCCCGGTAAAGTTCTGATGCTTGCTGCTGTCCATTAGCTTTAAATCATAAAGAAAGAGATCCACGTAAGGACTAATTTTTCTTAACGTTTCAATTTTTACGAATCCGGCTGTTTCTACCGCTGTCTGAATTTCTTTCTTCCGACACTCTTTAAGTATCTCCATCAGAAAGTCAGCCTGCATTAACGCTTCACCACCGGAAAAGGTCACACCTCCCCCGGATTCGTCATAGAAAATTAGATCTTTCTCGATTTCAGTCAGGACATCTTTAACTGACATCCCTTTAGCGGCAAGTTCTCTTACCCCAGTAGGGCAAACCTTACAGCATTCTCCACAGGCCAGGCACTTATCTCTAAAATAATGTGCCTGGCCTTGAATAATCTCCACTGCTTTACTGGGACAGATGCTCAAGCATTGTCCACAGCCGATACACTTATCCGGTCGATAAATTAACTCTTGATCAAATCTCTGACCCTCAGGATTATGACACCACTGACACTGAAGAGGACACCCCTTAAAAAAAACCGTCGTTCTAATGCCCGGGCCATCATGGATGGAGTACTTCATAATATTAAAGATTCTGCCCTTGTGCAAATTCATACACTCCCATTTAGAAATCCTGGAAACCTTGAAATTAAGTTCCCTGCAATTTACTAAGTTCAAAAACTTTTCGTGGTTAAAAATAATATTTAAACACCTATTATCTAGGTAGTAATTCAAGAGAATATCTATAGAATCCTCCATTCATATGAAGATTCTTGGGTGATTTTTCCCTTAAGGTTTGAGAGAGATCTTAATATAAAGCACTAATCTTTGAATGTCCGGGTTTCTTGATTAGGTTATGGAACAGAAAATCAATGAATTATTTATAAAAAGCGCTAGCGTTTGGAAAAACGCCAGCGCTTTTTATAAAAGTTATCTATCCTTTAGGTAGATTTTATGGGTTCTTTCTCTGGACGTTGATTCGAAAATAAGCTCTCCGGAAGTCCATCATAGCCAAAAAAGCTGTTTAAACGTGTTAAAAGGACCGTCCCTTTAACACTTTAACACTTATCCACCTGCCATAAGGTGGATGGCTTCAACATTATCTCCGTCATTTATGACGGTTGAGGCATAATCTTCCTTCTGAATAATCTTCGTATTTACTGAAACGACAATCCTCGGATAAGTAAAGTTTTTTTGCTTGAGAAGGTCTTCAACTGTTAGGCCTTCATGCCATTCGCAGTCTCGATTATTTAGTTTAATCAAGTTATCACCTACCGATGTTTTTCCACGACCTCGAGAAGCTCCGGCAAATCCATTCCCAGTTCTTGAAGTCTTTCCACGGTTGGTACACCATCCATCGTCCAACCCCGACGTTTATATACTGCGTCTGTGAGCTTTTCATATTGGCTCTCACGATACTCTCTCATGACCTTTATTTTTTCTGCAGTGGTTTTCCCGGTTGTATCATACTCCAAAAACTCTTTTAGTTGACTGTCATAGCGTTCTTGTCTGGATTCGTATTCTTCAACAGTCACAGGCCCCATGGCTCTGTAGGGAAGTTTATCGTGGACACGTTTGCCGTATCCCATTCGAATATTGAAGATTCTCTGGAAATTATAGACCCGCTCGGATTGACGGATCAATTCGAATTTATCAATATTCTTTCCTGTAACAGCGTTGTAAATGTCGACGTAATTCTGAACATGCTCCGGAATTTTAGCAGGTTCGTCTGTCGATTTATTATTAGCAGGGGCTATATCGTTCCAGGGCAATTTGCAGAGACCGTTTAACCCAAACCAAGTTCTAAACATTGGGTAATAGTGCAGGGCTTCCGCCTTATCTTCAAAGGTTGGAATCTGATTATTCACCATATCCATAAAAATTAACCAGGCTTCATCGTGTTGAGGACCTTTGTTCGTGAGGCCGTATCCCCCTTGTTGAGCTAAGGACTCTTTTGGCAAGTACTCGGAGAATTCAAGACCTTTTTGTTCCATACCTATGTCAAAGAGGAACTGTGGATCTGCATGATATTCTTTCTCAAAGAGAGCCTTCATTTTACGAATTCCCAGACCGGCAATCTTGCCGAAACCCACTCCCTTAGACATTTGGTGAATGAGTTCAAAGACTGCTTCTTGGTTACCGAAATTCAGTTCCAAGCCTCCGGTTCTCTCCTTGTTAAGAATACCGTTTTCATAGCATTCCATAACAAAGGCGGTAAGGGTAGCAAAGGAAATAGTGTCCAGGCCATAAGTGTCACAATAAAAGTTTAATTCCAGTATGGCATCCGGATCGAAGATACCGCAATTCGAGCCTAGACCTGCAGCATTTTCATATTCAGGACCGTCTATTGTCACTTTTTGCCCTTTATAAGGGCCAGTCTTCAGTTCAAAGTGATCCGCTGCTTTCGCACAGGCCATACTACAGCCATGCCAACATCCGTCGGGGGAATTCTGGGTTACTTTTTCGATGAAAACCTCGGGGGCAATCTTATAAGTATCTTTATGGGCACCGAATTTATAATTATGAGTTGGTAAAAGATCGTATTGATCCATGATTTGAATAATATTAGCTGTACCAATTTTACGCATTTGATTCTGGGAATTATCCAGGTCGTGGATCTCTTTATGCAGCTTAATACCTGTTTTGTTCAGGGTAAGCTGGTCAACAGGATGGTTTAAATTGCCCTTTACTCCTGCGCATTTGATGACCACGGCTCGAATGTGTTTATCTCTGAAAACAGTACCGATACCGCCTCTGCCGGCTTGCTTGAGACGAATTCCTTTTCGACGGACATCATAGAAGGTAAAGTTTAAAAGACCGATATTCGTATGATCAGCTGCAGTTCCTGTAGAAATAACGGCAATATTTCGTTTATCTTCTTCGTTATCTGCATATTTTTCCGTTAGCTGTTCGCCAAGAATATGGGTGTCTATCGTCTCACCCACTGCTTCTTCAAGGGTAATAGTTCCCTTTGTACCATCGATAATAATAATGACATCTTTCTCAGCTTTTCCTTGAAGTTCAATGGCATCAAAACCGACAAATTTAAGGAAGGGACCGAAATATCCCCCTGCATTGCTGTCAATGGGCATATTGGTCAGGGGGGATAAGGTAACAACCAAGGATTTTCCGGAACCCGGGTATTGAGTAATCCCTCCGACAGGTCCGCTGGAAATAACAATTTCGTTTTCCGGATCATTCCATTTCGTTGATTCCGTTACCCCTTGCCACAAATAATAGAGGCCAAATCCCTTGCCGCCTATGAATTTATCTTTCATCAAGGGGGTAACGGGCTTTTCTTTGATGTCGAGATTACCAACATTGATATAAAGCGTTCGATCCGTATAGCCTTTATCCAGAGGTTTTAAATCATAGTTATATTCCTTAAGAAACTTATGTTCCAATTTGTAGTTTTCTACATCCATGTAATTTCCTCCTAAGCTTCTTCCGAAATGTAAATCGCCTGGGTCGGACAGACTTTTGCGCACTGGCCACAAGCTATACATTTAAAGGGTTCTAACAGATCCCCTTGCATTTTCATAGCCAGCTCAGGACAGAAGCCAACACACATAAAACAACCAACACAGACTTTCTTGTTAACTCGAACAACACCATTTTTATCTCTGGAAATTGCCTGGACGGAACATACATCCATGCATTCGCCACATTGACTGCATACGCTAATTTTACTATCAATTACTCGTATGGCTGATTTCTCTTGATTAGCTTCCTTAAAGTAGGTTTTTGAGCATATTTTCTCACACTCTCCACAACCGATACATAAGGATTCATTCTTAGCTAAGAGTTTCAAGTATTACACCTCCGGTATTATTAGATGTCAAAGTATTCTTTCCTAGACCACCGCAGGTTCGAGCAGCAACTCTCCTTTTACGAAGCGGTCCAAACCAAATCGCTCAATCGGCATAAAACACTCTTGTCCAAGAATTTTCTGAGCCAAAAGAACTGCTGTCTGGGGGGCGACCATAAAGCCATGACCACTGAACCCAGCAGCAACCCACATCCCCTTCGCTTCCGGTACTTCGTCTAAAATAGGATTAGCATCCGGACTCATATCATAAAGACCTGACCACTGACGAACAACACGAAGGTTCTTCAATAGAGGCAAGACTGTGGTGGCTTGACGGGCTACATCCTCCAAAAACTCCCAACTCGAATTTATGTTAAAATCCTTGGGTTCGTTGGGGTCACCCACTCCCATGATAAAACTTCCGTGGGGGGTCTGCTGACAGTATAAACGATGGTGGAGGGAGATTACCATAGGCCCCTGACAAGGTTCAACCGGTTCTGTGACCAGAGCTTGGTGCCTCTGAGGATAAAGGGGAAGATCGAAATCCACCATTTTACAGATGGTTCCGGCAGCGTAACCACAGGCATTAATCACCATTGAAGTAGCAATATCTCCTTTTGAAGTCTGAACAGAGGTAATCTTACCTTTTTCCCGAGTGATACCGATGACCGAGGTATAAGTCTCAAATTTAACTCCCAGCCGACTGGCAGCTTTATAATAGGCATCGACAACATGAAAAGGATTTGCATGACCATCCGAGTGACAGAAGGTTGCGCCGACCAGTCCGTTAATATTCAGATGGGGTACGATTTCTTGGGCTTCCTGGGGAGTAATCATTTTCGTAGGAATTCCAAGGCTATGCTGTACTGCAACATTTTTCTTGTACTGGTTCCATTCTTTTTGAGTGTAGGAAACCATAAGGTAGCCGCCTTGCTTAAATTCGATATCTTTATCATATTCCAGCTCTTCATTCATACCTTCAAAACGTCTGACACTATCCCGAGCAAGTATAGCGTTGGTTTCCGTTCCCCATTGTTGGCGAACTCCGGCGCCGCACCGTCCTGTTGCTCCCGAAGAAAGGTACTGTTTTTCAACGACAATAATATCTTTAACACCACGCAAAGCCAGTTCATAGGCTACTGCGCAGCCAATTATTCCGCCCCCGATAATTACAACGTCAGCTGCTTTTTGCAATTTATTCACCCCCCGCAAAGGTTCCAAGTTTTACAGGCTTCACTGTCGGCCGAAAGGTAGGCATCAAAACTTCTCCAACAGGAATCCCGTAATACTTCGACAATTCCTGAGCAATCATCATCCGACAAGTGCGCCCCTGGCAAGGACCCATTCCAGCACGAATTACACGTTTAATTTCATCAATTGTACGATACCCTTGTTCAATCAGAGCTTTAATTTCGTCTAGGGTGATGTCCTCACATCGGCAGACGATTGTTTCCTTAGTTTGCATGTCTAACCCCTCCTAAACGAATACTGCGCACGTCCATGGCCAGATCACTGGGCACGACGATGGATATTGTGTAGGTCTTATTCTTTTGGCCGCCGGACTGAACTTTAACGACTTCAAAGCTGCCAAGTTCTTCACCGGCTCTATTCAAGCCCGCCACTTTCTCTCCAACTTTAGGGACCGGCAAATATTCAAAAGGGATTCTGACAATTGCCTCTGTTTCACTATAGGACCCATCGACAATAAAAATTGCCAATCCTGGGCAACGGCTAAGGCAGAGTCCACAGCCGTTGCATTTGTCAAAATCTAGTTTAGGCAGATTATTAATATCCGCCATGGGTTGAATTGCCCCTTGTTTACAGGCCTCTGTACAGGGATTACAGGGAATCTCTTGGAAACATTCGATGATTGCTACAGGGCCTTTTTTAAGTCTTTCCTCAGAAGGGGAAACCTTTTTTACATCTTCTGCTGTTGGAATTCCGGTCTTGTTTAGCACACTGCTTCCCCCTTGTCCATAAGTTTCATAATCCCTTTCACGGTCTTTTGTCCGGCGGGACCGGAACGAAGTTCACTTAATTCAGCAAGAGCTTCAGCTTGAAGTTGGGGAGCCACACCTGCTCCATATCCTAAGCTATAGGCAGCACTAATACCGGCCAAACGACCCTCTACCATAGCGGAACTTGCTTCCTCAACTCCACTTACATCCCCCGCCACATATAGATCAGTCCGAGTAGTTTCCAAATACTCGTTCCTAATAGGCACATGTCCGGAAAGCTCAGCTATGTATTTCAACTGGCAGTCTGCTTGAAAGCAAAGCTCGGTTAAGGGACTTAAACCAACAGCTAGACAGATCACATCAACGTTAAGATCTTGTTCAGTGCCGGGAATCTGTTGCCAGTTCTCATCGAGCCTGCAGATAATTGCGCCCTCAACACTTTCTTGACCATAGGCTTCCACAATAGTATGGGAGGTTAAAATCGGAACCCCGGCTCGTCGAATCTTAGAAGCATGAACAAGATAACCACCGATGGTCGGTGAGGCCTCAATAATCGCAGCGATCTCCACCCCTGCCTGCATCAATTGGTAGGAGACTATGAGTCCAATATTACCTGCCCCAATCATCAAGACGCGTTGTCCTGGGACAATCCCATGTACATTCATCAGAGTTTGGACTGCCCCTGCCCCATAGATACCTGGGAGATCGTTATTGGGGAAGGCGATCATTTTTTCGGAAGCGCCTGTAGCTACGATAATTTTTTTCGGTTCTATCTTTAAGTGTTTTCCTTGTCTTTCTGCAGTTACCACACCATCTTCATACACTCCCAAAGCGGTGGTGTCTGTCCAGACTTCAATGTTAGGATTTTTTTTGCATTCCTCAATAAGTAAGTTCCCAATCTGATAGCCACGATCACCGGCGTACTGTTTCTTGGAACCAAAAAACTTATGGGTCTGTTTAACTAATTGGCCACCGGGTTCTCCATCTCGTTCCAGGACAAGAACTGTGGCCCCTAAGTTTGCCGCAGCTGATGCAGCACATAGACCCGCTGGTCCCCCACCAATAATGAGGATCTCTATCTCTTTCACTTCAGGTGCCCCTTTCCCTGCTGAGTTTCTACCCTCATGCCTGCTTTTAATTTTTCTACACAAATTCTGACATTGGGTTCTCCATCGACAACCATTAGGCATGAAGAACAATTTCCGATGGCACAGAAGAGACCACGGGGCCGATTCATCGTGTGGCTGTGGCCTAATACTCTAATTCCAGCTGCATGTAATGAAGCAGCAATAGTTTCACCTTCATAGCCTTTAAGTTCCTGCCCATTAAAAAAGAAGGTAATCTCTTCTCCACGCAGAAATTCTAAAATTGGATGCTCGGTGATACGCATTAAAAATTCACTCCCCCAGTTACAAAATCGATGTAAACGAAAGTCCTATCCTGTTAGAATAAATATGCAATTCTCGTGCCAATAAACAGGTTATTGAGATACCCGCTAGTTCAGCTACCATATCTGTACTATTTTTAGCACTAATAAAAGAGTTCTCCCCATGAAAAAGAGTTCTCCCTATAAAGAAGAACTCCCTAATGTCCAAACTCATTTTAACAGTCATCTATATTCCGCAAGAACTACAATTCTCTCGAGAGGTAACCTTTACTTTCCTAAAGTCCATTTCCAAAGCATCAAATACTAACAATTTTCCGGTTAAGAGTTCGCCTATATTAAGGAGGTATTTTATTCCCTCAGTGGCCTGAATAGTGCCAATAATGCCGGGAATGACCCCAAGTATGCCCACCTCTTGATTACCGGGAACCGCATCTCTTGGTGGAGGATCTAAAAATACACATCGATAACAAGGGCCTTCACCCGGTACATAAGTCATTGTCTGCCCCGCATATTCTACCACACCCGCATGAGAAAAGGGTTTTTTCAAACGGACACAAGCATCGTTAATTAAAAACTTGGCAGCAAAATTATCCGTTGCATCTATTACAAAATCATAATCTCTATCCTTTATGATATCTGTAATATTGTCTAAAGTAGCCCACTCTTGGTAGGTTACAACGTTGACATCATGATTCAAATCTTGAATAGTTTCTTTACCAGATGTAACTTTAGGTTTAGAGATATCTTTATAAGCGTGAATAATTTGCCTTTGCAAATTGGAAATCTCTACAAAATCCGGGTCAACGAGTCCAATAGTTCCAATACCGGCAGCAGCAAGATACATTGCTGCCGGTGAACCCAGCCCCCCTGCACCAATAATAAGTATTTTTGACTCCAATAGCTTTTCTTGTCCTTTAGTTCCAATCTCCCTTAGGTTAATATGTCGGGAATATCTCTCGGATTGTTCGAGGGTGAATTTCATTGTTATTGTTGCCTCCCTATTTAGAATAATGAAACTCACATACTACATAAGACTACATAAAAGCCCCCACTTGTACAAGTGGGGGTAGCTTCTGTCAAGCTTTTTGTAAGGAAGGTATAAATCTATTCGCCCAGATACGCTTTACGAATATCCTCATTTTGGGCCAGGTCTGGGGCTAGACCTTCCAAAACTATTTCCCCTGTCTCTAAAACGTAGGCCCGATTGGAGATCTCTAAGGCTAAGTGAGCATTCTGCTCAACTAAAAGTATTGTAGTTCCTGCCACATTGATATCTTCAATAATATGAAAAATCTCTTCTACCAGCATAGGTGCCAGTCCCATACTTGGTTCATCAAGTAAGAGTAAGTCCGGCCGAGCCATTAAGGCTCTTCCCATGGCCAGCATTTGTTGTTCCCCCCCGGATAAGGTGCCGGCTAGCTGCTTGATTCTCTCCTTTAACCTGGGAAAATGATGGTATACTCTGTCAAAATCTCCTTGGTCAGGCTTACCCTTCCTAATATGAGCACCCATCAGGAGGTTCTCATAGACAGACATATCAGGGAATACGCGGCGTCCTTCCGGCACATGAGACAGACCCATCTCTACAATCTTATGAGGGAGAGCTCCTTGAATTTGAATATCCTTAAAGGTTATCTTACTATCCTTATTAGGTGGTTTTTCAAGTCCCGAGATTGTCCGCAGGGTTGTACTCTTCCCAGCTCCATTTGCCCCAATCAAGGCAACGATCTCACCACTTTTTACTTCCAAGGAAATGTTGTGCAACGCTTTAATTGCGCCATAACTTACACTGATATTTTCTAACTTCAACATCTTGGTTACCCTCCCTAGCGCCGAATTCTGCTTTTAAATTCACCGGAGCCCAAGTAAGCTTCGATAACAGCTTTGTTGCTTCGAACTTCAAGAGGCGTACCCTTAGCAATCAGTTTACCGTAGTCCAGCACGGCAATTCTCTCTGAAATACCCATGACCAGCTTCATATCATGCTCAACCAGAAATATTGTGATTCCCGTATCCCGGATTCTACGAATCATTTCCATTAATACTACTTTTTCTTGAGGGTTCATACCAGCTGCAGGCTCATCTAAGAGAAGAATCTTCGGTTTAGATACTAAGGCTCTGGCAATCTCCAATCTCCTTTGCTCCCCATAAGAGAGATTTTTAGCCATATCCTCTCTCTTTGCCGCCAAATCCAGGAATTCCAAGGCTTTAATCGCATTTTCTTCCATTTCAGCTTCTTCCTGCTTCATACTTGGCAACCTGGTAAAGGCATGAAATAAACCGGCCTTCCCTCGGCAGTGAGCACCTATCTTAACATTATCCAAGACAGATAGTTCAGGAAATAGCCGTATTGTTTGAAAGGTCCTGGTAATTCCCATATCGGCTATTTTGTGGGTAGGAATTCCAGTTAGAGCTTTGCCATCAAGGGAAATCTTCCCTTCTGTAGGCTGATATATACTGGTAATCAGGTTAAATACTGTACTTTTTCCCGCTCCATTAGGACCAATTAAAGCCAGTATTTCACCCTGCTTTACTTCGAGGTTTACAGTATCAACTGCAGTCAGACCTCCAAAGCGGATGGTCACGTTGTCCAAAGTTAATAAGCTCACCCTTATTCCTCCCGTCCGGCCTGTTTTTTCTTAGTCAACATAAATGCACGACGAACGGCCTGCCTTAGGTTTACTCCGCCCAATAAACCATAAGGACGGAAGATCATGATAATGACCAACAATACTCCGTAAACCATCATCCTGTAATTGGCCAGAGGCCTTAAGATTTCAGGTGCCGCTGTAAGGACGATAGCACCAATAATTGTTCCGGGGATACTTCCTAAACCACCTAGAACAACAATACTCAGAATATCAACCGACTTCATAAAGCCAAAATCCGTAGGTTGAATAAAGGTAGTTGTGTGGGCAAACAAAGCGCCCCCCACCCCTGCGCAAAAAGCTCCAATGGCAAAGGCCTGAATTTTATACAAGGTAGTATTGATGCCTACAGCCGATGAAGCAATCTCATCTTCCCGAATGGCTAACATAGCCCGGCCATTACGAGAGTTTTCCAGCCAGACCATAAGTACTAAAGTAATTACAGCAATCGTCATAACGATGGGAAAGGTTGTTGATCCCTGAATTCCCAGAAAACCAATTGCACCATTGGTAATCTTCATATTAGTAAACTGAACACGAACTATTTCTGCAAAGCCAAGAGTAGCTATAGCTAGATAATCCCCTGTTAAGCGCAAAGTCGGAAAGCCAATAACGATGCCAAAGAGGCAAGCCACCAGTCCGCCGATTAATACTCCGCCCAGAAAGGGAACGTGATAATTTACAGTAGCAATTGCTGAAGCATAAGCTCCAATACTCATAAAGGCAGCATGACCGAGGGATAACTGACCTGTTACTCCGGTGATAAGATTTAGACCCAGGGCCATGATTAAATTGATACCAATAAATAAACCAATCATTAATAAATAGGGGGGCAGAACATCTCCAATAGCATCTGTAATAAAAGCAGTTAAGCCGAGCACACAAAGGAACAGCAAAAATTGTACTAACCAATTATCTAATAATTTTTTCATTGCCATCCCCTCCTAAACCTTCTTGTTGGCTTTTCGCCCCATGATTCCCGATGGTTTGAATAGAAGCACTAATATTAGGATGGCAAAGGCAAAGGCATCCTTGTACTCCGACAAGTTCACAGTGATACCCAATATCTCAGTCAGTCCAATAACTATTCCCCCGATCATTGCCCCGGGGATACTCCCAATTCCTCCAAGGACTGCTGCAGCAAAAGCTTTAAGACCAGCTAAAAGCCCCATATAGGGCTGTACTGCATTAAAGTAAATACCGGCTAATACACCAGCTGTCCCGGCTAATCCGGACCCTATTGCAAAAGTAACAGATATGACTCGGTCAATGTTGACTCCCATCAGGCTGGCGGCATCTTTGTCTTGGGCACAAGCACGCATTGCTCTGCCCATTTTTGTATAGGTCACAAAGAGATGTAAGCCCAGCATCATGAGACCTGCTACTCCAATAATTACAATTTGGTAAATGGTAATCTGAAAATTTCCAATTTCAAAGATTCTATTCTCAAACAATGTCGGGAAACCTCTAGTATTGGGTCCCTTAACTCGAACCATAAATGAAGAAAGAAAGATTGATACACCAATGGCGCTAATCAGTGCGGAAAGTCGTGACGAACGACGAATAGGTTTGTAGGCGACCCGCTCAATGACAACTCCTAGTATCATTGTAATAAGGGTAGCCCCCAGTAAGGCGGTATAAACATTGACATAATTGGTCAGTGCTAAAACTAATCCGGCGTATGCACCAAACATAAAGATTTCACCATAAGCAAAATTGATCATACCAATAATTCCGTACACCATTGTGTAGCCTAAGGCAATAAGGGCATAAATACCACCTAGGGCGAGCCCGTTAACAAGTTGCTGCATCAGATTGTTCAAAATCGGCAAATTCGGCGCCCTCCTTAAAAAATAACAAGTAGATTATTTGGACTTTTCTGAATTTCTCTTAATGTTTTGTAGCAGCACCGATCCAGAGGACCTTGTGCTGCTACTTCTTTAAGTTCATAGGAACAAACTCGTCTTAGATTATTTAACTTCTACAGGCACTTTCTTGAGTAAGGCGAACTTTCCATCTTTAACTTCCAGCAAATATACTGGGCTCTTAATTGGCTCACGACTTTCTTGGAAAGTAATAGACCCGGAAACTCCATCATAGTTCTTGGTTTTCGCGAGAGTATCCTTAAATTTCACAGGATCAGCACTTCCGGAATCCTTGATTGCTTTAGCGATAATCATTAAAGCATCATATCCTTGAGCAGCAAAGAGATCCGGCAATTCATTGTTATATTTGGCTTTAAAAGCATTAATGAACTTTTCTGTATTAGGTGTTGGTTGCTCCGGAGAGAACCCTGCATAGGAGATAGAACCTTCTACCGCAGCTCCACCAATCTTCATGAGGTCATCCCCTTGGAGTCCGTCTCCTCCAACCATTACAGCCTTAATCCCTACTTCACGAGCCTTCTTCATGATCAAGGCTCCTTCAGTATAGTAACCGGAGAATACAATAACATCAGGGTTGGCCGACTTAATTTTAGTAATCTGTCCGCTGAAATCAGTGTCTTTGTCTTGAATAAATTCTTCAATTACGATGTTTCCGCCATTTGATTTAATTGCATCACTGAAGATCTTTGAGAGAGATACACTGTAATCATTGTTCTTAGAAGTAATTAAGGCTACATTTTTCCAGCCTTTATCTTGGATTACATATTTCATGGTTGCTGGAGCAGCAATTGTATCCAGCAATGTATCTCGGAATACATAAGGCCCAATTTCTACTACATTAGTTCCTGTTGAACCAGCGGACATGATGACTGTATTTTTGCTGTTAGCAATCTGTCCTGCAACACGAGTAATCCCTGTAGTTGGGTCACCAACAATAGCAACAACCTTATCTTGGCTAATTAACTTGTTTGTAATGTTAATAGCCTGGTCTTTTTGACCGGCATTGTCCTCTTCGACTAACTGAACTTTACGTCCAAGGACACCTTCTTTATTAAGTTCTTCGATTGCCATGTTTAAACCTTTTAATGTGTTCAATCCATAGATTGCCACATCCCCCGTCTTGGCACCCAAGAAACCGATTTTAATCGGCTCTTTGCTCTCTCCTCCGCTAGGTGCTGTTTCGGCAGGCTTACTCGCCCCACATCCACTCACTAGGATTAAAGCGGACATAATGAGACTTAAGACTACCAGTGCTTTGCTCTTCTTGATAAACATTTTTTTCCCCCTTTTTTCTTGAAATATAACTGTATGTATTATTTGACAGATTCTTAAAAATCCCTGCTGTACTACTTGAATAATATTGTATTTTTTTCTGATTTTTAGGGGTTTTTTAATAAAATGTTAGACAATGTTTATACACTTTTGTGCAAAAATGTTTAAACGCCCTCTAGTCAACTAACACTTCTTAGGGTACATTAATAGATACGAGGAGTGGGTGATTATGAAATCTTTATCCCTTTCAATAGTAATGGATCAAAACGTGCTGGTCATTCCAGCCAACCAAAGTCTGCAAACCGCTTTGGAGAAGGCAAGTACTCATCATTTAATTGTAGTCTCTGAAAGTCAGGTTATCGGTGTCCTCACTATAGAACAAGCCGCTTTAATCTCGCCTTCCAGTCAGTTATTACATAACCTTCAGTGGATCCCTCCACTAATAATCGAGCCCGAGATGGATACAATCGCTTTTTGTCAGGAACATCTTCATGATTTACGACCAGTCGTTGTAAGGAGTACCAGTGGAGAAATACTCGGGATTGTTACCCCAATCCTTTTAATGCAGAGCTTGTTTAACTCATGGAAGATAATTAATACCTTTTTTGACACCCTTCTTGATACCGTTAACGAAGCTATCGCGGTTGTTACTCAAGACGGGGTTGTCAGTCATTGGAACTCGAAAGCTCAGGCTATGTATTCCATTGCTGATCAATCAATTATCGGAAAGCCTATTTCCAATTTCTTCGAACGTACCGCCCTAGCAACTCTATCAATTCTTGATGAAGGAAGACCCATCCGCCAAGCCTATCACAGACCACGTCCCGAAACCCATGTCCAGATTAATGCATCCCCCGTTATTCTGGAAGGTGAGATTATCGGAGCTATTTCTGCAGAACAAGACATAACTCAAGTAGTTCGTCTCAACGAAGAACTCTCAAATGCCAGCTCTCTTTTGTTAGACCTTAAACAAAAGACTGACCCATCCAAGGACCCCTTCACTCGAATAATCGGCAAAAGCCAACCGATCCAACGTACAATATCTATCGCTCGAAAAGTTGCCGGCAGTGAGGCTACGATTCTAATCACCGGGGAAAGCGGGGTTGGCAAAGAACTCTTTGCTCAAGCAATCCACAAGGATAGTCCCCGGGCTACTAAACCGTTTATTGCTGTAAATTGTGGAGCTATTCCCATTGCTCTCTTTGAAAGTGAACTCTTTGGCTATAAGGGCGGGGCCTTTACTGGGGCTGAACGCAAAGGCAAACCCGGTAAAATGGAATTGGCTCATGGAGGCACCCTTTTCTTAGATGAAATCGGAGAGTTACCAATCCAGCTTCAAGTTAAGTTACTAAGGGTCTTACAAGATAAGTGCTTCTATCGGGTGGGAGGTACGGAGCCAATAACTGTAGATACGCGAATTATCGCCGCAACAAACCGTGACTTAGATAAGATGATTAAGAGCGGAGATTTTCGCGAGGATTTGTACTATCGATTAAACGTAATTGCTCTGGAAATCCCTCCTTTACGCCAACGGACAGAGGATATTCCTGATTTATTACAATCCTTTCTTAAAGAATTCACAATCAAATATAAGAAACCCATCCCTATCCTTGATCCTGAGATAATGATTAATTTCTTAAAGTATGATTGGCCGGGAAACATCAGAGAACTTAGGAACGTCATAGAACGGCTGGCTATTCTTGCCGAAGGAAAAATGCTTAATAGCCAGTATCTTCCTCCCCAACTATTATCTTTAAATTATGATTTACCCTCTCCGGTTACTTCCTTAGCCTCCCAGATCATCCATCGTAATCTCCACCATGATGATTCAGGAGAAATGAAACGCATTGTCATAACCTTAGAGAAAACTAACGGCAACAAGACAGCCGCCGCAAGACTTCTTGGCATCTCCCGGGGAACCCTCTACTACAAACTCAAACAGTATGGCCTAGTTTAAATGTGTAAGGGGGACGGTCCTTTTAACACACTTTTAAAGTGTGTTAAAAGGACCGTCCCCCTTACACTATTTCTTCAGCTTAGCTAAGGCATCGGCCAGCGCTGTATTTATCAATCCACTGTCCTGCTGATTTTGCAGATATTTACTGACATCCTTTTTATTGAGATTCCCTTTCTCAGCTTCTTTGCGTTTCGTAAAGGAAGACAGCTTTTCGCGATACCCGCAGACACAGGAGAACAGCTTACTATCTCCTTCTCCTTTAATTTCCATCTTTTTATGACAGTCGGGACACCGGGCATTGGAAATCTGTGAGATTCCTTTCCTATAGCCGCATTCTCGATCTTGGCAGACCAGCATCTCTCCTTTTTTTCCTTTGACTTGCAGAAGATACTTGCCACACTCCGGACATTTGTTTCTCGTCAGGTTATCATGCTTAAATGTCTGGGAACTGCCGATTACTGTAGATACAAGTTGAGTTGTATACCCTCGAATTCCTGTCAGAAAGGACTGACTTTGGACTTTCCCTTTACCTATTTCCGTTAATTGTTGTTCCCATCTGGCAGTTAGCACCGGAGATTTCAGTTCGGCAGGAACAAGACCTACCAGCTGAATACCCTTGGAGGTAGGGACTATCTCTTTACCTTGCCGAGACATGTAAAAGGAATTAAACAATTTTTCTATAATCTCAGCGCGGGTTGCAGGAGTTCCCAGGCCGTGACTTTGATCCATTGCTTCCCTCAATTTTTGATCATCAATTAATTTCCCCGGATGCTCCATGGCTGAAAGCAAGGTGGCCTCAGTATGTCTGGCAGGAGGCTTAGTTTTGCCAGATTTCAATTTAACGACCAAATTCTGAAACATATCCCCTTTGGCGATTTCCGGCAGGTTTTGCTCATCTTCTTCATCTGAGTTGTCAGACTCATTCCCAAGACGACTCTGCCCTTCATAAACCTTCTGCCAGCCTTTAAGCTTTACAATTTTCCCTTTGGCAGTAAATCCTTCTCCATTAATAGCAACTTTTATAAGTGTCTGTTCATATTCAAAGGCCGGAGAAAGGACGGCTAAAAACCGTTTAACAATTAGATCATAAATCTTCAGTTCCTCCGAACTAAGTCTAGCTAAGGTTGGTGGCTGTTCGGTGGGGATAATGGCATGGTGATCAGAAACTTTAGAACCATCCACAAACCTTTTTGTAATAATCGGCTTATTGCGCAAAATACTTCGGGCCAAATCAACATAAGGCCCCAAGGCAACACTTTTTAAGCGCTCAGGTACAGTGGACACGATATCTTCACTGATATAACGGGAATCAGTTCGGGGATAGGTTACTATTTTATGATTCTCATACAATTGCTGCATCACAGAGGATGTGGTTTTAGCCGAAAATCCATATTTTCGATTGGCATCTCGTTGCAGCTCCGTCAGATCATAGGCCAAAGGAGGGAATTCTTTCTTTGCTTCCTTCTTTACTTCTACTACTTCCCCCGCTTTGCCAGAGATTTTAGCTAATAGTTGGTTAGCTATATTCTCATCAAAGATACGAGTTTGGCCTTTATGATCCTGCCATTGAAGTGTAAATCCCTTTGCCATAGCGTTAATAGTCCAATAATCTTTAGGAACAAACTTCTTTATTTCATTTTCTCGCTCAACAACCATTGCTAAGGTAGGAGTTTGCACTCTACCTGCCGAAAGTTGAGCGTTATATTTACAAGTTAACGCCCTAGTGACATTCAAGCCCACTAACCAATCAGCTTCTGCACGGCATTCCGCCGCAGCATATAAAGACTCATATTCTTTTCCGGGTTTTAAATGATTAAAGCCTTCTTTAATAGCACGTTCGGTTAGAGAGGAAATCCATAGACGCTTGATTGGCTTTCTCCACCCGGCTTTTTTGATAATCCAGCGTGCTACTAATTCCCCTTCTCGCCCTGCATCTGTGGCAATAATCAAATCTGTAATCTCAGGACTCTTCATCAGGTTCTTGACCACCCCAAATTGCTTGGAGGTCTCTTTCATTACCACTAATTCCATCTTAGGCGGAAGCATAGGCAAGTCTTCCACCTTCCATGATTTGTATTTTTCGTCATAGGCCTCAGGATCGGCTAAAGTAACTAAATGCCCCAGTGCCCAAACCACAACATATTTTGGGCCGATAAAGCATCCGTTACCCTTCTGATTACAATTAAGAATTTTCGCAATTTCACGACCAACGGAGGGTTTCTCTGTTAATACTAAGGTCTTTCCCATGTCAAATCTTCCAATCTTTTAAATAATTGAGCATTTGTAACATTACCTTTTTACATACTAATATTCTTATTAGAACTTATTGTTTATCTACCAGGAGAACCATCCCGGCCAATCCCATTTGACTGACCTTGGTTTCCTTTTAAGGCGGTTCTTAACGTAAGTGATTCTCCTCTGGTACCTTTCTTTGATAATTGACAACAATTATTCCGAGAGCAACTAGGGCTAATGCCAGAAACATATTAACTGCCAGATGTTCCCCCGGAATTAATAAGGCCGATAAAATT
Source organism: Desulfosporosinus sp. HMP52 (assembly GCF_000765145.1). GTDB lineage: Bacteria > Bacillota > Desulfitobacteriia > Desulfitobacteriales > Desulfitobacteriaceae > Desulfosporosinus. The sequence continues at coordinate 2,507 of NZ_JMGA01000021.1, read as the reverse complement.
GTGCCTGAGACGGGTGTCATAAACTTATAGACACTAATTTCTCCTGCTTTATTATATTTTAATATAGCATACCATAAAGAAAAGGCTGCGGCGGAAAGAAAGGCAGAATAGCCAAGGAGAAGTAGGGCTTTATTGGAAAAAACAATGGCCTGAGGTTGCAAACCCGGCAATCCTACTGCTATTAGAAGCGATGAACCTAATATCATTTGCCACCCAGTCAGAACAAAGGGATGAACCTCTTTCGAAATTCTTTTGGCTAAGATGGTACCTAAAGCACTTACTACACCAGATAAAATCATAAATCCTTCGCCTAGCCAGGAGAAATCGAGGTTAAAGTTTTGACCTGAATTAATTAATATAATCCCCAAAAAACCCGCTATCAGGCCAACCACTTTGCGAACATTTAATCGATCATCTCTATAAACGAAGTGGGCTAAGACTACTACAAAAAAAGTACTTGCCGAGGATAAAATGGCAGCTTTCATGCCGGTGGTATGAGCTAACCCATTATAGAAAAAAAAGTATTGCAAACTAATTTGAAGTAAGCCTAATAATATAAGCTGCGGAAGTATCGTTTTTCTTACTTTCGGTGTTTGCCCTAGTGCTATCATAGTTATAAGGAATATCAGAATACCGGCTAAAAAGAATCGTATCCCTGCAAATACAATAATCGCCGAACGATCATCCGGTGCTATTTTTAACTCCAAATAGCTTATTTTCAAGACTGGAAAAGCACTCCCCCAGAGAACAGCGCAGAAGAGGGCAATAATAATGACCCAATATTTGTTGGTTAAGTAGTCTCTCCGATCATGTACTTTTTTGGGTAAAATCAAGCTATTCTTACATTCCTTCCATTGTAATACTTCAATAATCTATTCTTTCAATAATAGTCCAGATTAGTACTATGGTCAAATATCGAGTTCAAACCAAAAAGTAAAAAGAACCTACTTTTTAGGTTCTCTTCCCACATTTCAGATCATTTACAGCTATTAAGCATTTCAATTAGTTGATCAGAAAGAACATACATTTTACTTAGATGTTGCTCTGCATCCTTTTTTTGACCTATGTTCATAGAATTAACAGCCAGTTTGGCCTGTTCATGAAAATCAGTATGTAGGCCTTTTATCGATTGGCTATCAATCTGACCGTAAAACCTTTGTTCTGAATTTAACCATTTACCAAGTCTGCAGGAATTATAATCACCTGCTTCTTGAGGATCTATCTTATCATTATTCATAATCATTGAGTCAATACGCCAAACCCATAATTGGTGATCAGTAATTGCCAAATTTATGATATCTGAAGGTGTAAGGTTAACTTTAAAGCGCAAATTATCTTTACGCATTGCTTCAATAAGTATTCCGATTTCGCTCAGTTTTTTTGCCGATTCCACAGACTTTTCTACAGTTTTAGAATAATTAACTGAAACATTATCAATCGTCGCAGCAATTTCATCAAAGGTAGCAGACTGCTCCTCTGTCATCGGGGCAATATTATCTACCTGTTCCTCAGTAATTTCTATACTTCTTATTAACCCATCAAGGGACCCTTCTATAATAGCGGCTTTTGCTGCTGCAGCTTCAGTAGAACAACTGAGACCTTCAATATGCGAGGTTGTTAACAACGATTGTTCTGTCAAGTTTTGGACTTTGCTGGCAATATTTTTTACAGACTGTTGGGTTTTCTCGGCTAGTTTACCCACTTCCTTTGCTACTACCGCAAACCCTCGTCCCGATTCTCCCGCTCTGGCAGCCTCAATAGCTGCATTAAGAGCTAATAAGTTGGTTTGCTTAGCGATATGTCCAATCATATCAGTAATTTCACCAATTTTTGATACATACTCCTTTTGCTCTGCATTCTCAAAACGTAGTTTATTAAAACTAGTTTTTATCGTACTTATCTGGGCGAGGAGTTCTTTGACATTTTCAACACTAGCATAGGTATTGTTTTTTGCCTCAGAAGCAGAATTTGTTATCTCCTCAGTTATTGAAGATGCTACACTTTCGATAGATTGAGCCGTATTAACCACCGCGTTGGTAATTTGCTTAATCTCCTCAACCTGATCTCGAAGACCATCATTTTGCAGGCGTATAACTTTCAATTCTTCATAGGTAGCTGAAACGATTTTTGAAAGCCCTAGAGTTGTGTTTTTAAATGCCAACTCATAATTATCAATAAGCTGATTTACTTTTTGAGTTAAATCCGTTACTTGTTGAGACCTTCCTGATCCGAAGGAACTAATTCTTTTACTCAAATCTCCATTACTCACTGCATCAAGAATCTCAATTATCACAGTCAATTCAGACTCACTTTCCGGAGTAACGCTGCTATTCTCTCTTCTTCTGAACACTTCTATCTACCTTTCTTTACTAGATTTAGATTATAAAGCTAAGAAAGATTTAACCTAACCAACTAGCCGATCCAGAATCCTATTAACTCATACAACAAAACATCTCACTTCCGAGTAAGTATGTTATGGAAAACAAATAATTCTAGCAGTAGATATT
>NZ_JMGA01000020.1 GCF_000765145.1 Desulfosporosinus sp. HMP52 | reverse complement strand
CGTAGCAGCCGTTATCTCATCCTCACCGCTAAAGTTGTTCTGGGTAGTTTGCGGTTCGGCGAAAGCAACCTACGCCGTTATGCTTTTCTCTGCTGCAGGCGGCTTGGGCGAAACCCTCACCCGGGTTTCGTGCTGGATGCTTTCGTACTTATAGAAGATGGGAGTCTTACGGCTGGTAGTCATCGGATATACCTTTTGTAACTATGAGTTTAACTAAATCCAAAACCCTGTTTGAATAACCCCATTCATTATCATACCAAGCTAGGATTTTAGCCATCCGATCCCCAATCATCATGGTCGACAAACCATCGACAATGGAACTGGCAGGGTTGCCATTAAAATCGTGAGAAACCAAAGGTAATTCTGTGTATTCCAGATACCCTTTCATCCTTCCAGTAGCTGCTTGCCTCAAGACATTATTTATTTCCTCCCGATTTGTTGGCTTACTTAAAGAAACAACGAGATCTACTAACGAGACGTTTGGAGTTGGAACTCGAACAGCCAGCCCTTTCATCTTGCCTTCTAATTCCGGTATCACCAGGGAAACGGCTTTAGCTGCACCTGTTGTGGTGGGTATCATAGACTGATAGGCAGCTCTTGATCTGCGCCAGTCTTTGTGTTCCAAGTCTAATATCCGTTGATCATTCGTAACTGAATGAGTAGTCGTCATTAATCCTTGTTCAATACCAAATTCATCAAGTAAAACTTTGGCAACCGGGGCCAGACAATTTGTAGTACAGGAAGCATTAGAAATTATATGATGTTTCTCTGGAATATAGAGACTTTCATTGACTCCCATTACAATCGTAATATCCTCGTTTTTTGCCGGCGCTGAAATAATTACTTTCTTAGCTCCTGCAGAAAGATGCTGGGACGCATCGTCACGTTTAGTGAATCGCCCGGTGGATTCAATCACAATATCAACACCCAGTTTACTCCAAGGCAGATTCAATGGATTCTTTTCGGCGAATATTTGAACTTCTTTTCCGTCTATAATCATTTTTTGGTTATTAATTTCTACATCCTTCTCCAGGACACCATGAACTGAATCATACTTGAATAAATGAGCCAATAAATCCGGACTGCCTAGATCATTGATGGCAACAATCTCGAATGGAAATGTTTTTTCAAGTGATGCTCGAAGTGTAAGTCTGCCAATTCGACCAAAACCATTGATCCCAACTTTTATACTCATACTAATTCCCTCCTCATGTTACCTTGAAGTACTTTAATTAAAATTATTGCTTCTTTGAAATGTCTATTCTGTAGACAATGGAAAATCCCTGCTTTACATTGGAGTACTTTTTACAAAGTTTTACTTATCAGCATAGTATTTGCCTTGAGATGGTAATATCTTCTGATTACGTAACTAGAATTTATGATTCCCTAAAAAGAAAAAAACTTGCAACAATTTGGCATAAAGTTTTCGGGTATAAATTCATAATAAAGTGTATATTTCAAATTCTATCTTTCATTATCATCTATTTATGATCTGTTCCAATAAATTAGCTCTTTCCAGCTAGTGGTTTTCCCCTAGTAATATCAAGAGCCATGGTAGCAGGTATTGAAGAGTTTTGGGCATATCAGGGATTAAATAACAGTATACTAGAAGATTTGACACTGGGTCTGTTTCTCCTAAGCTTAAAATACTTCTTCAACCAATTGTATTCTTTGTGGTTTAATGTTATATTAAAAAACCAACTGATTTTTAGTTCAGTTGGTTTTTTATATTTAGTCTTAATTAAATTTTTTATTTTGTTTAATTATTTAAATTTCATTGTACTATTAAAATTATTCTGAATATTTGAGACAAAATTATAGGACTTTTTCCAGTATTTCAGCTACATCTAATGCCTTTAGCTTTTCTCCAACTTCACGGGCCGCTATACCATCATTAATCATGGTTAGACAGAAGGGGCAGGCAGTACCAACATAATCCGATTTAACTGCAATAGCTTCATCCGTCCGCATTTCATTAATTCTTTGACCTTCATGCTCTTCGAGCCACATACGGCCTCCACCAGCACCACAACAGAAACTCTTCTCACCGGTGTGTGACATCTCTCTAAGACTTAAGCCTACTGCCTTAAGCAGTTCGCGAGGCTGTTCATAGATCTCATTATACCGACCGAGGTAACAAGAATCGTGGTAGGTAACCGATTTTCTATCCGAGTTTGTTAGCTTAAGTTTGCCGGACTTGACTAGATCTAAGAGGAATACTGTATGGTGAATCACTTCGAAGTCTCCGCCAAGTTGTGGGTATTCGTTCTTCAAGAAGTTGTAACAGTGTGGACATTGGGTAATAATTTTCTTCACTCCATAGCCCTTCATAACTTCAATGTTCTCTGTGGCTAATGAATAGAATAAATATTCGTTTCCTAACTTACGAGCGGAGTCACCACAGCACTTCTCTTCATTTCCCAGTATTGCAAAGTGAACGCCTGCAGCTTGTAACAACTTAACAAGGGCAGCAGAAACTCTTTGATTACGAGCATCGAATGCTCCAGAGCAACCAGGCCAATACAGATACTCAGCGTTGGGATCTTCTTCGTAAGTTTTAACTCCAAGCCCTGTAAGATAATCCGCCCGAGTAGTCCAACCGATGCCCCAAGGGTTTCCGTTATTCTCCATATTGCGAAAAGCCAATTGAGCTTCAGCCGGGAAGCGTGTCTCCATGAGTACGAGATTCCGACGCATATCAATGGTTTTGTCGACGTGCTCTATGAATACAGGACATTGCTGTTCACAAGATCGACAGGTAGTACAAGCCCACAAGTCTTCTTCAGGAATAACTTCACCGATTAGCGCCCGACCAGTCCATTCTTCAATCTCTTCAGCTTCGCTTGCCGCAGCAGCTTCTTGATCAGCAGCTTGCACTAATACTTTACTCTTAGCTTGGAGTGCCTCGCCCATTTCCTCCATAAGAACTCGCATATCCTGAATAATTCCTTTTGGATTTAAATGCTTGCCGCTTAAGTAGGCAGGACAGTTATCCTGGCAACGTCCACAACGCAAACAAACATCTGTATTAAATAATGTCTTCCAGGAAAACTCGCGCAGTTGGCTTTTTCCAAAGGTTTCCAAGCTTTCATCTTCAAAGTCTATTGGCTCAGGAATACCTATGGGTCCTCGATTGCGGAAGAACTGATTAAGCGGGCCGAGTAAGACGTGGAATAGCTTGGAATAGGGGAAATATGCTATGAAAGCCATGGCAAGGAAAAGATGGAACCACCAAAGGAAGACGTGCAAGGACAAGATTTGCGCTTCATTGAGCAATCCTTGGATTGGAATAGACATCCATTGCCCGACAAATGCATAGGCGGCCCAAGGATCTGGCAATACTGCAATACGTGCTCCCTGAATGATGAACCCTGTCAACAGGATTGCAAATAATAAAGCCAGGGTGATACCATCATCCGCCTTATTATCCAAACGATCCGGTCGCTGAATATATCTTCGGTAAGCAGCGACGATTATGCCTATTAAGGCAGCGAGTCCGAATAAGTTGGCAGTAACCTTAATAAATAGATATAACCAACCATGGAAAAAATCAATGGAGAAATCTGCTTTCAGAGTGATTATGGCAGTTGCAAAAGCTAAGAAAAGAAATCCGTAGAATATACCTGCATGCATCATCCCCGGGAAACTGTCTTTGAAAATCCGTTTATGAGCGAAGGTATAAACAAGTACATCTTTGATCCCCGGCCAAATCTCTTTCCAACGATTTTCGGGCTGACCTAATTTCCAAAGCTTAACCCGCTTATAGACTCCATAAGCAAAGATAGCAAGTGCAATGATAAAGAATAAGTAAAGCCAATGATGTCCTTCAATATTCCAGTACACTTCACGTGTTGCCATTCTTTCCTCTCCTTACTTATTAAGGAAGCGCCTTGTTAGGCGCTTCACTTAAGTAGTCATATTCAATTATTCGTTGACAAGCTTTTTAAACTCTTCAGTTAGCAAGGGGACTATTTCAAAGAGGTCTCCAACAATGCCATAGTCAGCAACATTAAAGATGTTAGCTTCCGGATCTTTGTTGATGGCCACAATGAATTTTGAAGAACCCATACCTGCTAAGTGTTGGATTGCTCCGGATATTCCGCAAGCAATATAAAGAGTTGGGGCAACTGTTTTTCCAGTCTGTCCAACTTGGTATTTATGCTCTTTCCAGCCTGAATCTACAGCAGCACGTGAAGCTCCTACAGCCGCACCAATTACATCAGCCAAGTCTTCGAGAATGCTGTAATTTTCTGGGCCTTTCATACCCCGTCCACCAGATACGATGATGTTAGCCTCTGTAAGCTCTGGGCGTTTCGAAGCTGCCACAGCAACTTCCTTAAGAATTGCTGTTAGATCAGCTGCATCAATATCAGCAACTTCTTTAACAACTTCAGCCTGACGAGCAGCATCCGGAGGTGTTACAGGGAAGGTATTAGGACGAATAGTAGCCATAATTGGGCGAACATTGGAAGTGAGATGGGCAAATGCCTTACCGGCATAAATTGGTCGTTTAAATGTTAAGAAGTTAGCGGAGTCAATTTCCATGCCGGTGCAGTCGGATGCTAGACCAACTCCAAGACGTTGGGCCAAGCGTGGAGCAAGATCTTTTCCTGCAGCAGTATTTCCGAGTAAAACAGCCTGTGGTTCTTCTTTACGAATGATCTTATTGAGCACAGAGGTATAGGCACCTGTAGAGTATTCTGCTAACTTAGCATCATCGATGACGATAACTTTGTCAGCACCGCTAGCGGCAAGAGTTGGCGCAAGTTCATCAATGCCTTGACCAAGCACAACAGCTACTACTGACTCACCAGTTTGGTCTGCGATTTTACGGGCTTCACTAAGTAGTTCTAACGAAACTTTACGAATTTGTAGATTGCGTTGTTCAACAATAATCATAATTCCTTTAGCCATTTTAATTCCTCCTTTACAGAACCTTAGCTTCTTCACGCAAGAGTTTTGCTAATTCACTGGCAGCTTGTGCAGGTTCACCATCAATTTTGCGCCCTGCTTTACGAGGTGTAGGTAAACTATATTGATTAATAACCATTTTCAAATCTCCAGCGCCAAAACCAAGATCTGCAAGGGTTAAGCTTTTTAATGGTTTCTTCTTAGCTTTCATGATACCGGCTACGGATGGATAGCGAGGATCATTTAAACCTTTTTGGGCTGTAAATACTGCAGGGAAGCTAACTTCGATTAATTCAGTCCCGCCGTCAATTTCACGAGTAGCAGTTGCTTGAGTTCCGGCAACTTCTAATTTAATAACACTGCTGACTGAAGGGATGCTTAACGCCTCTGCTAAACGAACAGCAATTTGACTTGCACCATCATCAATAGCAATACGTCCGGCTAAAATTATATCATGAGGAATATCGGCAACAACCTTAGCTAATATTTGAGCTCTGCCGAATTCGTCGGTATTCTCTAGTCCAGGATCGCTTACCAATACGCCTTTGTCTGCACCCATTGCCAAAGCAGTACGGACTGCTTCTTGAGCACGTGAACCACCCATACTTACAACGGTCACTTCGCCGCCGTGCTTCTCCTTGAGTCTGATCCCTTCTTCAATGGCATATTCATCGTAAGGGTTAATAATTAAGTTAACCCCATTGGCATCGATTTTACCGCTAGCATCTAGTACGATTTTAGCCTCAGTATCGAATGTTTGTTTGATAAAAACGACAATATTCACACTGTTTCCCCCTTACTGCAACAAAATTAATCCTTTGAGAATATGACTTTTGATAATAACACCTTAAGACCGACAGATTCCTTAATCGACGAGGTAAAGAGCATCATAATAGGATAACTTCGTCTCTGGTTCATAAAGCCCTTCTCCAGTAGACACCACAACTGTAACTCTTTTCATAACACCCCCTATAAAGCGTGAGAAGGAATTTATTTTCCAAACACAATATTATGACTCTGACTAGACTGAAAGCTAAGCAGAGTTCCCAGCAAAATCCTAGATACAGCTCACTACATAAGATTTGTTTCACATATCCAAAATTAATAGATTTACAATAAAGCCAATTACTAGAAATCAAAGTAACAAAATGCACAATCTATTCTATTCTTCTCACAAAATAAGACTAGCATTGAGCGTTGAATAAGTCAATATGGCCATAATTAAGAAATCATATAGCAAATATTTCCTTTTACTTCTCCAATAACCATTCCCACTAAGCCCTCGTTTGTTTAGAATGATTATTTATCTTATGCTCCGGATATTCGGATATGCAAATATTTTTGTTATTCTGATAATTCGACTAATAAAAGATATTTCCTTCTTTACGATCAACATTATTTCGAATCGAAACATTATCAAATGTTATAGCAAAAGGAGTAGGTTCTAACACCTACTCCTCTCCTGATTTTTATTCATTAAAACGAGTTTTTTGTGGGCAATGGCTGTTGAATATTTCGTTCTTTATGCGTGTCATACTCTTGATAATGAGGATCTCTAACTGTAACTGATGCTTTGGCTCTTGATACTTTTTTACGTGCTCCCATTAGCATCCATCCTTTCCAATAAGTCAATCGAAGCTTAAAATTAGCTTTCCCTACTAGAAAAACGGATATCCCATATTCCTTTTGTAAAATAGTGTAAGCATGTAATACTTTTCAAGAAATATTAAAATCACGATTGTTAATGTTATAATGTACCTGAATGATAATTTTTATGAGGTTTGGTGATAAGATGATCAACGATCAACAACTACAGGATCTTTTATCTAAAGAATTCTTTTCGGGTAAAATGACACCTGAATTTATTAATTTTTGTCTCACTCATGGAAGAATCCGACGTTATGCCTCTAAACAATATCTCTATTTTTCAGGAGATGAAGGTACTACTCTTTACTTTCTAATTAATGGTCGAGTTAGACTCTATTTAATGAGTGAATATACCGAAAAAATAATTCGGGTACTTAATGCTCCAGCATTTTTTCCGGAAATTATTCTCGACGGTAAACCTTACCCTCATTCAGCTCTTTGCATAGAGGAGACAGAGGTATTGACAATTGACCGGCTAACATTTATGCGTTTTATCGAGAGTAATCCATCATTAATTTGGTTATTGTATGAGGATCTTGCTCTTGATTTGCGGCGTTCCTACCGACAAATTAGAAATCTGTCCCTAGGGGATGCTCGCCTGCGCCTGGCTGCAAAGCTTTTTGCTCTTGCCCATGTACACGGTCAAAAAACCAAGAGCGGAGTTATGATTACCATACCTCTATCTGCCACCGAACTTGCTGGCATGTGCAGTTTGGCTCGTGAATCTGTCAGTCGGATCTTAACGGAATTAAAAGAAGTAAAAATCATTGAGATAAAGAAAAAAAACATAACAATTATGGACATGGAAAATCTTCGAATCTGGATACACGAGAGGGCATCTCGCTCTCGAACTCTAGACTAAGCTGGATTTTCTGCTCAACAAAATGGGTGAACCTTTCTTGGGGGCCTCCATTATTAATATAGTCTAGAATAGTCTCTATTACCCAGGCAATTACCTCATCATCTGTTTTAGCTTGTTTAATGTAAGATGCAAAACGGGGATGTCGCCCCATTCTTCCACCTAGGCGTAAGTTCCAACCACTTTCACCTGCGGCTAACGTACCCGAAGGGCAAACACTTAAGCAATTTCCACAGGAGAGACATTTCGATTTATCAATGACAACCACTTCATTATTCTCTATGGTAATCGCATTTTCTAAGCAAGATCTAACACAAGCATGGCAGGCCATGCAGGGAGCATCTGTAGTTTGAGGAGTGACATATCCGGAAATGCTAAAGTCTTTTATATCTGGTCGGGAGCAGCCATTTGGACAACCAGCCAAACATATTTTAAGCAGATGATGGTGATTTACCTGTCCGAACTTTTTTTGAAGAGTTTCCTCAATATCCAAAGCCGCTAAATTTGATGGTAATTCCTCTAAAAGCTCCCTCCACTCTCGAGTTGCTTTCGGACAATTTTGTCGGCAGTGTTCAATAATAAACCCCGGTTGTTTCATTTATATTCCCCCAGAATTGATTATGCTTGTATTTTTAGCCTTCTGAGGTAGTTTAACAAATATGCAATCTATTAAGTGTGGTTTCAATCACAATGGGAACTATAGGATATAAAGATATCCCTATGGCTAAATAATTTTGCCATAGGGATATCTTTATGTTTTTTCTATTCGTTAAGATCCATCCTCTTACCATTACATATATAAACAATCTCTTCGGCAATATTCGTACAATAATCTCCCAGACGTTCCAAGAAACGGCTGGCAAACAGCAGATAATTGGCCTGGGTCACATTATTAGGGTTTTCCATCATAATGGATTTTAGTTCCCCAAAAACACCGGAATAAATCTTGTCAATCTCATCATCCATTAAGGACATCTCTGCAGCTGCGCCACAATCCTCGTCTACGTATGCTTTTAGACCAATTCTAATCATTTCTTGCACAATTCCACTCATTCGTGGAATGTCCACCAATGGTTTGATTAGCTTTTCCTGACCTATTCTGATGGACACTTTAGCTAGATCAACAGCCAAGTCTCCCATTCTTTCTAGGTATATGGATATTTTGAAACCAGCTACAAGTTTGCGTAAATCACGAGCAAAGGGCTGCTGAGTTGCGATTAGGAGAATACATGTTTCTTCAATGTCTGCTCGCAAATCATTTAGTTCCAAATCTTTAACGACGATGGAATTGGCTAACTCTAGATCCTGGTTCATTAAAGAATTGACTGCAAGTGCTATTTGTTGTTCGGCCATCTTTCCCAGGGTTAAGATTTTTAGGCGCAGATCTTCTAGTTCATGATCAAATTTCTGGCGAGTAGGCATTTGTAGTCCTCCTCCCTTGCTTTTATTTCTCTAATTATACAACATTTTATATAGTCTAAGGTACTAAAAAGTTCAGTGACTCCGTTCAGACAAAACCGAACATGAGTTGTAAATATCAACCAAATCGTCCGGATATATAATCCTCTGTTTTCTTCTTTGCCGGTCGAGTAAAGAGTACACTTGTTATATCTTCCTCGATTAAATCACCGCTTAAGAAAAAGGCGGTTCTGTCCGATACCCGAGAAGCTTGATGCATATTGTGGGTCACAATGATGATTGTATACTTGTCTTTCAACTCTGCTATTAATTCTTCAATTTTCATGGTGGAAATTGGATCAAGGGCAGAGGTCGGTTCATCCATTAGCAGAATTTCTGGCCCCACTGCCAATAAGCGTGCAATGCAAAGTCTTTGTTGCTGCCCACCGGAAAGTCCTAAAGCGGATTCATGTAAGCGATCTTTCACCTCGTTCCACAAAGCGGCATCTTTCAAACTGGTTTCAACGATTTCACTTAATTTCTTCTTGTCAGTTTCTCCGTGAATTCGTGGGCCATAGGCCACATTTTCAAAGACTGATTTTGGGAAAGGATTAGGATGCTGGAATACCATTCCTACCTTTTTCCTAAGTAAAACCACATCGGTGTCAGCTGCATAAATGTCCTGACCATCGATCTTAACCTGACCTATGATTTTTACACCCGGTGTCAAATCTTGCATTCGGTTAAGTGTCCGTAAAAAGGTTGACTTTCCACAGCCGGAAGGACCAATAAGAGCAGTCACGCTTCTCTCCTTCATTGCAATGTTGATACTATTTAAGGCCTGCTGTTCCCCATAAAAAAGGTCGAGTTCCTTAACCACGATCTTATCCATATCATTTCTCCTCTATCTTTATATCCAGAGTACTAGCCCCTATTTTTCCCTTGAAGTCGATATTGTAGCCAACGACTAGGTATTGATAAACAAAGGTTAAAGACGATGACCATGAGAATTAACAGAGCGGCGGTTCCATCTGCAATCTGGTCGGAATTTGTGCCTGGCAAAGGATTTGACTTTACCGCAAATAAATGAACGGCCAGTGTCTCTCCCGCGGCTAGAGGGTTAACGTCAAAGAGGATTCGGGAGACATTCATTCCTGCTGTGAAGATCAAAATTGCTGTTTCCCCAAGTGCTCTTCCTGCAACTAGGGTTATTCCGGTAATCAGCCCAGGAAGTGCTGTCGGCAGAATAACCTTGCGTAAAGTTTGCCACATGGTTGCCCCTAAGGCTAAACTTGCTTCTCGATAACTTCTGGGCACTGCCCGCAAGGATTCTTCTGTAACCCGTACTAAGATCGGCAAATTGAGTAATGCCAAAGTGGCAGATCCTCCTAAGATAGTGAATCCCAACCCAAACATATTGACAAAGACAATCATACCAAAGAGACCAAAGACTATAGACGGTACACTGGCTAAACTCTCTGTACTTAGGCGAATTAGGTCAGTAAACCTATTCTGGGGTGCGTATTCAGCCATGTAAATTCCAGCACCTAAACCAATGGGTAGGGAAAATATTAAGGACAGGAATAAAATATAGAAGGAATTAAATAATTGCCCTCTGACCCCATCTGAGCCACTAAAGAACTCAGCCGTCAGGTATGGTAGACCACGACCTAAAATAAGAGCTAAAAATGCAACTAATAGTGCAAGGATGGCAACTGCACCAATCCAAAGCAGAATACTGGCAAATCGGTTTGCTTGATGTGCTTTCAACGGACTGCCCCCTTTCGCGAGGCGGTTCTAACAAGAATAATCATAATCAAGGCTATAACTAAAAGAATAAATGCCATCATAAATAAGCCATTATTCCAAGTCGATCCATAAGGTGTATTGCCCATTTCCATAACAATATTACTCGTCAAGGTTGATGTAGGGCTGCCTAAAGAGTCTGGGAATCTTGGAGAATTACCTATAACCATCTGAACCGCCATGGTTTCCCCGATGGCTCTGGCCATGGCTAAAATAATGGCTGTTAATATCCCAGGAGAAGCAGCCGGCACAAGAACACGCCAAATAGTTTGCCAGCGTGTGGCCCCTAGAGCTAGGGATGCTTCTTTATATGATCCGGGCAATGAACGCAAGGCATCTTCCGAAAGACTAATAACTGTTGGCAAAATCATAATAGCTAAGACAATACCTGCCGCCAACATACCATAACCTGTGGATGAGTTAGTGATTTTGCGTGTAAAACCTACTATCACCGTAATCCCCACGTAGCCATAGACCACAGAGGGGATTCCTGCAAATAAATCAGTTGCAGGGCGCATAATAGCCCGTACCCAGGGTGGTGCAATTTCTGCTAAAAAAACCGCTCCTGCCAGCCCTAACGGACCACCAAGCAAAATGGCAATTAGAGTAGTGCCAATTGATCCCGCAATAAAGGTCAGTGCCCCGTATTGACCGGAATCCGGACTCCATTTACTGCTTGTGAAAAATTCTAGAAAGCTGACTTCTCGAAAGGTCGATAAACCCTGCATCCCAACAAACCAAATAATACATATGATGATTAAGGATACTAAAACGGCACTGCTAATAAATAAGTAACGAGCTAAGCGGTCATTGTAATATACCCAAGACTTTGTAGGTTGAGGCAACCTGTACACCTCCAGATCTCTCTCTAAATTTAACGCTGGTTTTTTGATATTTAAGTCTCAAAATTCCCTTGCTATAATTTTAACTCATGTGTGTAAACTATTAATTAAGGGAATGTAAAGTTCAGGTTAACAATCCAACAAAAATACTTCCAGGGTCACTTACCTGTTAAGCTAAGGATTGAGCGACGCACAAAATTAGGAGCAAGAAATGTCTTGCTCCTAATTTTTATTGCTTGATCTATTGTTAGATTCAGTTAGTAATCATATTAGATCTTAGCTTATTTTTTCATTTTACTAACTGGTATAAATCCTGCTTTCTCAACATTCTTTTCTTGGAATTCTGTGCTCAGAATGTAATCTAGGAAAAGTTTGACGGTTCCGGTAGGTTCACCTTTAGTGTACATATGCTCATAAGAGTAGATTGGGTACTGGCCGTTAATGACAGTTTCCGGGCTGTATGCTACACCATTAAACTTCAAAGCCTTAACTGTGTCTTTCAAGTAGGCAGCATCAATGTACCCAATTGCACCAGGAGTTTGAGCAACACCTGTGAGTAAATTACCCGTTGAATCTTGAGCGGCGGCCGCATCGGTCATCTTTTTGCCATCCATTACAATCTTTTCAATATTTAAACGAGTTCCGGAAGATGCAGCTCGGCCAATGATAGAGATTTTAGCATCTTTACCGCCGACGTCTTTCCAGTTAGTGACTTTACCAGTGAAAATATCTGCCGCTTGTTCTTTCGTTAAACTATCAACGCTGACATCCTTATTAACAATTAATAAGAAGGGAGCTACACATACTTGGTGATCAACTAATCCTGCGCTTTTAAGCTCATCTGGGCTGACAACGTCAGAGTTCCCGATCTCAATGGATCCGCTAGCTACATTGTTTAAACCTGTCATAGAACCACCGCCGCTAAGGTTCACTTGCACCCCAGCATTTTTAGCCATAAAATCATCGGCTGCCAACTTAACGAGTGGTTGAAGAGCAGTTGAGCCTGCAGCAGATATGGTTTTCTTGTCAATTGAGGTTGTGTTGGTAGATGGTGCTGGAGTTGTTGTCGATGGTGCAGCAGTCTGTCCACATCCTACTAAAGCAAGCATGGCAATTAGAGTAGTACTTACAAGGGCAATTTTCGATTTAGATTTAAACAATTTAAGTTCCTCCCTTAATTTACTCAAGATACAAGATGATTATAATGGACGATTGTAAAGTGTTAATGAAATCAATGTAAAGTTTGAGTTAAAAATTCAGTGCTTACGTCGGTGTGTGAAGGTATACCCAACTCCACGTACCGAATCAAGAACCGGTCCTAAGGCCTTTAATTTATTTCTGAGGTGACTGATATGCACATCTAGTGCTCTGGTTCCGGAGCCGGAAAGGTTGCCCCAGACCTTTTGAATTAAATATTCTCGACTAAAGACTTGGTAGGGATTTGACACGAAGAGAACAAGTAATTCAAATTCTTTCACTGTTAAGTTCAAAGGCTGTTCAGATAATCTTACAGAATAATTTTCTTTCCTAATCTCAAGTTCTCCCCACCTCAACAGGCTTTCTTGGGGATCAGCTTTACGTTGAACTTCTCTGAGTCTGGCTTTAATCCTGGCCAACAATTCTCGAGGACTAAAGGGTTTTGTTAAGTAATCATCCGCCCCTAGCTCAAGTCCGATTATCTTGTCTGTAATATCATCATTTACACTCAACATTATTATTGGAATAGCATGGGTATCTTCTAAGGAACGCAGGGTTTTAATGACATCAAATCCACTTATCAATGGAAGAGCTAAATCAAGAATAATAAGTTCTGGTCGGTTACTTCTGGCAAATTCGATGCCCAGTTCACCATCAGCGGAATTAAATACTGTAAACCCTTCAATTTCTAAGCTGGTTTTAATGACTTCTTGAATTTGCCTATCGTCTTCAATGACTAGAATACTGGCCATAAGAAAACTCCCCTCAATAAGGTCCCCCCTTTACTCGGTTCGAAACGTTGTTTTCGATACTCTAATCATAATTGACAAATGTAAAGTCTTAATGAACTGAAAGTAAAGTTCCCGTTAAATATTCTCCTCTTTTGGTAAACAGTTGACTTTTTAAGAAATCATCCTCTTCTTGCGGGTACTTCGGATTAATTTAAACATAGCATTAACAGTCCCTTCCGTAGATCGGCCTGTTAATGCTATTGCTGCCTTTTCTCGCATCTTATTAACTTCCTTAGGATTTTTTAAGTAGTACTCGATGAGCTGATGCAGATCTTTTTCACTATTAGCTACATTTCCAGCTCCTAGACGCTGAACAAAATCGGCATTTGCTTCCTCCTGACCCGGTAGTGCTCTGTAAATTAAGAGTGGCAAGTTTTTGCTAAGGGCCTCGGTAACTGTCAGTCCTCCAGCTTTCGTAATGATTAAGGATGCAATTGACATTAGATCTTCCACATTATGAACGTAGGCCATCCTAAGAATAGGATTACGAGAGTGTTCAACCAACTCTTCTAAGGCATGAAAGAGTTGCTTATTTTTGCCGCATACAATAATGGTCTGAACAGAAACATGAGAATTTGCCAGATTTTCGCAAATCCTCTTTATTCCTTTGGCCTCTTCATAGGCTCCTCCCATTAGTAAAAATATGGGCAACTTCGGATTCAGACCAAGTTTTTTAATAATGGTGTCCTTATCTTTATCTAAATTAAACTTTGGACTAATCGGAATCCCAGTTGTAAAAATTTTCTCCGGTTTTATTCCCCAAGCTATCAGATTCTCCTTAACTTCATCACAAGCTGCCACATACCCATCCACACCCAGGTGTACCCAGTGACTGTGCACTGTATAATCCGTAATGATTGTGATCAATGGTATATTCAGAATTTGTTCGATTCTGAGTTGAGCTAATATCGAAGAAACCGTCGGATATGTGCAAACAATCAGATCCGGAGCAAATGACTGAATATATCTAAGAAATTCTTTTCGTCCTAACTGGTTTAAGAACCGTTGAGCTAGCGAATCAGGCTTAAATTGAGAAGTTTTGTAATAGAACTTTCCCCAGAGTTTTGGGGTGTGTTTAATCATCTCCATATAAAGGTTTTTGGCCATGCTATTAAACCGTTTACTAAGAAAATCTCCAAAATCCAGATGGTTAATGATGGCTTCAGGTTCCTTAATAAGTATCTCTTCAATGACTGCTTCTGCAGCTCGGTAATGACCATTGCCAAATCCAGCAGAAAATATCAGGATTCTCGACTGCTTCACAATTTATCCCACCTTCAATAATTACTCTTGCTTTCTTATAATAAAAACCGGTTAATTCTGATCTCAACAATGATCTCGATCATCATTTCGTAATCGTCTGTCATCGAATAACTTGACAGCAAACTCTAAAAATCCCGCAGTGGTGGAAATTGTCAAAGGGATTAGCACTTTAGCAGCTTTCTCGTAGCTTTCTTCTGAACACCATTCCTTTTGGGAAACCAAACTGAACAAGGGGCGTGATTGTTGAGCGTTGTAGTCAATCCATTGCGCGGGGTGAGAAAAGGGCCGATACATGCCACACTCGGCAGGAAACCTGCTCCAGTTTTCAGAGGCCCATGTTTCAAATTCTTTATGTCCGTCAAAAAGTATCCCAAGCGAATGATGAGGAACGCACATGTCCTGCACTAGGTGTAGGGCTGCGCCAAAAAAGAACATTCCCTTGGCAATGTCTCTAGGCAAAAAGCTAATGGCTTTATTGAAATAGTATTGGCACTCCGCAGTCGCATCAGGCCAACCAGAGATTCCTTGCTTGTTTGGATGACTGTAAAAATGATTAATATTTTTCCACCCGCGATCCGCCCAATACAACCCCCCGGTAAGCTCAGTGTGATAGAGTTCAAATAAACTTGCCGTCAATTCTTTACCATCAGACTTCAATACACTGTAGGCTGCTTCCAAACAATGTACATGGGTTACACCAGGGGAGTCCAGAAAATATTGCAAGGGAATTGTTGGAGCAAGTAGTATTTTAGTCATTTTGCTAAGTGTTTGACCAATAATCCGTTCATACATATCAAATGACCTCTCCTTCTTGTTCATAGTAGAAATGCAGATTAAAGAAGCAATTATTCATTTTCTAACCTGAGATCAATTTTACGTCATGAGTGTAAAGAATATATTATTCCTTGGTTAAAATTCCATAGGATTTGTTAAATTTGAGTTATTTCCTCAAGATACTACTGAGGATCTTGCCAGAATAAGATAAAAACCAGAAATAGTTACTCTTGAACTAATCATAAACTAGATAAGAATGCATATAGAGGATATATTTAACACTAAATTAATATTCAGTTCATCAAACCTTTACAATAAGACCTTATTATTTAGTAAGGATATTTACAAATCATGCTCATATAAAGCAATAGTGTTTGAATAAAAAGGAGTTTTCTAATGTTTAAGTCGGTAGATATGAGCCAACGAAAACTATGCCGTCTTTTAAGAGAAGACAAAACGATCTGGGTCTTATACCTGGATATTGTTAAATTTCAGGAGGTGGAATTTCGCTACGGCTATAAAATCTGCAGACAAATCCTCGACGAAATTGAGCGTGAAATTAATAAAACGATTAAACAGCAACGTAACCTTTACCTGTTTTCTCATTTTGAATCTCGTGGTGGGGATGATTTTGTCGTTTATTTCGTACCTGGCAAGAACATTACCTGGAATATTACAGAGGTTATAGAAAAATGGATAACTCCGCTGGAAGCAAGGTTCAACCATCGAATTCGGAAATTAGTTAATGAAAAAATTAGTCTTCGTTCCGGACTCGCTCAGTGCAGCAACGAACCTACTCGTAGTCCCGATTATTTACTTTATGCTGCCGTCAAAGAAGCTTTTTTGCTTAATAAATCAGAGCCTGATCCAAATTTTTTTGCCCGTCGTCAAGAAATTGCCTATTTAATTGAAGATCCGGGCAAACACTTGAAGGCAGCATTTCAACCTATCATTGATGCACGAAGTGGAGAAGTCTTTGGATTTGAAGCTCTAGCCCGTATTCCCAACTCTACTTGCTTCAACAATATTGCCGACCTCTTCCCTTTTGCAGAAAAGATCGGTCTCCTCTATCCCATCGAAACACTTTGCCGCCGCCAAGCCATTTCATCCTTCCCCCAGGTTTCTCAGAATAAAGAACGTCTCTTTCTCAACATCAACCCTCTCGTACTAATTGATCCGGAATTCGGCTCGGGAAACACAAGAAAGTTACTGAATGAAAAGGGTTTGACTCCTTCGAACGTTGTTTTGGAAATTACCGAGAGAAGTTCCATCGATGACTATTCTACCTTTCGGGATGCCTTAGACCATTATAGAAATCAAGGATATTTAATTGCTCTCGATGATGTGGGTGCAGGCTACTCTTCATTGCAATCTGTCGCAGAACTTCACCCTGATTATCTTAAAATTGACCGCTCTTTGATCAAAGGTGTAAATGCCGATCCGATTAAATGGGCCTTATTGGAGACATTTGTAACTTTTTCCAAGCGTATTGGATGCCGCATCATCGCCGAAGGCGTAGAAACTGAAGAAGAAATGCGTACGGTTGTTCAATTAGGGGTGGATTACATACAAGGATTCTACATAGCAAAGCCTAGCTTTGAACGACCTATCCTCAATCCTCTTAAAGAAATATTAAGTCCCACACTTCGTCATAAATCTATCGAACAAAGCTCAATCCTTTCCATGGTCGAACCCTTACCTCTCTTCACTGTCCATACCCTGGTCAAGGAAGTTGAAGCCTATTTTCGTGAACATCCTCATCTCTGGTTAGTAGGAATTATTGAAGACTCTCGTTTAGTTGGCGTCATGCAGCGGGATAGGCTATTTGCTGCTTTGGGTACTCGTTACGGTGTTACACTTTATTTAGAACGAACTGTAACAATTCTGATGGATACCAATCCTTTAATTGTAGAAGACACCACTCCCTTAGAAGTGGTGTCTAGTCTAGCTATGCAACGTTCAGGTTCACAGCTATATGACGGGATCATTGTTGCTAATCAACGTAAGCCAGTAGGTATGGTCTCAGTAGCCAATTTAATTAAAACAATGGCCGAGCGACAAATTCAAATTGCCAAAGGAGCTAACCCTTTAACCGGATTACCCGGTAATCTTCTTATCGATCAGGAAATTAGGCAACACTTAGATCGCAAGTCGACTTTTGGCTTAATTTATGTAGATCTTAATAAATTTAAATATTACAACGATAAGTATGGCTTTCAGCAAGGTGATGTAGCTATCAAAGTATTAAGTGAGGTTTTGGTTAATGCATCTCAAAATCTTGCCGAGGATTCCTTTATCGGTCATATCGGCGGCGATGACTTTATTGTTATCTCTTCACCTTCAGGTCTGGAACAGTTAGCAAAAGAAATCCTCCATCAATTTGAACAATCTTGCCTGCTGATGACTGGATCAGAATATTTAAGTGTTGCGTTAGCTGGTCTCATCATAAATCCAGACCATAGCTGGACACCCTTACTCGTTTCTGAAAGGGCCGCTCAGATCAAGAAAGAAGTAAAGGCAATAGGAGGAAACTCTTATATATTGCGCTAGGGGGAACAGTATCAATGAAGAAGTTTAATCTAAGCAAGTATAAATTCAGTTTCAATAACTATAGTCTCAAAAGCTTTGGACGGCCAAAATTTAAATTCCCTCATTTAAAATTGATAAGAACCATAAGACCGAAATTTACTTGGTTTAAGAATTGGAATACATTTTTTAAAATCAATGCTTTAGTTGGGGTCATGATACTCTTTATGCTGGGCTTAAGTTATATGGGTTATTATTATTATCGGCAAGCTAAGGTAGCCATGAATGAAATTTATTCAAATTCTCTAATCTCTGTAAAACTAATCAATGAGGCACATGCCAATGTGCGAATGATTCGTAGTGTTAATACTGAGCTGCTCTTAGCCCCAGTTGATCCTTCTCAAAAACAAAACCTTCTCATTCAGACCACGGTTTTACTTAGCTTAATTAATGAGTCACTGGATAACTATACCCCTCTGGCTCAGGAGTCCTTGGAAACTGTTAAATTAGCTAAGGTAAGAGAAAATCTTTTAAAATTCAGCGACCAATGGCTGCAGGTTGTCCTGCTGATCGATAGTAATGAAAAACAGGGCGCATATTCCTACTATGTGAATAACCTGACACCAATTTTAGAAGAGATTGACACCCTCCTTCCTGAGATAGTTGAATTTAGTGCTCAGAAAGCAAAGAGTACCATTGTGCGTGAAAATCTAAATTTTCTTCATGCTGAGAAAGTATTATTCGGTTTCCCCCTTGTGGCCGCCTTGTTGGCTGTTGCCATTGGAGCTCTTGTAGCAAGAGCAATCTCCAAACCTCTGCAAATAATGCTTACCAATGCCCAAGAACTGGCTGCCGGAAATCTGAGGGTAAACAAAATCAGCTCTGAATCTAAAGACGAAGCAGGACAATTAGCCCAGGCCTTTAATCAGATGACATCAAGTCTAGCGACATTAGTTCGAAGAGTCTCTGACTCCTCCGACGATGTTGCCTTATCTGCCACTCGGCTCTTAAAGATTACTGAGCAAGGCTCAATGGCCTCCGGGCAAATCGCTGTGGCCGTTACAGAAGTTGCCTGTGGTACAGAAAAACAAGCTGCTGCAGTCAGCGAGACTGTAGCAGCCATTGAACAAATAAACGCCAATATTCAAGCCGTAGCTGAGGCAGGTCAGCATGTTACTAACCTAGCTTCCCAAACGGCTATTACTACGGAAAATGGGCAAAGAGCTCTCACTCAGGCCATAGAACAAATGGGAAACATCAGTAAGAGTACTTCACTTGTCAAAGATGCTATAAATCAACTGACTGATAGCTCAGAAAAAATCGCCAACATTGCTCGCTTAATTACCAATATTACGGAACAAACAAATCTATTAGCCTTGAATGCCGCTATTGAAGCTGCTCGGGCCGGGGAACACGGCCGTGGTTTTTCAGTAGTAGCGAATGAAGTGCGAAAGTTAGCTGAAAAAGCCAAAGCGGCAACCGGACAAATAGCTGAATTGGTGGTTGTTAACAGGGAAAACATCTCTCAAGCAAATCTGGCAATGGTCGCTGAAGAGATTCACGTTAATGATGGAATTAAAGCAGTAAATAACGTTGGTCATGGTCTTGATGATATTCTGAAAATGGTTAATGAAGTTTCAGGACAAGTAGGCGGCATTTCCTCCTCTATCCAGCAAATGGCAGGAGGCAGCCAACAAATTGTCTCAGGTGTACAGGAAATCGGTGCGGTCAGTCAAGTCAATGCCAATCAGGCTTCCAAGGTATCAGCGGCAATTGAGGAGTTTACAGCTTCTATTGATGAGATAAGCCTTTCTTGCCAGAGTTTAACAAACTTAGCTCAAGATTTGCAAATCGGGGTTAGCAGCTTTAGACTCTAGAAAAACCTTCTAGATCCATTTAAAACAAAGAAATCTTATTAATACAAGCTCTAAAATGAGGTCAGCATTTAGCTAGGCCTCATTTTATTTGGTGTTTCTAAGTTGTTTTATTTATTCATATTGACAAAGTCTAATTTTATATGATAACATATATAATTTTGCCAATTAACCAATTCTATGTTATACTTATAAAGATCACTCAGGAGGTGGATTAATGTTTCAAATTAGCGACAAAGTTCTTTATCCAATGCTTGGTGTAGGTGTTATTGAAGCTATTGAAGAGCGAGAGGTATTGGGAAAAAACAAGCTTTTCTATAAATTGAATATGCCTCAAAACAATATGCAAATTATTATTCCGATAGAAAAGGCTTCGACTCTTGGTATCCGTCAGATAGTTGAGCCGGATATCTTAGAAAATATTCTCACAGATTTCCACATTGGAAATACAGATCCAAGTATCTATGAAGACCGACGTTATTGCAGAGATCTAAATAAAAGCAAAATAAAAACCGGCGATATTTACAAAGGAACTGAAATCATACGGGACTTAGTACGAAAAAACCATAGAAAACAGCTCGGAGCAGAAGACAAGACTATGTTAAACAGTGCCCGTCGGATGTTTATCAGCGAGGTTATGCAAGTCAAAGGAATTGCGCAGGAACAAGCCGACCTTCTGTTAGATGAAGTTCTATTAATTTTTAAGCAAGAGACAGTTTTAACACAATGTTAACTGTTCTTTTTTTGTCTAATTTCTATTACAATATTTCACCACTTTCATGCAATCACGTATAATAAAAAACCCGCAATTGCTTGCGGGAGAATAGTTTATGAATTAATTAATGTCAGCAGCCAAATTCAGAATAGCTTGAGCATAAACTTTAGTGGTTAAAAGCAGGTTTTCGATAGAAATAAATTCATCAGGACAATGAATTCCATCCGGTTCACCGGGCAGGACAGGTCCGAAGGCTACTCCTTGGGGAATGGCCTTGGCATAGGTTCCACCGCCAATTGCGAAGGCATATGGTTCCAGGCCTGTTACTTCTGCATAGGCCTTTAGTAAAGATTGAACCAAGGGGCTGTCTTTGGGAACATGATGAGCTTCTTGATGATTAATGATCTCAACGCTAAATTGCTGGTTAAGAGCAATTTTTTTAATTGGCTGAAAAACCTCATCTCGCTGATAAGTTACCGGATAACGGATATCAATCACAAAACGCGTATTAGTTGATGTCATATCTAAAATGCCAAGATTAAGTGAAAGTTTACCGGAGGGTTCATCACTTAAGGCTATCCCAAATCCTTCTCCATGAAAGCCCATTCCCGGATAGATCGAGATAAAATCAAGGGTTTCTTGCTCTTCGGCACTCAGTGGCAGTGTTCTAAGAAATCGTACAGCGTAAAGAGCAGCATTGTTACCATTTTGGGGGAGACTTCCATGGGCACTGGTTCCCTGGAAAAGAAGCTCAAGATCAGACTCGGATTTCTTGCTGATTACTGAGGCACTTACTCCTTCCGGAAAAACATAATTAGCTAATTGCTGGGCAATATCTTCATAAGAGAGCCCTTGGAGAATAACATCGCAGCGATCCGGTACAACATTTGCTCGTTCTCCACCGCGAATACTAACAATGTGGGCAAGGGCTGGTGAATGGGGCTTTGAGATTTCTAAATGAAGTATTCCTTTTTCAGCATGAATTACAGGAAACTCAGCATCGGGAGCAAATCCCATTTGCGGGGTTTCTTCTTTTTTAAAGTAATAATCCATGTCTGCCCAACCTGACTCCTCGTCGGTACCTAAAATAAGGCGAACCCTCATCTTCAGAGGGATATTGGCATCCTTAATGGCTTTCATGGCAAAAAGGGCCGCCAAAGAAGGTCCCTTATCATCTAAGGCTCCCCTGCCAAAAATCTTGCCATCTACAATCGTGGCACCATAAGGCGGCACTGACCAGCCATCCCCTTCCGGAACAACATCAAGATGCCCAAGAATACCTAACAATTCGCCAGTTCCCATCTCAATATGACCTGCGTACCCTTCGACATTTTTGACCTGGAAACCAAAGGATTTCCCCAGGTCTAAGGTCCACTCTAAAGCTTCTTTAACTCCCGGTCCAAAGGGCGCGCCCTCGGCGCTATGTTCTTCATCTTTGACACTTTTTATTTGGATACAGGCTTGTACAGCGGATACAATTTCGGCTTTCATTAAATCAATCTGTTGGTCGAGAAGCATATTTTATTCCTCCGAATTAATAATTTCCTTAAGTCATCCTAGCTTACCCTGTTTAAGAAATGATAAACTTCTTCATCATTGAGATAGGGGCGAAAACTTTACCTCAACAGGTGAACCTCTTGTTACAATCTTCCCCGGTTGAGGTGATTGCTGGATTGCTAATCCAGTCCCCGAGAAGTTAAAATGCAGTTCCGATTTAGCTAAGGTTTCCCCTACTTCCCTCATTGTCATCCCTGTAAGATCTGGAATGACAATTTCTCCTCCAAGAGGTACTCGCTCAGGAACAACCTGTTGAGGGGTTGGTCTAACTGCTGTATCACTGGGGGATATAGTAACAGTACTCTGAGTATCATTGGCCACCGGCAGACCATAGTATTGCAGGGCACCCTCAATAATTGCTTTTGCCCTAGGGCCTGCCAAGGTCCCCCCCTGATGTCCATCCTCGGTGTTTGGAGTATCAATTATCACAAGTACCGCAATCTTAGGATCTTCAGCAGGGGCATAGGCTGCAAACGAAGCAACGAAGTCTGTTTTTGAATAAGCACCGGTTGCAGGATCTACCTTTTGAGCAGTTCCGGTCTTTCCGGCTACGCGAATGCCGGGAATATAGGCTGTATGGCCTGTTCCATCGGAGACAACTTCTTCGAGAATATTAGTCATCTGAGTTGCCGTCGATTCTGATATAACTTGCCGAACAGGAGTTGGTTTTTGTTGCTGAACAGTTTGACCATCGAAGGAGGAAATCTTATCAACAATATAAGGACGGTAGAGAGTACCGCCATTGGCAACTGCTGATATTGCCGTAAGCAGTTGGATCGGAGTGACAGAGTTGGCTTGACCAAATGACATAGTGGCTACATCAATATCCCGCACCCTCTCTGCGGGCAAGAGTAATCCACTTTCTTCACCTGAGATATCGATTCCGGTTTTTTGTCCAAAACCAAAGGCCTTTAGGTAGGTATCAAACCTTTCTTTACCTAAACTCCTTCCAACTTGTGCTAAAACAACGTTAGAAGAAAGCTGCATTCCTTCTGTGAAAGTAATGAATCCATGGGGCTTTTGGTCAGAATCCCAGTTGGTTATATAGAGCGGAGGAATCCTTAAAAAGCCGGGGTCGTCAAAGGTTTCATCCGGTTGAATAAGACCTTCTTCTAAAGCCGCTGCTCCCGTAATAATCTTGAAGGTTGAGCCCGGTTCATAGGACATACTAATGGCTAAATTTCTACGAACCTCAGGGGCAACCTTTGCGTAGTCAGTCGGATCAAAGGATGGACGTGAACCCATGCCCAGTACCCGACCTGTCTTTGGATCCATTGCAAGGATTGTGACACTCTTAGCATTCGTTGCTTTTTGAGCTTCATCTAATTGCTGCTCAACGTAGTATTGAATTGTTGAATCTATGGTTAAGTTAATTGAGTTACCGGGTCTTGACGGGTCACCTTGATTAAGGGCATCCAAGATTGAGCGGGCTCTTGTGTCTTGTTCTTTGGATTGAAACCCGGGTTTGCCAAACAACTCCTTATCATAGTAGTATTCAGCACCTTCTACCCCATGACCTTCTTGATTGACAATTCCAAGAACAGAGGAGGCAAAAACACCCATGGGATAAATACGCTTCTCTTCATCGGAACAACCAACTCCGGGTATCTTCAGTGCTAATATTTCATCAGCTTTTGCTACCTCCACTTGGTGAGCCAGATTTACCCAGGCGAGATCTTTGTTCAATTTATCCAGTATTTCTTGGGGATCTATCTCTAGGATGCCGCCCAGATCTTTAGCCACTTCATCCTTACTCTTTTTAAATTGTTTCTTTTCCATCGCAATATTGAGAGTCCTTGGATCTGCATAGACTTGTTTTACCGGGATACTTTGCGCTAATACATTTCCTTGAGCATCAAAAATCACTCCTCGATCAGGCCTAAGGCTCTGATCAATTGTACGTCTCTCAATACCCTTGGCCTTTAAGTCAGATGCCTGTACAACTTGGAGAAAGACGAGCCTGCCAAACACTAATACGACTACACTCAGTAAAATCACTTGTACCCAACGATCTCGAGAAAAATATTTCACCTTTGACTTGGTTTTCACAGTGCCCCTCCTATGCCTAAAAGAACTTACGCTTTCTTAACTAACGATGACCCGTTACAAAGTCACCTTGCTAAGAAACCGCAAGCTCTTGATTCTATTTTGTCCCTTGAAAAGAGAATAATACGCACCACTATAGAGGTATTTTTTTGAAACGCTGGAACAATTAGTACGCTGCACTGAGTTAATTTACACTTAGTTTCGATAGGAGCATCGTCGTTAGAAAGCCAATAATCAGACCTCCCAGGTGGGCATAATTATCAATCCCCGGTTGAGTAAGCCCAAATCCGAAATTGATAATTATAACTATGACTAAATTCATTCCTAACCCGGATTTCCAGAGGGATGGTCTTTTTAGACTATAATACAAAAGCGCTCCTAATAACCCAAAAATTGCCCCCGAAGCTCCTGCAGATAAGGCCGTTGAAAAGAAATAGCTGGCGATGGATCCCCCCAGACCACTCATAATATAAATTACTAAAAATCGCCAATGCCCAAAATTTCTTTCACTGATGGGGCCTAAAGACCAAAGTGCATAGAGGTTAAAGAGAAGATGCAAAAAACCAATATGGATAAATACACTTGTCAGAAAACGCCATAGTTCGCCTGCCTGAATTAACGGGTTGACTTTAGCTCCGTAGGCAATCAGGACAGATTGATTTTCTGATCCCCCTGCTAAAGTCATTAGGATAAAGACAACTATGTTAATACCGAAAAGAACGTAGGTTAATAATGGTTTAAAGTCCTCAACATCAGGTTTGGCAAACCCAGATAGAGCATCCTTTCCACTGGCCACCTGTCGCAACCAGTTGGGAATCAAGGTATCATTCGTTGGTGGGAACGGAAAGAGGTTGCCTGTCTGAGTATCCCAATACCATAGCTGAAGACCCGCAAAATGATGATTTTTCAAATCAGATGAATCTATTCCCTTAGGACAAAAAACAATTACATCCCATTGTGATAAATCACTGCTTTGTAAGATCGGCTTAAAGTCTTGAGGAAGTTCACTTAGATTGCCAAAAATCAGTCCTCTATTAAGGGACTCATGAGTAGCAGATACCCAATTGCCTTCTAATGGGACGAGTTTCCAGCCTGATTGTTGAAGAGTATTAAAAATTTGAGGGAACATATCTCACCTCTGTTTCAATTTTCTCCCAAAACTGCTCTTAGCAGACTAGGTATGCCGTAATCATTTTTACCGGAACCATATCCCACATTAAGCAAAGTCATTTCCGGAAAAGTAGATTGTTTTGCTAAAGCACGGATCAGTGCTGCCCCTGTCGGAGTAATCAATTCGCCGGTAATTCCAGATGCTCGAAATTTATAACCTTTCAAAAGCATTAGGGAAGCGGGTGCGGGCAAAGGTAAGGTTCCATGAGCACATTTTACAAAACCATGTGACCAAGGCAAGGTCGATACAAGGATAGAATCTATGTTTAACTGATCCAGAGCAATACAGGTTCCTACTATATCCACCAGGGAATCAACAGCCCCAACCTCGTGGAAATGAACCTTATCAATCGTCGTTCCATGAACACAGGCTTCAGCTTCGGCCAAAGCAGTAAAGACTTTAAGGGCAGTATTTTTAGACCGTTCAGATAAATCCCCACTAAGAATCATAGTTTGAATATCCGGCAGGTGGCGGTGGGAATGACTATGATGCTCTTGATTGGGGGACTCCAGCTCATGGGGGTGAAGTACAACATTGATATCTGTTGCTTGAATGCCGTGAACTTGGCGCTCCGTTACTTCTAATACAAATTCTGTTAAGCCAATTGAATGAAGCTGCTTAACGATGCTTTCCGGATCAGCACCTAAGGCTATTAAAGACCCTAAGGCCATATCCCCACTTATGCCAGCAAAGGCATCCCAGTATAGTATTTTCAAGTTAGATCCCCTTTCTTTCCAGCTCTCATTATGCGTCGTACTATTGCAGAAGCTAGAGAGGCAGCCCCAAATCCATTGTCGATGTTAACTACGCCAACTCCTGAGGCACAACTGTTCAGCATACTGAGTAGTGGCGCAAGACCTTGAAAATGGGCACCATAGCCAACGCTGGTTGGTACTGCAATAACCGGCTGTTCGACTAGACCTCCAACAACACTGGCTAAGGCCCCTTCCATTCCGGCAACAACGATAATTACCTCTGCTCTATCCATAAGTTCTTTCTGCCCTAACAACCGATGTATGCCTGCAACTCCCACGTCAAACAAGGTGTCAACTTCATGCCCCATAAAACGAGCCGTCAGCAATGCTTCTTGAGCTACAGCTAAATCCGCAGTTCCCGCTGTCATAATGAGAATCTTACCGGGAATGGTTGGTTCTGCAAGAGGTCTGAGCAGAAGACAGCAAGCTTGTCGATCATACAAAGCATCGGGAAAGTGAGGCAAGACTATTTCGGCAGTGGGTATATCAAGTCTGGTGGCCAACACATTAAGTTCTTTGTCCCCCAGGTGTTTTAAGATTTTGATGATATGTTCGGGTTGCTTCCCCTGGCAGAAAATCACTTCTGATTGCCCCGTCCGCAGTCCTCGATGATGATCCAATCTGGCAAAGTCCAAGTTTTCATAAGGCAAATCCTTTAATTGCTGAAAGGCATTATCCGGGGAGCAAGTTCCCTGATGTACGGAGTCGAGCAGGGCTTTGAGGGTTTCTTCATTCATAAGTAGTCCTCCAGTTAAATGGGATTGAGACTTCCCGAACGTAGTCCCATTAAATCTAATGTAACAAAGCGAAAACCCAGTTCGGATAAACGGGTTGTGATTTTTGAAGCTTCCAGGATAAACCTTTCAAATTCTTGACTGGGAATTTCGATGCGAGCCAGATTGCCGTGAACCCTGACCCGACATTCCTGGTATCCATTTTGCTGCAGGATAGCTTCTGCACGGGCAATACCTTCCAGTAATTCTCTGGTAATTGGATCTCCATAAGGGACTCTGGACGCCAGACAAGCCATGGCAGGTTTATTCCAAGTAGGCAAATTTCGAAGTTCTGATAGAATTCGGATTTCAGGTTTTGTTAATCCCACTTCATAAAGCGGACTAACAATTCCTAGTTCTTGAAGAGCTAGCCTCCCTGGGCGATAATCCAGGGCATCAGAGGCATTTGTCCCTTCAATGACTACTGCATCCTTTCGGTTATTCCATTTCAGAAAACTCTCAAATAGTCTCTTTTTGCAGAAATAGCAACGATTAGGCGGGTTATCCCGAAACTCTTTAATGTTAAACACATCAAAGTCAATCACCTGTACAGGATATTTATACCTCTCCACTAAAGAAAGTGCTTCAATTTCTTCTTGGCTAGAAACCATCGCTCCTCGTGCAAGTACCCCTTGGCAGTTTTGTCCTAAGGTTTCTTGGGCAACGTCCAGAAGATAGGTTGAATCTACTCCACCGGAAAAGGCAACCAAAACAGTGTTTAAGGATTTTAATTTATTAATGAGCGCACTTTCTTTATGAAGTGCTTCTTGTAGTGTTCTATCCATTCAGGACTTATCCCTTCCTTCGTTTATATTCTACCTATTGGAGAAATGACTGTCAAAGAAACTTTGTTCATGAGAAAGAGCAAAGAAGGTTATGAGCCCCCTCTGCTCTTTCATTAAATTACATTTTTTTACATTTTAATAATTAATCAGCCATTTTTCCAAGAAACTCCGAATCCACCTCTTGGATACTTCCAGTCAATATTGCCAAAGGGACAACCGATTAGGCAGGTTCCACACTCCAGGCAGCCTTCATAACCCACGGCAATACGTTTTTCTTCTTCATCCCAATCGTAGACATGGGCTGGGCAAAAACGTGTACAAGGTTTATCTTGGCACTGCTGCAAGCAAACACTGGGGTTAGCTATTTTAATGTGGTTTAGTTTATCTGTGTTAAACCTAACCAAATAAAGTTTATCATCTAATTTCATAAGAGCGCCCTCCATGCTCCATAGATATCCTTAAGTAAACCGCCTTTAGAACGGTGTTCGAAGGCCATTTTGATAATTTCTTTTTGACGTTCTTTCTTAGGGGTCCCGTCAGCTGTCAAATACATTTTGGCAGCTTTAGAGAACAACTTGGGATATATTTTTAAGAGATGGGTGTTTTCTTCAAAGAATTTGCCCATATGACGATAGTGATGGAGGTCTTTAAGAACAAAGGAATCCCGTAGGCGGGTTTCGTAAACACCCATTGCATGATCGCTCACGTCTCCGGCCCGTATTGCCTGAGCCGCGACTTCCCCGGCAATTTTACCCGATATCATAGCCAGGTTTGAACCCTCACGATTTAAGGAATTCATGAGCATTGCCGTATCTCCGACGACCATAACTCCTTGGCGATGAAGTTTAGGTACGTGGGTATATCCACCTTCAGGGATTAAGTGAGACAGATATTCCTTAGTTTCGCCGCCTTGAAGAAGGCGTTTCACATAAGGTTTGGCTTTCATGTTCTCTAACAAATCATTGGGGGTCCAATTATTTCGAATTAGCTGTTGAAGAATGGTTCCAACGCCAATTGAAATCGAATCCTTATTGGTATAGATAAATCCTACGCCCATCATTCCCGCCGTTGAATCTCCATACAGTTCAATAGTAGCTCCCTGTCCTTCCTCCAGACAGAAACGGTCTTCGATCTTTTCTTTGGGTAAAGCAATAACCTCTTTGACGGTGACAGCGACTACCTCAGGTTTGAGTGGTTTAGCTAATCCGGCTTTAACCGCTATGAAGTTATTAACCCCTTCAGCCAGAATGACTACCTTTGCACCTAAATCTCCTTCAGCACGACCTGTTCGGACTCCTACAACCTGGTCGCCTTTATATAAAAGATTTTCCACCAGTGTTTCAGTAATGATCATAACCCCGGCTTTTTCTGCTTGCTGAGCCAGCCAACGATCAAACTTCACCCTAAAGACTGAATGGGCATTGTACGGCTCTTTCCCCCAGGCAGGATCACGGTAACCAGCCAAGATTGACTCGTCGCCACTTAACATGGCAATCCGTTGTTCAATGATGGGGCGTTCTAGGGGAGCGTCCTTCCAGAATTCCGGTACAACCATATCAGTAGCCTTTGTATAAAGGATTCCGCCCATGACATTCTTAGTTCCCGGATAATCACCGCGTTCGATGACTACTGTTTTCATCCCGGCACGTGCAGCACTGAGCGCAGCAGATAGGCCAGCAGGACCACCGCCGATGACGATTACATCAAAGTTTTCCATGTTTGCCCCTCCTTAATTTGCCACGCCATGCTGAAGGCGTTTCTTAAACTCTGCAGTCAGTGCAGGAACTACTTGAAATAGATCTCCAACGATACCGTAATTAGCAACCTTTAAAATTGCAGCTTCCGGATCGTTATTGATGGCAATGATAAAGTCCGATGTCTCCATTCCAACTAAATGCTGGATGGCTCCGGATATTCCGATCGCAATATATACTTTAGGACGAACCGTTACTCCGGATTGCCCCACTTGCTGATCATGAGTCAGCCAGCCTGCTTCTACAGCTCCACGGGTTCCAGCTATGGTACCCCCTAACACTTCAGCTAACTCCTCAGCAATAACCATGTTCCTTTTTGCTGCAATTCCTAAGCCTACTGCTACGATGATTTCAGCTTTATCTAAAAATGCGCTCCTAGCATCACTGCTTATAAACTCCAAGATCTTAGTGCGGAAGTTTTCTTCTTCAAGCGTAAATTCTTCTTGAATTAGTTCTCCCACACGTCCATCCACTCGTTCGGGCATTGCCATTACTCGAGGACGAACTGTCGCCATTTGAGGACGGCTCGTTCGACAAAGAATAGTTGCCATAATATTTCCACCAAAAGCCGGCCGAGTTTGTTGTAACAACTTTGTCTCCGGATCAATGCCCAGTACCGTACAATCGGCGGTTAAGCCTGTTTGCAGTTTGGTTGCAATTGCCGGGAATACATCTCTACCCATCGAAGTTGCACCCATCAAGATAATCTCAGGTTGATATTTCTTTACGAGCCCGGTAATCGCCTCAGCATAAGGTTCTGATCGATAATCCTTTAGAATAGGGTGATCGATGACATACACCTTCTCGGCACCGTAAGCAAAGGCTTCAGGTATGACATTCTCAACCTGATACCCGGTTATTACTCCACTCAAGCCACATCCAATGGCATCGGCAAGTTTTCGGCCCTCACCAAGCAATTCCCAGGAAACAGGTGCAACCTTGCCGTTTGTATATTCAATGATTACCCAGACACCGCTCCAGACATCTCCACCGGCCACAGGAGTTACTTGAGAACGAATTGTTTTTTTATTGTTATCTTGAGCATAATCCTTAACGGATTCAGGTAATGGATCTTTTAGGTTAAACTTAGACCCAGCCTCCGAATTAAGTTCATCGGAGGGTTTGGAAGGTTTCTTTACGACTGCCAGGGCATTAGTCGGGCATACTAAAGCACATTTTCCATGGTCTTCACATTTCTTGGGATCTACAACGGCTAAGCCATCAATTAGATCCAGAGCCTCAACCGGGCATTCCACGACACAAGCCCCGCACCCGATACACTTTGTTTTGTCAACGGCGACGGTCATTAGCGTTTCCCTCCCTTCGCTAGGGGACTAACCATGATTATGTTCTGTTGGAATATTTTTTGAACCACCGTTGCGGCGACACCTGCCGGATCATTCATAGCATCCATTATTTCTCCGCCACTGCGGCCAGGTGGTGCGAAAATTCTAGAAACACTAGTAGGAGATCCTTTAAGACCCATTTGCTTAGTATCAAAGGGCAGAGAGGTAACATCCCATACCTCAGGCTCATAAGTAGCGGCTTTCATCATATTCGGCAAAGTTGCATAGCGTAAATCGTTAAGCTCCTTTTCAACTGTCATCAAGGCAGGCAACTGAGCCTGAACAATTTGACGCCCGCTTTCTGTCTTGCGTTCCACGGTTACTGTAGTTTCAGTTAGCTCTCTAACCTTAATTACATAGGTCAACTGAGGAAATCCTAGGCGTTGCGCAATACCGGGGCCAGTTTGAGCTGTATCTCCATCTATTGCTTCTTTACCTGCGAAAACCAGGTCAATTGGTTCAGTCTCATGGATCTTTTGCAGGGCCATTGAAAGAATATATGCTGTAGCCAGGGAATCAGAGCCTCCAAAAGCACGATCACTAAGTAGAATTGCTCGATCAGCACCATAAGTCATCGCTTTTTTCAAGGCATCCTTGGCTTGGGGAGGCCCCATACTTACTATAGTTACCTTCCCTCCGACTTTTTCCTTAAGACGAATTGCTTCTTCTAAGCCATGGGCATCATAGGGGTTGATAATTGATGGCACACCCTCTCTCATGAGGGTATTCGTCGCTGGGTCAATGCGGACTTCGGATGTATCGGGAACTTGTTTAAGGCAGACTACAAAGTTCACTATAATTCCCTCCTTTGTATACAACATTACATAGTTTTTAAAAGAAATATTCTAAATTGACTACTATTTTCTATATTTTATTATACAAATAGAAATATTACAATATTAACATATGTCAGTAAATATAATCATTCATTTTTATGGAATTATATTCAAACTTATGTGAATATTCAGTAGTATGTGTTTATTTACTTTGAATCTTCCAAGTATTTTTCAACTTCTACTGCTGCTAAGGCCCCATCACCAACTGCAGTGGCTACTTGACGGAGAGGCGTATTCCGAATATCTCCAGCAGCATATACTCCTTTTATGTTGGTTTGCAAAAGTGAATCCGTTAGAATATAGCCACGCTCATCAGTTTCAATTTCTTCACCGATAAATTGGGCATTAGGATCAGTTCCAACATAAATAAAAACTCCGTCAGCTGGGATGTTCCTAGTCTCCTTACTTTGTACGTTGAGTATACGTACCCCTTCAACGTGGTTAGACCCCAAGATTTCTTCAACAACTGCATTCAGTTCGAAACGGATTTTGGGATTCTCTTTGGCGCGATTTATAGCGATTTGAGAAGCCCTAAAACCTTCTCGTCTATGTACAATCGTTACCTCATCGGCAAATTTCGTCAGGTAAGAACCTTCCTCAATGGCAGCATCCCCTCCGCCTACTACAACCACCTTCTTGCCTTTAAAAAAAGCACCGTCACATGTAGCACAGTAAGAAACTCCACTCCCCCTAAAGCGATCTTCACCCGGAACTCCTAATAATCTAGGCTTGGATCCTGCAGCGATAATGATAGAACGAGCCTCAAGAATACGATCATAGGTTTGAACTTTTTTTATAGCTCCGTTGAGCTCTAGAGTTTGAACTTCTTCAAAAATAAATTCTACACCGAAAGCAATAGCTTGCTTATGAAATAGATTCATAAGTTCATACCCGTTGACTCCGTCTGGAAACCCCGGGTAGTTTTCTATATTCTCTGTAGAAGCAGCCTGCCCACCGGGCATAGCTAACTCTATGATAGCTGCTTTTAATCCTCCACGTGCTGCATAAATTCCAGCAGTTAAACCAGCCGGACCTGCTCCCACAATAATAACGTCATACATGACTTTCAACTCCTCTTAATTACTAGCTTTAATACCCCTTTAGGGTATTAATCTGTTGTTAGTATATCATAGTTTATCCAGATTTAAAAAGAATTTGCCCTTGAATACAACAAAATATATGAAGGGATTTTCATTAATTGGGAAGAATATAATATTATGATTAAACATACATAATCGTTTGGTTAGGTCTTAGGTAATTAAAGGGGGAAGACTATTGAATCGATTTATTAAAATTATTATCGGCTTCATAATTTTGGTCACAATTTTGACTGCTTCAAGTGGCTTATATGAAGATTGGGCCTGGTTTACAAGCTTAGGGTACTCTCAATTATTTTGGACTCCATTACTAAGTAAAATACTATTTCAAGCAGTGAATGGAACGATACTTTTCCTTTTTATTGCCGGTACCCTCCTTTCCATTAGACATGCTATTGTGACATTTGTTAATGAACGGTTACGCCTTCGTTTAAGGTTAGTTCAGGATATGAACCGTCCTGTTTTTAGCTTAAGCCAACGCAGAGTCACTGTCTGGCTGCTGATTATTTCTGCAGTCATTAGCTTCGGTATTAGTTTTGTAGCAGGGTTTACTGGCTGGTTAGATATATTATCTTTTACTCATGCAACTCAGTTTAGTCAGGCTGACCCGGTATTTGGAAAAGATTTATCATTTTACTTTTTCAGACTCCCCTTATTAAATACTATTTTTAATGCATTTTTTGGCCCTTTATTTTTACTAACCTTATTTACATCAATTTTCTATATTGTTACAGGAGTTATTCGATTTAACTCTAGAAAACTTTGGCAAAATGGTGCGGTAACTATGGGTGCTTCCTGTCGTAAGCACTTAGCTTTCTTGGTTGGCATATTATTGGCCCTCAAGGCTTATGGCTACTTTTTAGACATCTTCAAATTACTCTATTCTTCACACGGTCACGTTGTTGGAGCAGGTTTTACAGACTTAAACGTAACGCTACCGGCACTTAGACTTTTAATTATCCTAAGTATTTTAGGATCGATCTTTGCCTTTATCTCTTTTGCTTTTAAAGACACTCGATTATTAACGATGCCAATCATCGGAATTTTCGTCGTCGGTATTGTAATGTACAGCATTATCCCCACTATGGTTCAATCCTTTGTAGTTCTGCCTAATGAGTTAACTAAGGAACAACCTTATATTCAACATGAGATCGAGATGACTCGCTATGGCTATCAGTTAAACAACATTAAGGAAGTTGAATACCCTGGTAATACTCCCATAACAATCGAAGCACTGAAGGCGGATCAAGGAACCCTTAACAATGTCAGGCTTAATGACGCTCGGCCTATGTTGCAAACTTACAATCAAAAGCAAGGCATACGACTGTATTACAAGTTTAATGATATAGACATAGATCGTTATCCCATTAATGGGGAATCTCGACAGGTTATGATCGGTCCAAGAGAAATCTCCACCCCAGACTTAGATTCTAAGGCTAAAACCTTTGTCAACATGCGTTTTAAATATACTCATGGTTTTGGGGCTTCTGCTTCTTTCGCCAATGCTGTCACTTCTGAAGGGCTCCCTTCATTTGCTATTAAAGATGTCCCGCCAATCAGTGAATTTGAAGCTTTCAAAATGACTGAGCCCAGAATATATTATGGTGAATTGACGAAGGACTGGGTAGTTGCAAATACTTCTAACAAAGAGTTTGATTATCCCCTAGGTAATTCCAATGCAGAAAATTCCTACCAGGGAAAGACAGGAATTCCGTTAACCCCACTCAATAAACTCATGGTATCTCTCCGGCACGGAACCCCGCGCTTTTACCTCGCTAGTGAAGTAACTGCAGAAAGTAAAATGCTTGTTTATCGAAATATAGATGAACGGGTTCAAAAATTAGCTCCATTCTTAACCTATGACAGCGATCCTTATATGGTAATAAATTCCGGTCGTATAAAGTGGATCATTGATGCCTACACAACTTCTAACTCTCTGCCCTATTCACATTTATATTCCAATGAAGATTTTAACTATATTCGCAACTCAGTTAAAGTTATTATCGACGCCTACGATGGAACCGTAGATTTTTATGCTGCCGATCCCTCAGATCCAATTTTAAAGACCTATATGAAGATATTTCCTGGGGTTTTTAAAGACCTGGAAAGTATGCCTGCCAGCCTAAAAGCCCACCTGCGCTACCCAGAAACACTTTTTAGTGTTCAAAGTAATATGCTTAAAAACTTTCATATGACTAACTCCTCTGTGTTTTATAATAAAGAAGACTCTTGGGATATAGCTAAAGAACTCTTTGAGGCAACTCCTCAAAATGTGGAACCCTATTACACCATCATGAAAATCCCCGGAGAAAACAAACCTGAATTTGTGCTTATGCTGCCCTTTACGCCGGCTTCCAGTGCCACTAATACACGTAACAATATGGTGGCCTGGATGGCAGCCAGGATGGATGGAGAACACTATGGTGAACTCTTACTCTATAAGATGCCAAAGAATATCGAAATAGATGGCCCCTTGCAAATTGAATCTCGTATAGATCAAGATCCAACTATCTCTGAACAGCTATCTCTTTGGGATCAAAAAGGGTCAAGCGTAATACGGGGTAATCTCTTAGCTCTACCAATCGGAGGCAACTTCTTGTATGTTGAGCCCATATATCTACAGTCCGATAAGGGTGGCAGTATCCCAGAAATGAAACGAGTGATTCTCGCCTATCAGGATAAGCTAGTCATGACCGAGAATTTAGGGTCTGCCTTAACTCAATTATTTGGGGATGGAGCACCACAACCAACTACCCTTGGCCAAACTACTGCGCCTCCAGCCCAGTCTAATGAAAACGAACTTCAAGTTGATCCAAATTCACTAAACGTAACCTCAATAATTGAGCAAATGAATCAAATTCGAGCACTGCTGGATAGTCTTGAAACTCAACTAAAGGGGGCTCAAAGCCTTCCGAGCGAAACTCCTTAGACTCTTAAGCATAACTGTAAAAAGAACACCATAGGGTGTTCTTTTTACATACCTGTCTGTATTCACTTCATTCTACTCTGAAAAACTCATCCTGACAGAGGGACGTTCTTCTGTTAGGCTCTGGGGCGGAGCGCTTGCTGGCTGTTTTAACCCGTGCGAAGACAGTGTCATCGATCTGCACGCGTCTGCGAGTTGCGCCGCTGGTTCGCTGGACGGTTCGCGAGCGCGTCCGAACCTCCAGGCATTTCTGGCCGCATGCTATGCCGTCCCTGGCGCATGCGGCACTAGGAACATCGTGTTCCGTCGCATGTAAACCTGCGGCGCGCTAGGGGACACGAACCGTCGGCGCTCGCCTTAGCGCGGCTTCACTGACGCATCCGCTTAGCAGAAAAGCGCTCCTCCAGCCAGTTTGTTGGGAGTGTAAGCAAAAGTTTGGGATTCTTAGGTAAGTCTTCGTGGAATCCTTGGCGTGTTAGGAAGGCAGCTTCTCCCAACAGGAGTGAACGAATCACGCGGAGAGGCGGTAAAGCCCACAAAGCTTGCGTGGGGAAGCGCAGCCAGTGGTTCACTTCACAGGTATTCCCCAGAGGTTTGGCGGAGCTCCCGCGAAAGCGTGTGGGCGAGCCTCGGAGTGTTGAGTGAACGGATGTGGGAGAAGCTGCCTGACCCCAGAGACCCTTTTTCATACTCTGATGGTGCTGAGTAAGCGGCATGGGGGTCTACTCTAAATGAAAGGAATTTGTTACAATTCCAGATTCTTTAGGATTTAATGCTTGCAGTTCAACAAGGGTGGAAGTCCCTGATTTTTTTAGTTCTATAAGCTCTGCTCCATCATCAGAGATATAATTCTCATCACCCTTCAATGAGATCTCATTAAGTTCTCCTGATTTAATAATATAAGCAGTTTGTTGATTGTAAATCACTACTTCCCCTTGAGAACCGATAAGGATGCTGACTTCACTGAGTGGTATTGAGCCCTCCCATTCAGTTTTAAGGGATGGGTTATCACTTATCTCTGAACGATCCTCAGTTGTTTTTATTTTAACCAGTTCATTGTTTATGACTTCACCAATATATATTTTGCCATCTCGTATTCCTAAAACCTTGTCATTAGCATTCTTAGAAATAACATGTCGGTTACCGACTCCTAAAGAGACAACTTGTTTCGTTCCGCCAATCTTACTGTTGATATAAAGTGTTCCATACCTATCAGAGGCGGCCATGCCATCAACAATCTCACCTGTTCGATTTAAAGTACGGACATTTTTCATGACGTCAATTTCCATCAGCAGTTCTTTAGAGCCATCTTTAACCGTAAGGTATATCAGATTGGTAGAGGTTGAGAAGACTAATTCATCGATTTTTCCACCGGCGGGGAATTCGTTAATGGTTTGATTAAACCGGTCGTCTGGTTCAGTATCTTCATCTGAACCAGGTAGCTCAAGGGTATATAATTCAGTTATCTGAGGATTATTATACCGAACTTCAGTTTTTGTCTGGACAGGAGTCTCCTTTTGCTCAACTTTATCAACGGTTTTTGCAGGTTTCTGATTAGGATCTTCCACTTTTGGATCGATCTTAGTATCGGTTTTTTGATCAGTTTTAGTGTCAACTGTTGGTGTTGTCGGTTTAATCGGTACAGTTACGTAGGTTACCGGATTAGGATTCTTCTTGGCGTAAAAGTAGAGCAAAGTATCACGGTCTGGCAACCATTGATAGGATAAAACACCCAGGGATTTATCATTAGTCTTTTTTTCGAAGACAATCTTTTCCTTTTTTAGGTTAAAGATTTTAAGGGTACCGTTTTCAGTATAAGCTAGATAGTCCTTAGCATAAGATACTTGAATATTTTCAAACTCTGTACCAGGTATTGTTGCTTGAAGTTCTTTAGTGATTGGACCACTGGGTTCATTAGGCATGACGACTTGAGCTACTTTATTTTCCAAATAGGAATACGCGCCAAATTGCAACAGGAGTGAAACTAAGACCCAAACGAATATAGTACGCAGTTTCTTTTTCATGCGATATTTTTCTCCTTTAAAAACTGTTAGTAATTTATGGGGTAACTACAAAGGCAGTAGGTATATATCTCTCGCCAAAAATATTCCAAAGCTTATTCATAACCTTGCCATCATAAACAAGTTCTGAGGATGATCCTCCATCTAGATTAATGGCATTGACAGCACCGTAGTCTTTAAAGACGTTCATCAGGTCACGTAAGTTTGCCCCAATGCTCCAAGTAGGTTGGCGACCGTCAATCACCACAAAAATTACCGTACCATCAGCTTTTTGACCAATTCCCGTCCGTGGGGCAATTCCCCACCCTCCATCACCAGTAATCATTAATTTCCCATCCACAATTAGATTAGGTTCAAAGGTGACCGCTTCACGGACATTCTTCTCTTCTAATTGCTTGGCTGTCATCTTCCCAAGCACCATTTTTCCTTTATCATCAAATCCAACAATGTTTACTGCCTTGTCCCCGACATTATTGTGGACTATTTCACCATCATGCATGGTTATTCCGTCCGGAAATGCTCCGTTGCCTTTGCCATTGGGGTCATAAAAACCACCTGCATTTATCCCGGCTACAGCATTCATATCTTTAACCAGATCAGTAACTCGTTCACCGGTAACGCCAATTTCTTTAGTAACCGCTAGTTTAATTCGATTAGGATCCTTGATAAGCATAACTTTTCCTTTAAAGCTCTGGCCTTTAATATCTTCAATTGTAATTCCTGAAGCTTTATCAGTAATCACTTCCGTACGTCCTAAGGCCTGACTAATACCAGTCCCCTGTGAACTAGTAGAATTCATAATACGGCTTATCTCCTCTTCGGAAAGAAAAGCCTCTACGACCTGAGGATGCCGTGAGGTTGCTACTGCGCCTACTGTTACGATCTTAAGTGACTCAAAGGGTCCCCAAAACAATATGAAGGGTACTAGAATTGTCCCAAAGACAATATTAAAAATCAAAAACATAACGATCTTTTTAATTCGAATCTTACCTCGTTTTTTCATTTTCAGCATAGCTCCTTTTATATATTTGTCGATGATTTAGTAATAAAGTCACAATCCTTCAGAGAGAATACACATAAAAACAAGCCGCAGTTTTTTGATATGCGGCTGCAACTATTTTGAATAACGACGTTTTTTAAACTCTCCAGAAACTTTCCATATTGAATAAGCGATAAGCGCAGCAAGAAATAAAATACTCAGTAATACAGATTCTAATATAGAATTACCCATAACCACATTAAGAATTTGAATTGCTAAACTTGATAACATTCCAACGATGACAGTTAACCACATTTGAATTACGACATCATTTTGTTTGCGTCGAGTAATATAATAAATGTATAGAATCACGCAAATGAGTAAAACACTTCTCAGAAACCCTAAAATTAATATCATTTAACATTATCCTTTATTTCAAGTTGTTTCGACTCTTAGTATAACAAAACATCCATATTCTATCAAGGATTGTCTACATTGTCCCCATCCTTTATAGTTAATTATTGTTATATAATGTAAATTAACTAGGATTATTTTATTCACTATTTCTACGCGGTGTCTGACAGATATTATTAACGGTAGCATCAAAGTAACCACTAAATGTTAAAACATCAAAAAAAGAGCTGCCTTTGGGCAGCTCTCATATACCTAAAGATTCCTAAGGGTTAATTTCAATACTGTAGGTAAGATTGGCAGCTTTATCAATCATATTTGCGATACTACAATATTTTTCCATCGAAAGTTGCACTGCACGCTCAAGCTTCTCTTTGACAAGAGAATCTCCCCAAAACTTATAAACTAGTTCAATATCTTTAAAGACCCGGGGATGATCGCTGGCACGTTCCCCTTCGACTGTCGTTTCAAAG
The DNA here is from genome assembly GCF_000765145.1 of Desulfosporosinus sp. HMP52. Classification (GTDB taxonomy): domain Bacteria; phylum Bacillota; class Desulfitobacteriia; order Desulfitobacteriales; family Desulfitobacteriaceae; genus Desulfosporosinus. The sequence goes on along the minus strand of NZ_JMGA01000020.1, from coordinate 206,187 downwards.
CGATTAAATTTAACGTTCATCTTTTCAAGAATTGTAACAATATCCATCCCACTACAGCCAGCAATGGTCATTAATAAAATTTCCGTCGGACTGCTTCCCCGTCCGGTTCCTCCAGCAGTTACGCTAGCATCCATATTAGTCACAACTTTTGAATTACCTTCACCTTGAAAATGCATTCCCTTTATGTGTTTAACAGAAACTTTCATTGTAGGCAACTCCTTTCTGAAAAACCGTTGAAGTCAAATGGTGTTTAGATTATTTTGCAATTGCATCAAGCTGTTGCTCATCTTCATTGCTATATTCCGGATTCTTTGCAACCAGGGATTGTACTGCTAAAGTCCCCTCTAACCTAAGTGGAAATATGAGGATTAATAATGCCAAACCACCGATAGCTAAAGAGAGATATTGCAAAGATAAGACCGAAAATATCAGAGAAATTAATTTAGTGGATGTGCCAATGGCATAACTGAATGGCTGAATAAGTTTCAAATTAGCATTTTGCCGTTGTTCAATTGATGTCTCAGCGCTCCCGTTTGAAGGATGAATCCAAACTTTGTCCCCATCAAAATCCACAGAATTAATGAGTTCTTTTCCATTCTTATAATAAGGGTCTAACGAAGAAATAAAAATAAACCCTTTAGTTGTATATATCTTATCTAACTCTACTTGTGTACCAGTCATTGCTGCTTTTGTATAGGTTCTTTCAATACGCAGGACATCCTCTTTACCAATATTAACAGGTCCCTTTTCAGTAATCACCGAGTATAAGCCACGATCAATTAATTCAATATTAGTGACTTTAACATTTAAAAACTGAATTCCAATCACAGTTAGTAATATCATAAATAGGCTTATGATTATAATTGCTCCCGCTATACGTTCACGATCAATCTGTCCACTTTTAAAAAGCACTACTACACGTCCTTTACTTTGTATGTTCTAATTCGTCATTAGAGGTTCTAAACATAGTTTGTCCACAAAACACATTGTACTATAAATAATTTAGTGAAACAAATGAATTTATTCCTATATATTTCCTATAACCACTAAGGAAAGAACTTTTTACCTTTCCTTAGTGGATTATCTTCCATTCTTTGCTATCTAAGCCGATTATTTGCGTTAATTTGTGTTGAAATGCTTGCCAAATTTAGTAAACATTTTCAGCAGATCGTTTGGGGTAAAAGTAAGAGGATTAGTATTATCATTTAAGGGGCTAGGCTTAGCAAGGGGTCTAGCACCCGTCGATTCCGGTGGAACTACAGCTCTTACAAATATCGTTGCTAGTAAACTAATAATCAAGATTGGTAGTGCTCCTCGCAGACCAGGAAATGTGAGGATCGGGACAATAATCTCAACAATGGGAGTATAGGGTTTATTGGAAAAGTTTCCTATAACGTAGATTGCAAAAACCAGTGGGGCTTCAGGGCTCTGGGGAGTTCGAAAGCCACGGTCACTAACTGTACCTATAACTTCCGGGTCTGATTCTAAAATATTATTACTTCCCGCAGTGGCAGCGTTTAGGTTAGCAAAAGTTCCAGATCCGTTAGCCATCCACTTTAAAAAGTCTTGAAGTTCAGAAAGCGGCATTTGGATGGTTTGGTTATTTTTAGTGTCCAGAATAGGGATACTTTTATATCCGAAAAGATGATGGGCAATGTAAAGAATGATTTGAGCTCCAATAACCACAGCGGAGGATTCAAACACTTTCCCTGTCAAAAGAGGTTGAGTAAATATTAGACTTGAACTTCCTGGAGCCGAGCTGATGGGGCAAAAGAATTCGATTCCTATAACAATAGGTTCTCCGCAACTTTCCTCTACTTGTTTATCGAACAATTTCACCCCTCCTTCAATACAATATATGGTAACAAGGGGTTTCGTGTACCTTTTCTGTAGTATTTAGAGTTGTAACTGGGCTTTTACACTAAGAAATGCTAGGTCGACTTTTCCGACGATCAGCTAAATAATTTAAAACCCGTTTGGGCGAGCTATTGAGAATTTGCTCTTCAGCCAGTCCCACTTCTCTTACTAAACTGAGGGCATGACTAAAATCTCCCACTAGATATGAAAAATGAGCATCGCTGCCCAAAATAACAGGCCCCTTGTATTGAACCATATATTTGGCAAATCGTCTGCAATTTCCCCAGGCCCCCAGTTTTTCGTTGGCTAGAGAACTGTTATTGATCTCGACGGGAATACCTAACTCAGCTGACATGTAAGCAATTCGTTCGAGATCCAGTTCAAATTCAGGACGCCCAGGATGCACCATCATATCCGTATAGGGATTTCTCATAGCTTTAACATACGCCTCAGTATTTTGATCAGCGGTTCCTCCAGGGTAGCAAATACCATGCAAACCCACTAGAACCAGTTTCATTTGATCCAGATATCTGATGGGAATATCTAACTCTCCTTCATGGCTTGTGATATTAGCTTCCACACCAGGCAATATTTTAACTCCATGTATTTCTTCGGGAATAATGCCTAAATTTCCAAAATGGTATAAATGTGGTGCACCTGGCATTGTCGGCCCATGATCAGTCATACCGAGTAATTCAATGCCGTTACGAGATGCTGCTAAGGCGTTTTCTGATAGTGTACTATAGGCATGTCCACTTGAAACGGTATGAGTATGTAAATCAACTTTTATTTCCATATTATCCACCTCACCTAGTCCAGTGCTTCCCCCTGCAAATGGAGGAGGAGGAGTTCTTGATTGACATTGTTGCTTACGTCCATTCTATTATATCCCTATTTTACTGAAAACAAAAATAAGTGCTTGACAGCACTTATTTTGGAGATTCAACTTATTGCTTTTTTACTGTTGCTGGTGCTTTAACAGTTGTATCTACATTAAAACGAAAACTTGCTTCAGTAGTCTGCTCTACGCCCCCCTCAGGATTAGCATTAACTCTCAACGTGATTAAATGCTGACCCTCTGTGGCACTTTTACCTGAAGCATCCCCTAATACATTGATCTGACGAAAAGCAACTCGGGCTGTAGCACCGGGTTCTAATACTTCCAGACTGCCTGGCGTTGTTACCTTTTTAGTGTCATCTCCAATTAAACTCATTTGCAATTCCACTGGAATATTTGTCATCTTTTTGGCGGTCATATTTTGTACTGTAATGACAAGATCAAAAGTTTTAGTTGTAATTACCTGGGCACCTTTTAATGTAACGCTGCCATAAGTGAGATCCTTAACAACTGACCCCGGCTCAACAGTAACTCCGATCATTTTTATCTCGGGATTACCCATGTTTTTAGAAACACCTTCATTCTTATTTTCCCAAAGAGAAAACCCAGCAAAACCAAGCAGACAAATCAAACATACACTGGCGACCATGGCAATATACTTACGATTAATAGTGATAATTTTAGCCATAGCGGAACACCTCCTTATTTTTTTACTTAAAAAAACCTATGCGCATCCTCTTAAGGACATGCATAGGTTTCAGAAAATATTTTTCAACTCAACAAACTACTTAGCTTTACTTTCCCTTTCCTGATAAATCTGTAAGCGAATGTCTTTTTGGACAGTTAACCGAAAAATCCTTGAAGATTGAATAATTCGAGAAGTTGTCCGTAATCCAAGAAAATCCTCCATTTCATCAAGAGAAAGATTCGACGTAATAACTGTTGGCAACTGTTCATTTAGGCGATAATTAATAATTGAATATAGTCTATTTCTTGTCCATTCAGTATAATTATGAGCCCCTAAATCATCGAGGATTAAGATAGGTATACTTCGCGCAGAATCTAATAGATCAAGTTCATTAACATCCGACTTGTACGTAGCTCTCAATTCATCAAGCAGATCCGGAACGATAAGAAAAAGAACCTTTAAATTATGTTCCATTAGCTCGTTGGCGATTGATGCAGCCAGATAGGTTTTACCCGAGCCAACCGGCCCAGTAAATAGTAATCCCAAGCCATAAGGGGAACGCAAACAATCATCTACAAAGCTTTTAGCGGCTTTTAAGGCCTTGGCTGCTCCTTCGCGATGTGACTCCGCTAGATCCGCCGAATAATAATCAAAGCGAAACTTATCTAATCGACAGTTCATTAGTTCCCGAGAAATTCGAGCATGCCGAAATTGATTTTCTAACTTTCTGGTTTCCATACAGCTGCAAGGATAGGCAATATCACCTTCCAGGACAATTCCCCGATCCTGACAAATAGGACACTGCCTCCCATTAGAAGGGGGTGCTGTAACTTTTGGTTTCTCATAATTGGGCCTTGAAGGTATGAGATTGGTCGATAAAATATCTTTGACATTTTTCATAGTTGAAGATCCTCCTATAGAAAACTTGGCCTAGTACCAAATGTTCTAAAGATAAAAATTCTCATATTTATTAGAAGTAGTTTTTGTAGCACCTTTACTTTTAGACTTAGTAGTCTTTTTTTCCTGACGGGATTGAAAAAATGCATCTTCTGCTTCGATCTCAGCTCGTGTACGAAGTCCCTTTTTTTCCCATTCTCTAAGAATCGAATCTAAATAACGAAAGTTTCGAATGCCTGCACTAACCCCTCTTCTTAAGGCCTCAATAATTAATTCCTCCGAAAAATGTGAAGATAGCCATTTGTCCAGATTTTCACATTCCAAGCGCGTAAGCAGGCGTCCCAACTCTTGCTCAAAAGTTTGAATTAAGTTCTCCATCGCTGGATTAGGTGAAGTAGATGGGATATTTAAAGGGACCTGTTGTTGTTTAAGGATTCGTTCTTCTTCTAATTGCTGGGATCTCTCAATTGCCCATAATTCTGCAAGCTCTTCGATTAAACCAACAAAACTATAACAATTTCCCCACTTTTGTTCAACTGGGTTCCAGTACCTTTCGATGGAAAGAAGTTTTCGCTCGACTAACCCTCCCAATTTCTCTTCTATCTCAGAGGATGGAGCAGTCATTCGTCCAGCTAAAGTTGAAATCGAGGGATATGGATTCACTTCGGCTTCACATAATATCTGAATTAATACTAACATCTCGCTATCACAGATCCCGATTTTTCTATAATGGGTCAGTAAATATTTTGGAATAGAAACAACACCTGAAAAGAAAAGAGCTTGTGTAAAGCTCCCATAAACACTTACTTTGTTCATTGATAGTTCATCTCCCCATGTACCATCCGAAAATTATCTCTAAGTTTCTATTGATTTTTACATATTAATCTTTGTTAATTGAAGAAAAAAGTATAAATAGACTATTTAATACAAATAAAGTCAAAAGACTCTTAAAACTACTTCCATAAAATGGAAGGGAAATGGGAGTCTTTTGGCGTATATAGAACTAAACGAAAAGGAGGCTAAAAAATGGATTTCAGGAAAGAGCTTGTTCAAATTGTGGAAAAGTCAGGAGCTCACTCTGCTTGGAGTGTCAAGCATTGTTTTAGAGTTTATCATCTAGCTAAAGAACTCTCTAGTCATTTAACCTTGGATGACGAGGTTCTTTATGCAGCAGCTATGCTGCATGATACTGGCAAATCCCCTGCCTATGCCCTTAAGAACATGGATCATGCTTTACGTTCAAAAGGTGTGACTGCAAACCTTCTTCCCCAAATGTCATATCCATCAGAAAAAATCTCTCTTGTTTTAGATGCTGTAGAAAATCACATGTATTACTCGGAGCCTGGGCGCAGTGATGAGGCAGTCTACTTAAGAGAAGCGGATATTCTGGATAATTTAGGAAATATTGGTTTAATGCGATTATTTAGCATAGTTGGCCAAGATGACTTAATACAAACTCCTGAAGATGCTATTGAAAGGGCACGTCTTTTCGCAGATGCTCTGCCAGATAAAGTCTCTACCAAAGCAGGGAAGCGTTTAGCGATCAAAAGGCGCGAAGAAACCCTTCGTTTTTTATCAGGGATTAAACGTCAAACTCTGGAATACGCTTGGCTTTAATTTGTAAGTCTATCGTCTTGATTTTCGCTCTTGCTCTTCCAGCAAGCGCGTTAAGCTATCCAATATATTAACGACACGGTCGAAATCTCGAGTTCTTAATCCCTGGTCGATAACGCTCTTAAGATGATGTCGTAACCTAATATATGCTCTGTTAACCTGTGAACGTGATGTCTTGGAGACGGTTGACTTTAATCTCTTATAAGAAGGAACAGTTGGTTGAATTATTGACTTGCTGATTAACTTTTCTGATGGACTTGAGGCAGTCTCCTTGCCCATATCATCCTTAGGAGGGATCGAAAGCCAGATTTTTTCAGGTGGAAGTTGTAGCACTTTTCCTTCAGTAAATTCAATTGTTTCTCCAAGCTGTGGTATAAGGGGAGATTTACCAAACTCCTCCAAAACCTTCTCGGCAAATTTTGTCTGTGATTCTAATTCCCCGTGAATAAGAATAATCTGCTCTGCTTTCTTGCCAAGTAATGAAAGCCAATGAATCAATTCTGCTTGATCTGCATGAGCAGAGAAACCATCCATATGAGTAATCCGAGCATTCACGGCAACCTTCTCACCGTGAATAGTTACGGTATCAACTCCATCCGATAACATTCGACCAATGGTTCCTTGAGCCTGATATCCTACAAACAGAACCGTTGCATTGCTTTTCCATAGATTATGCTTTAGATGGTGCTTAATTCGACCCGCATCTGCCATACCGCTGGCAGCAATAATTATTGCCCCACCTTCAATATTATTTAAAGCCATGGAATCCTGAGCAGTTTGACTAAAATGAACATTGGGCATTGTTAAGGGGTTATTCCCCGTTTTTATTAGCTCACGAGTTACAGAATCAAAATTATCCGTATTTTCTTGGAATATTTTTGTAGCTGCAATGGCCAAAGGGCTGTCAATATATATAGGTAGTGTTGGTATTCGATGTTCGTCCTGGAGTCGACGTAGATAAAATAATAAATCCTGAGTCCGTTCAATGGCAAAAGCAGGAATAACTAAATTCCCACCGGCTTCATAGGTTGAACGGATTATTTGAGCAAGCTGCTCATAACGATCACCTTTACTGCCGTCACTATTTTCAGAATGGAGTCTGTTTCCGTAAGTTGTTTCCATTACAACGATGTCTGCTACACTGAGTATACTGGGATCTTGAATATATGGTTGGTTTACATTTCCTATGTCACCGGAAAACACAACGGTTTTATTGTAATTGGGTTCTTTAATATGAAGTACTGCATGGGTTGAACCAAGTATATGACCAGCATCGTAGAACTGAAAGGAAATAGTTGGCGCTAATTCAACGATTTCTTTGTACCGTGATGCCCTAAAGTAGGAGATAGTATTAATGGCATCTTGGACAGTATAAATTGGTACCAGTGGTTCAAGCCCTGCTCTATTACGTTTTCGATTTTTTCGTTCTACTTCCATCTCCTGTATATGCCCACTGTCCGGAAGCATTATTGAACATAACTTAATTGTTTCAGGTGTAGCCCAAATTGTGCCTTTGAAACCAGACTTAATCAGTTTAGGTAACATACCTGAGTGGTCTGTATGAGCATGCGTCAGAATTACAGCGTCAAGGCTTGCTGGATTATAAGGGAACTCTCCATAATTTAACTCTTTGAGCGCTTTGGAACCTTGAAACATACCACAATCAATTAGGATTCTCGAATCCCCTGTTTCTACTAGAAAAGAAGACCCTGTGACAACCTGTGCTGCTCCAAAAAAACTAATTTTCATCTAATCAATCCTCCAAAAATAGCGTCTCAATGCTTTTCTTGTCAGAATATTTCTCTGATAGAATAGCATTTGGACGCTTTTCTTTGAACAATGCTATTATATTTACCATTTTTACACTACTCTACAAACTTGTCTCAATTTATTTTACCTTTTTATTGGTAGTTTAGCAATCTATAATCATCTGTATTACCTAATCCAGCTGAAAAAGATTAAGTTTTACTGCCTTAAGAGCTGCTTGTGTTCGATCTTCAACAGCAAGTTTGCGATAAATACTCGACAAATGATTCTTAACAGTTTTTTCACTGATAAATAAAGAGGTTCCAATCTCACGATTTGAAGCCCCTTTAACGACATAATGGAGTATTTCCATTTCTCGATCACTTAGCCCACATGTATCCTTCATAGGGCTAGGTTGACTTAATTGGTCAAGTAGCTTCCCTGTCACACTGGGTGATAAGATTGGCTCGCCTGAGTACACTTTCCGAATAGATTGGATAAGAGTTTTAGAATCAACATCTTTCAGCAGATAACCTGCTACGCCAATTTGAAGAACCTGAAAAACCTTCTCATCTGAATCATCAACAGTAAGTACTAAGATACCAACCTCCGGACATTCACGACGAATTACTTTGCCGGCTTCTAAGCCATTAACCCCGGGCATATTTAAGTCCATTAATAAAATATCGAATTTCATTGTTCGTGCAATATTGATGGCACCTTGACCATCTCCTACTTCTGCAACGACCTCAATCCCATCTTCAAATTCTAAAATGCGACGAAGCCCCTCTCGTAATAAGGGATGATCATCAGCAATTACAATTTTTATCAAGTTGTCGTTCCTCCCTCCTGGTTAGATGGAATTGAAAGTTCAATCAATGTTCCTTTGCCAATTGTTGAGTGTATAGAAAATAAACCTGAGAACATTTCGACACGTTCACGCATTCCTACAAGACCAAAATGTTCGCCTGGAGAATTCATAGCAGATTTTGCGTCAAAACCTTTGCCATAATCACGTATTTTGGCGATTGTCCAGTCTTCGCGATAAATCAAAGAAATGTCAACTTTATCAGAATGAGCATGTTTGGCAACATTCGTCATTCCTTCTTGTACTAATCTGAACAGAGCAACTTCCATAGCCGGAAGCAGGCGTCGTTCTCTACCTTCGATAAGCAACTCACATTTAATGCCATAATTTTCTTGGAAGTTACCGAGGTATTTAGAAATTGCCGGAACTATTCCTAAATCATCTAAGGCCATTGGACGCAAATCAAAAATAATTCTGCGAATGTCTTGTAAATTTGCACGAACCAGATTCTTAAGGTCTTTTAATTCTGCTTTTACTCGACTCGGATCTAGTTCTAATAGTCTTTCTGCAATTTCCAATCTTAAAACAATATTCGCAAGGGTTTGAGCAGGACCATCATGAATTTCTCTTGCGACACGACGCCGTTCTTCTTCCTGGGCTTTAATAACCCGCAGTCCCATCTCAACTCGTTGTTCATGATTCTGAGTCTGCAAGGCTTCAACTACCCCGCCTTGCAATAAGCTAATCGCCATGCTTACCTGAGTCATAAGATTTTGAGCCCGTTCTATTGTAACCTGCATTTGGGTAAGAGAACGCTCCAGGTCATCCCGTCGCTTGCGCAATTGAACTTCTTTTTGTTGTAAAAGCTGCAACTTAACTTGGGCATCTTTTGCCTCTGTATAAGTATCCATCATTTCTTTTTGAGTATATTTTTGATAAGAGCGATTTACTTCCATCAGTTTTTGACGCATACGCCGTTCAACCTTATCTTGACAATCAACTTGTGAAATGATTTCTTTAATATCAATTTTTAGTTGAGAGAGTTCATTAACAAGCCGCTGGGTTTCGGCTCGAGATGTTTCAGCAATTAAAAAGATTTCTTCTTTCCCTGATTCAATTGCCTTTAATGTGTTCTTTATTATTGCTCCCAACTGATCTGTCAAAATTATTCCTCATTTCAGATAGTTTGAATCCATCTTCACTTTACCCTTCTATATTGTTTTATTCGACACAGAAACAGTATTTCCTACTTCTTGATAGAAAAATAAGATAACTTATCTCCTTTTAGTATTTTTACCCTGCCGAATAGTATTTTTAAGGTTCCTTTCAAATCTTCGAGGATAATATAGATCTTCATCATCTATTATCAACACTCTCCAACCTTCCTGTTTAAATTTTTCTCCTTCACAAGAACACATTGAACCGCTATGGCAGAATAGAATATCCTCTACCTGTGCAAATACTTTTTGTCCTGATATAGTAACATCCCACATAATAGCAGGATCGACGAATACATGATTTAAAAATGTTTTAAGCCGGTCTACGTGGTTAGGGATCAAGATATTGGGGCATTTCTCCGTTTCTTCAATAATAGTTTGCTGTTCTATTGGAAGAATTTCATTATAGATAGCGCCTAGAGCAGGGATACAATCCTCAATTTCTACATTCTCTATCTCTGCTATATCAAACTTTAAATTATTCATAGAGTCCGTTGGAAAACTTTTCGAGGTCTCCATTACTTTTAACATACCTTCTTCTAGCATTTTATTCATTATGTCTTTAAATGAAGGAAAGTTAGCAATTACACGTGAGTCTGGCAATTGCTGTTCAATGATTTGTTTAAGAACATCCGCTAAGTACTCTGAAGGAAATGTAGAAAAGTCCTGTAATAAGGAAGCCAGCTTACTTACAAATTCGCATCCTTTTTGAAATTCTGCCTCTGAGTCAACTCCAGTCAACAAACACGTTGTGAAAATTTCTTCAATTATTTTTTCTACCCATTCTCCAATTCTTGGATCATTATGATAATATGCTTCCATAATTATCCCCTTCCAGTTTATTATCTGTAATAGCTATGCTTGTATTCGTAATGGTATGATAGGATTGTCTCTTAATTTGTCAATTAAGCATGCTACAAGAGGATAACTTTACTTACATGGATATTACCCAGTTTAGTTTTTTGGGGGATACGTACAAGGGTTCTGAGTTATCAAGAAGGTATTTTTTTAATGTTTCGACCACAATGATTAGCTACTTATATAAGAGGGCTGCAGCAAACAAAGTTTACTGCAGCCCTCTTTCAAGGTGTACCAATATAAATTAGACAATCTAATTGTTCTGTTGAACATCAGGACTTAGAGGCCCAAAGGCAGCCCTTCACCTGAATTCCATGTTGTAGATATTTTAGCGAGCACGGAATACTTTTAGATAGGAGTCAGCGTAGACACTTCGATTCAAGAGAATCTGAGCTGTTGCTGCAACGTCGACTAAGTCATCATCATTGGCATCCATAATAGCGGCGTCAAGTCCACAAGCAATTGCCATAGCTAAATATGTGCGATTAATCAGGTTGCGATCCGGTGATTTCTGAGACACATTTGATAATCCTAAGACTGTACGTGGGGCTGGGTTTGCTAACATCTTCACTTGTCTTAAGGACTCCAGGACTTCCGGCGCATGCTCTTGAGCAACGTTTACAGGGAGAATCAATGGATCAATATAGAGGTCCTCCATTGGTACTCCATACTCGTCAGCGGCGGCTACAAGCTCCATGGCGAAGGCAACTCGATTCTCTGCGTCTTTAGGAATACCCTTCTTATCCATTGTTAACCCGATTATACCTGCGTTATATTGGATAGCCATTGGGAAAACCCGTTCGATTTTCACTTGCTCAGCTGGGCAAGAGTTAATAATTGCAGGACGTTTGCAGACTTTTAAGCCTGCTTCAATAGCGTTATAGTTTGTTGAATCTAAGACTAGAGGTAACTCAGAAACTTCCTGAATGACATTAACCATCCACTCATAGGCTTCAACTCTCTCCTCGGAAGGAATGGCAGGGCCAGAGTTGACGTCTAGGTAATGAGCGCCTCCTTCTTGTTGCTTTACCGCCCAATATTGAAGCGGTTTTGGATCTTTGTTGCGAAGTGCCTCTCCAATATCAGTAAACATCCCGTTAATCCGTTCGCCAAAAATAATCATTCAGTTCACGTCCTTTCATTTTTTGGAAAAATACAAAATGAAGGTGGTTGGATTATGCTGGTGATTTCGGGGATTATTTTCCCATTAAATCAGTAATGTTCTTTTTGACCAAAGTAACTGCTGCAGGGTTGCGCATTACCAGAATGCTAGCTCCGACTTGAAGAACACCGGATGCTGTAACCGCTTCCCAAAGCACTCCACGGTCTTCGAGATCCCCCCAACCGGGAAACTCCTCGACGGTTGCATAGGCTTCTTTACAACGATTAGCTTCATACCCTACTGTACAAATAATAGGCATAGAAAGCATTTTATCATTAGCTAAAGCTCCCAAACGAGCGCGTTCCATAATAGAATAAACGTACTCAATTCCGAATCCTAAACCGGCAACCGTAGGGTCAATTACGATTTTGTTTAAAGGAAGTCCCATTTCATGAATCAAGATATTTAACTGTTTACAGATGTTAATATCAAGAGGTGAACGGGCAATTAGAGTATGTTTGTGAACCATTGCTGCAGCCGCAATTGATTTGTAATTATCCTGTTCCGCAATACCTATTAAGAGATTTTCCCCGGTTGCAGCTTCAGCAATTACAGCCATGATTTCATTATTTTTCTCAGCATTGTCGCATCCTTCTACAATCAAAGGAACCCCAACTGCCGCTAAAACTTCTTTTACAATACGAGCACAATCTTCGGGAGAACGGTTTTCACCCTCTGGGTTCGCACCATCAAGCTTTAGATAAATGAGGTCTGCGCCAAAATCATCTACACATTTTTTAGCCCAGGCTGCCGGATTATTAATGACATCTCCGATTTGATTTTTTATTAAATCATTCCAGGAAGGCACAACATCTGTGACCTCCATAGCAATTACCGGACGGTTCTTGGTTTCTCCTTCAAAGTGGAGAAAAGGCAGGGCACTATCCCCTCCAACCGTAATTGTATGGGTCCTTGTTCCACCCTGTTCAGCAGTGGCGCCAAGTACTACCTCTCCAACTTTACTAGAATATTTTTCTTTTACTAACGCTACGGACATGAACTTCTCTCCTTTCTAGTTAAAGATTCCGGCACGGTTCAGAATATCCTCTACTGCCTGTACCGAGACGGCATCATCGGGCAAATCAAATAATGGTTTGCCGGCCAAGTCATATTCCACAACTAAAGGATCCAACGGAATATCTCCGATTACAGTCAGACCAGTACGTCCAATCTCTTCTTTTAGGGATTCCATACTGCCTGCTGAAGTCTTGGTGACAATTAAATAGATGGTTTTTACAGCAGATTTGAGTCCTTTAATAAGCTCATGGACCCTCCCCGCTGAACGAATACCTCGAGCCGAAGAATCACTGATGACAAACATGACTTCGATACGGGGAATCGTACGTCGGCTGATATGTTCTAATCCGGCTTCAGAATCCACGGCTACAAAATCATAGTTTTCTCCAATATTCTCAAGGTGCTTGCGCAAGATATCATTAGGATAGCAGTAGCAACCCGCTCCCTGAGGCCCTCCCATGACCAGCAGATCAATATCTTTCGATTCAACTAAGGACTGCTGAAGTTTGTACTCGATAAATACATTTTTAGGCATACCCTGGGGGATGGCTTTAGGATCTTTGCTTTGCTCGAGCAATTCTGAGATTGTCGAGGTAGCCTCCAAGCCTAAAGCTTCACCAAGATTGGCATTGGGGTCTGCATCGACTGCAAGGATCGAAGTCCCTTTTTTTCGTCTAACCATTTGCCTTAGTAATAATGCGGTGAATGTGGTTTTTCCTACTCCACCTTTACCTGCTACAGCTATATATTTTGACATAATAGACCTCCATAACAACGTTTATTGAAAAGATGGAAATAGTGACATATCCGTATGGGGCAAAAACAACGCGGCCATATATTCGTCCATATAGGTTGCTCCTACTGAAAGTTCAACATAAGTCATTTTTCGCCCTAATTCTTCTGCTTCTCGCCAAGCATTTTGAGATAGCAAGGCTAATCGTGCTCCTTTAACAGATGCATTTCCAATAAACTCGAACCGCTCCGGTTCAAGATCTGGAAGCAGCCCAATTTGGACTGAATCATGGATATTTAGATAGTTGCCGAAACCACCTGCGATAATTATTCGGCTAATCATTTCAATATCTACTGCAACCATGTTTAATAATGAACGAATTCCAGCATAGATCGCACCTTTGGCTCGAATAACATTCTTAATATCGTTTTCGGTGATGACCACATCTTTCTCTCCACCGGCTTGATGAGCCCAGGCTAGAACAAACTCCTTATCATCGGCAGTCGCTCTTAAGCGTTGCGAACCCGACTTATGCTCTAACTGAAAGTTACCGGCACGGTCAATAATACCCGCGCTCAAAAGTTTAGCTATGCAATCCACAAGCCCCGATCCGCATATTCCTACAGGTGTCTGGTTATTGATAACTTTAAGGGATACCTCCAAAGTTTCCGGATCCACAAAAATTCGTTCTATTGCCCCCGGCATAGCTCTCATTCCAAAGGTAATTCCTCCGCCTTCAAAACTAGGCCCTGCCGAACAGGCGCAAGCAACTAACCAATCTTGGTTACCAAGTACAATTTCTCCATTGGTGCCAATGTCGATAAAAAGGATAATATCTTCACCACTGGCTAAATCCGTCACCAAAGTTCCTGCTACAATATCCCCTCCAACATAACTCGCTACTGAGGGATAGGAATGCACCAGGGCTTCGGGCAACATATGAAGCCCAAGCTCTCGAGCAGGGTATGAGGGAACAGTTGTCATTGTAGGAATATAAGGTTCCAAACGAATGTACCGTGGATCTACGCCTAAGAATAGCTGAGTCATCGTAGTATTCCCGGCCACAACTGCACTTGAGATATCCTTACTACCCAAGGATTGACGAGCAAAGATCTTATCAAGCAGACCATTGACGGTTTCAACAACAGCATCCCTGATCTCCATTAAGTTCTGCTCTTTTTCAACCGCATAGACTATACGCGTTATTACGTCATCCCCATATTTAGCCTGCTTATTATAAGTACCTTGTTGATCGACAATTTCACCTGTAATAAGATTTACCAGGTAAACAACAACCGTCGTAGTACCAATATCAATAGCGACTCCATAAGGGGGGATATCATTCCCCTGTTCGATATGAGTAATCGTTAAACCAGTTTCAGTGTCAGTTATTGTGATGGATACATCCCAATTAGCTTTGCGAAGTAATTCCGGAAGATGTTTGAGTACAGATAAAGGAATATGGATGGGCTTTTCTCCTGTTTGTAAAACTCGACGGAGTTCTATACTCAGGCGAGACCAATCACTTGAATTTTCTGTCAAGGTTGGCTTAGAAAGTGAAATTCTCTGCTTTCTTGCTAAAGGGTGACGTCCAAATTTATCGAGTAAATCATGTTCGCTTTCCTGTAAGAGTCCTTTTTGGACATCCCCTAATAAAACTTGATGTTCTTGTAATCGTGACTCAGGAGGTACCTCTATGGTCATATCTCCTTGAATCAGTGTTTTGCAAGCCAGCCGTATCCCTTTAGAGAGTTGCTCAGGAGTGAGATTTCCGGTTCCATCAATAATGGGATCTCCACTTAACACGACAACTTTACAAGCACCACAAGTTCCCTTGCCTCCGCATCCGGATTTAACCGTAATTCCGGCTTTTGCGGCTGCACTGAGCAGAGATGTTCCATGAGTGACTTCTATAACACGATTTTCGGGCATGAATTTAATTTGATACTGGGACATCGCATTCACTTCCTTACTTTACCAAGAAATCCCATTAGTGTAATCAATCCTATAAAAACATCTTTCTTCCCTCTCATAGCCTATTGCAAAGTCTTAGGACAGAGTTTTAGAGAATGATACAATTCCGCTGGATTCACGTGGCCCGACAACTACTTTCCAACCGGATAGTTCAGATAATTTGCCTGATATTACTGCCACATACCCCGGAATTATGATATTGCGATGTTTTACTTTATCTGCGATACCACTGGCATTCATTGCTTCAACGATTTTTTCCGGTTCAAATTTACCTGCCGCATAGGCAGTAAGGACTGAGGTACCATCCGTATCTATTGGGAGTATATAACTTGGAATCTTGGAAGTTTCCACTTCACCTTCAACGCTATAGTAGGTCAGGGAGAAGTTAGTAGTAATGTAGAATGGTGAATTTTCATCAACATTACCTACGGAGTGTAATTTTGGTTCTACTTGAATTGGCTTTTGAGGATCAGTGTAAATGTTTTGTCTAAGTGTCATTAAGGGTAGCAGATGAGCTTTCTTACTGGTTTTTAACACAACAGCACTAGCGTATTTTGCCACATAAACTGTGGCTTCCATTATTTCCTCCATAGGATCCTGGTTACCTGTAAAGGCAATGACCGGGAAGCCAAAGGGGCGGAACTTCTTCTTAATAGCTAAACGCCGGAACTGGGTAAGATTTTCAAGGGTATTAACCGTAGTTCTTGAACCGGGATCTAAGACAAATTCTTTATACCCTAAAGCTTGTGCTTTAGTAACAAGTTCTTCGAGAGCTTCTAGACCATCTGCCTTGATGATCACAGGAACAGAGTTATCTTTAGCCAGATTAACCATAGCCTCATAATTGTCCGCGGTTGCTGAACCGATAAGTGGTTTCCGGGATGCCAAAGGTTCTAAGGCGGCTTTTAATGCAGCTACATCGTTGCTTAATAAAAGCAATGATTTATCAGTAGCTTCAGCAACAGTAGCGGCTACCTTAGCATAGCGTGCAGCATCTCCCGATTCTTGAACGACCGCTACACCGTCGATAGAGTATTGCAGTCCGACACGTTCAAATTCTAAGCCTTTTATTTCTTGAATCTTAGCGCTTAATTCATCATCACTAAGGGAATCGGAGATATGAATCAGCAAAGTTGTAGGATGATAAAATGTCTTATCATGACGGAAAAGAACAGTCTCATCACCAAGAACAGAGTCTTTACCGAATTTTATGGCTTTGATTGGGGGGGCTGCTGCAGAATCTAAGTTTTCTCTGGCTGCCTCGGTTACATATGGGCATGAATCTAAAGCAGCTTTTCCCGAAGCCAATGCCATAGCAAAGGCTAAACAAGTTGGCACTCCACATTCTCCGCAGTTTTTCTTGGGTAATTGTTTATAGATTTCTAAACCTGTTAGAGCCATTTTAAATCCCCTTTCTAATCGATCTAGGATAAGAAGCAGACTTGTAAGGTCATTAGAAACTTGGCTAGCGCCTAGTTCTAGACATAGGCGATAGCCATAGTTTCAATAATGCAGTTTACATTAGAGGGTCAAGGCCAAAGCATGGATGTCCATTTTCCTCAAGGAAAGGAACGATTTCTTCTGCAGTTGTACCGACTGACTCATCCGCAATTTTATCAATGAAGTCTGCACCCAAGCCTTCATCAATTGAGCGTTGAACAAAGTCTTCACGCAAGAAATCTTTTAGCTCTTTAGGCATCCAAACAATTCTCGCGATTCCACCATCGGCAGGAATGAACTTTTTGCTGAGGAGGTAAGTTCTTCCAATTCCCATAAAGCCTGGAGTTTGCATTCCACCACCGCAAGTTCCAGCCAAAGAGGAGAAGGTCATACCACAGGGAGTCATTCCAGAATGTTCACGGGTTGTTAACATAATTCCGTTTGCTTCAGGAACAATTGCCATGATAGCTTCAAAACATCCGCAAGAAGTCATGGGCCTATCCATTAGAGTATAGAGGTTGACCTCTTCCAGAGTATTGTTAGAAGCCTTATACAGATAATCATTACAGGATTGCCACATGCCTCTTAATTCGTCAATGGCTGGTCCCTTGGGGATTGGTTGGTTGGGTCCGTTAGGGGCTATCTCGTGAGATGCTTTTGCATCTAGCCAGCTAACAGCACCACATAGTCCAACCCGTTCTGGAGTAACAATACAAACATGATTAGGAGCAAAGGACTGGCATAGCAAGCAGGAGTAAAAGTCTTCAACGGACTCATCAGTCAAGCTCCTCATGCGGTCATCACGAGCTCTATAACGTTCGCGCGCAAGAGCAATGCCCTCATCAACCGCAGCTTGTTCAAGCATGATAGTAACTTCAACACGGTCAATAATTGCCGGGAATTCTTCTTTTAACTTAGCAATCAACAGATCCCCAAAGTGTTTCATTAAGAAACCTTTTGCTCTGGCATCTTTAGATATCCGCACCCAGCACAAATCACGTTGAGCCACGTGCCAAACACCTTCACCATAGTTAGCAAAATAGTGAATTCTACGTTCAAAAACCCCTTCAAAATCTTCCTGCATCTTACGTCCATATATATCGATTTTAAGTCCCAAGGGAAGTTTGGTTCCTTCCGGAACAGTATCAATGTCGGGACCTATTACCGTGACCTGACCGTCAACGATATTATCGGGCCCAACCATACGGACTAACTCAAAAGCTGTTGTTCTTCCTCCACCAAATTCGACGTAGGTATCTCCCTTACGAATCGTCTCACCCTCAAACGCCGGTCCAAAGTTAATCGGAATTGGTAGTTCGATGTTGGTCAACTTAATTCCACGAACTTCCATAGCCAAGGGGACTATCTTCTCATAATCGGGTTCAGAGATATACCAGTCTGGTATTTGCATATCTTCAGCAAGGGTTTGATCCGTTAAAACTGGGAAGCCCATAAAGATTGCACCCATTGATGCGGCAATCTTGACATCATCTAATTCGCCAAGATTGAGGACGAAAGCCCGGACTCTACGACGTTGATAATCACGATGGTTTTCTCGTTCTCCCGCTGGAATCCCACCGAATGCTAGACCTGCACGGAAGGCATAGTTTACAGCGTGGATAACCTGAGTAAAGTTTCCTACAGGAAAAGCAATGTAGTCTTCTCCGATTTTTACGTTTAATTCAAGCAATTGCTCGATGATCTCGTCGCAGAGAAAGATCATGAATCCTTTTCCCATAAGGTTATCGACAATTTTCTTAGCGGCCTGAGAATCTTTTGCCCGTCCTAAAATGACCGCTACACCAGGAATTGTCCAGTCTACCATCTTAATACCATGTTTTCGTACTATCGGGTCACCAAGGAATCCTGTCCAAGGTTTAACTTTTGGTTGCTCCCCACGCAAATAATTAAGTGTTTCAATTATTTCCGCAGCATAGAGAACGGACTCACCCCATAGCCGAGCGTTGTCAAACGTTAAATCAGTACGAATTTGACTGCGCATGCGGTTTAGAATCGGAACCAATTCACCTAATTTGGTAACCTTTTCTCCAGAAAGACAGGTGATAACCGGAAGGTGATATGCTGTATCTGGATAACCAACTACTTGCTCTGTACCATAATCTTTAATTGCCCGGTTTAATAAGATTTCCGCATAGGTCATCGCAATGGTAGTACCATCGTAGGCTCGGCGTAAGAGTTTCTTAGGCTGATTATTAGGATCCTTAATTGCGTCTGCGTAAATTTCCTCCATAGACATATACATTCCTCCTTTCTTACCAACCTTGAGCTAATGCTGTCTCATTTTTTTCCGCTGTTTGCTTATGAATGCCTAGTTTCCAAGTTCTATACTCCAAAGCATCGATTAGCTTTGATGCTCCAAGGACAGGATCAACTTCAAATATGAAGTTGCCGCCAAAAACATCATGGGCAATTTGAGTCGTAATACCATAGACAAGGTCACTGCCCTCAACAGGAGGCAAGGAACCAACATGGGTAGGCAGCCCCATAGTTACGCACCAAGATCCAATCGCAACTGCTTTTTCATGCATAGCCTCAGGAGCAGATGCAACAAACGGAACTTTAGGTATATCCACTCCAAGTTCGTTGGCCATGGCAACAGCTAAATCAACAGCACGACTGTTATCCACACAAGAACCCACATGGAAGACTAGCGGCAGGCCTGTTGCCAACTGGGGATTTGCAGCTTCTAAGGTTTGAATAAAGGATTTTAGTCCTTCGCCGGCGTAAGTATCCACGGCCGCTGGTGACATTAAGCCAAATTTGGCAAATGCTCCTGATGAACAGCCGGTAGAAATAACAAAAACGTCATTTTTCACAAGCTCTTTGAGAACAATATTGTGGGATTCATCTTGGGCACGTTTAAGGTTGTTACAGCCAGCCATTAGTGCAACCCCTTTGATTTGGCCACTCAATATTGCATTAGTGAGCACTGAGATCGGACGCTCGGGATTGATTTTGGAGAAGATTTCAGTAAGGGCTTCCACACTGAAACCTGCAACAAGCTTATGTTTTTCATTCGGTATAGAAATTTTCTTAGGATCACGATTTTTGTATGCTTCAATTGCAATTCTGATAAGCTTCTTGGCATCTTCCATGGCCGAATTGGTATTAAAGGCAATGTGTTGAGCACTAGGAACTTTCATAATCGCTTCTGTTGTAACTACCTTTGTATGGTAACATTCAGCAAGGGTTTGGACAGCCGGATAGATACATTGAATATCTACAACCATTGCGTCGAGAGCACCAGTAAGGATAGCCATTTCTTGCGAAGCAGAAGAGGTAGCTAGGTAAACACCTTCCCTCATGAGCAACTCATTTCCAGTACAGCAGATCCCTACGATATTAACGCCTTCAGCTC
Organism: Desulfosporosinus sp. HMP52; assembly: GCF_000765145.1. Classification (GTDB taxonomy): domain Bacteria; phylum Bacillota; class Desulfitobacteriia; order Desulfitobacteriales; family Desulfitobacteriaceae; genus Desulfosporosinus. The sequence goes on along the minus strand of NZ_JMGA01000020.1, from coordinate 185,959 downwards.
CTGCCTTTTCGGCATCCGCCTTCATTGCCCGTGCCGCGGCAACTACCATTTCACTTAAAACAGGATTATGCCCGTGCACAGCAATATTGACCATTTTAGGATCAATTACCCCTAAGTTAGCTTCTGAAACAATAGGTTGCGGGATGCCAAACAACACATCACTTAGGTTTGTTCCGATATATTCTCCGCCAAGGTCAGCAAGAGCACTTTTTAGTCCGCCAAAGATGATATTAACTGGGTCACTGTCAACACCCATAGCTGTTTGGGCTATAAGCTCTGTAATAGATCCATCAATATTTCTCGGCATGATATTAGTGTGTTGGAATTTCCGACGCCGTCCTTCTGTCATAAAAGAATCCAGGAAGGCCAAAGGTCGATCCTGATAGCGCCCGAAGTCTGCATACCCAATTTCTACAACATCTCGAAGAATGTCCTTATCTTCACGATCTAAAGTTTCTACTCCCAACTTTTGTGCTAATTTACGAAGCTTTTCGGGAGATTTAATTTCATAATCGCCGGCATGTCCGTCGACTAAGGCATGAGCTGTATGCAATACATGACGTGCATGTTCGGAGTGAGATGCAGCTCCTCCGGCAATCATTCGAACTATATTACGCGATACAATAGTATAAGCAGAAGCACCACAAATTCCACGACTGCCAGGACCATCATCCTTTTTAACCCGACAAGGCCCAGCAATACAGATACGACAGCAAATTCCTTTGTATCCAAATGCGCATTGAGGTTGTTGAGCAACTACCCGATCATAAACCGTCTCAATATTTTTATCCTTAATCATGTCCAACATTTGAAGGGCACCTGGGTCGGTTGTACGAATGGGATTCTTCGGATCTACGACTCGTGGTGCATCGGATGGTCGGGCGGTATGGGTTAAATCCCGATATCTAGGCATATTACACCCTCCTCTTTTCTAAAATCTTGTCTCAGACAAATACTCACATCTTTACTACGAAACCTCTGTCATCTCCCTTCGTCAACGATTTTTTGATAAATTGTATTGAGCTCAACTCCCAGAGACCCGCCAGGCAATTCAAGATTACCTGTATTTAAGGACATTTCCAACAGCTCGTCACTGTAAGGGATGATGCCAATAAGCTGTTCTGAAGGAAAGTGGTCTCTAAGAAAATTTTCATCTTTAGAATTACGAACTTTATTGCCGACGACAAGGACTCGAGGTATACCTAGCTCTGCAGCAAGTTTTTGAATAACTTTTACAGTCTGAACGCTTACTTTACTGGGTTCAGTAACAATAACCAAAACATCAACACCCAATGCCGTTCCCCTGGTAAGTTGTTCGATTCCTGCACCCATATCTAAAATAACAGTATCTTTTTCACCAAGGATCAGTGAATTAACCAAAGCCCGCAAAAAGCTGTTTTCTTTGCAATAACAAGAGGTTCCTCCGCCCTTTACATTGCCCATGCGAAAGAATCTAAGATCACCTAAAGAAACACTGTAATCATCTAAAACATCATCTACATTAGGATTCAGGGGATAATAGGTGCCACTCCCCCCCATACGCTCTTCAATTAGTTCTTTCATATCAACAATAGGTTTTAAATTAGCCAGGGTATCATCAGGTATTCCTAAGATAGTTCCCAAACTAGCATCCGGGTCAGCATCAACCGCTAAAACGGAAATATCTTTATGGGATAGCCATTGGGCAAAATTAGCAGCAAAGGTAGTCTTACCAACGCCACCTTTGCCAGAAATTGCTATTTTCAACAAGCCTCCACTCCTTTACAGCGAAAACACAAAATCATTATCAAAATCTTGCGATTTTATTAATTATGTATTCTTTTTTTGTTGGCTAAATCCTGCAAACTTTCTGAATATATTTTTTATTGTATATAATTTTTCAATATTACAATATTAATCTAATTTATCAAGACAATCTAGCAATTATTAGCACAATATTCTGTATATTTTGATATTTATACTATAAACTGATATATATAGGTTAAGTCATGTGTTTTAACACTAACTTAAAACTGATACACCAGTTCATTTGTTTTTTGGGTTTAGAACAAATGACAATAACTCTTTCTTCGTTACTTATAGAATTCAACTCTTAATACCTTACGAGGTCTACATAATTCAAGATTTGAGAATCCCTGTTGATTGAGCCTATCACTCACAGGTTAATCTCAGAGGTTCACCTCCTTTTTAGAAACCGTGATAGCTGAATAATATCCTTAATCTAAATAAGGCCACGGATGAAACGTTAATCCAAATGCACCTGCTCCAACATGTGTAGCGATGACAGGGCCTGCCTCAAACAAACGAACTTCATGCTCTGGATAACGTTCCTTAAGTTCGTTCAGCAAAATTACCCCTTCATCGGGTATATTTACATGCATTACACAAATCCTATAGCGTTTTCCTGAGGCTAAGGCTCGTATCAACTCGTCGAGTACACATTGCCACGCCCTGGAACGGGAACGAACTTTGTCAAAAACATCAATATGTGCGCTATCATTAAAGTAAAGAATCGGCTTTATCTGAAGTAAAGTCCCGACCAATGCAGCTGCTCCACCAATTCGACCACCTTTTCTAAGGTTATCCAAAGTATTGACTATAAAATATAGCTCTGTATCATGTACAAGGCTTTTTAAACGCTCCATAATTTCAATAGCGCTAAGACCCTGCCCTGCCCATTCGGCAGCAGCCCAGGCTAACACACCCAGTCCTAAAGCCGATGATCTAGAATCAAAGATATGAATATCTGACTTAGAAGCTAACTCTTTTGCCATTTGAGCTGAATGGATAGTGCCACTGATGGCCGAAGAAATATGAATACTTATGATATCTTCGACACCTTCTGCGAACATCGCTTCATAAGCTTCTAAAAACTTGCCAACAGAAGGTTGAGATGTTGTTGAAAGACCAGATATCCGACTTAACTTTTCGAAATAAACACTATTGCTTAATTCTGTCTCAGGATATGTTTCATCCCCAATATTTACATTAAGGGGTACAACGCAAATCTGAAATTGATCTAAAATATCCTTTGATAAATATCCTGTAGAGTCCATGACAATCCCTATTTTCCTCAAATCTTTTCTCTCCTTATGTATAAACCATTGGAAACATCTGTATTTATTGCTTGTCTAAAGTATATCTTAAAATAATAGGTGTCGCAATCTCAACTCAGAATTAATACCCTAACATATTCCATTTAACAAGTTATATTTAACATTTTTGGAAATAGTGGTAACGCTCTGCTATAGAGGTATTCTATTATATCAGGATGAATTAATCAATGAATTGTCATTCATTTTAGTTTTATTTTACTTGAAATTTCAGTTATTTAAGTAACTTAAACAGTTTTATAAAATAATGTTGACAGATAGAATTTCATTTGTTAATATGATAATCGTTCTTAAAAAGTCGGGGCGTAGCGCAGTTTGGTAGCGCGCTTGGTTCGGGACCAAGAGGCCGCAGGTTCGAATCCTGTCGCCCCGACCATCTTGTTTTTTTAAATTCAATAAATAATACTCTTAATTAAAATATTACTTGATACTCATGGGAGATTTGATAAAAACGCGGTTTTTGTCAAATCTCCTATTTGTCGCTTCAACCATAATACAAAATTTTAATAACTCACTAATTTAAATGTGTATCTTAAAGCACTTTCATCTTTAAACTAGTTAAACTTTATTATTTAAATCCCCACTAAATATCTACTTAAGATCTCTTTCTTCTAGAACTTCTCAAAGTACAAAATTTATTACTATTCAATGCAATTTTACAAAATAATAATTATATTTTAAATATTATAGATATTATATTTTGCTGATTTTGATAAATAACAGAATGTTTTTACCCATTCACTGTTATAGGGGATATAAAGGGTATATACTATAGAAGAATACTACAACCTATCTATATAATAAGGAGTCGTTAATCATGCTGCATGGTTTAAAAACTTCAGTGCGACCAGTTGAGGAAGATGATATTGATGAAATATATCAATGGTATAATGATCAAGAAGTCAATCTATGGGCTACAGGTGCATGGCCTTTAAATACTCTCTTAAATAAAGAGCAGATATCGATTAAATTCCTTGACGATTCCTCTGATAGTTACAGGTATTCTATACTTGATGAAAATAATCATCTTATTGGAACAATTGGTTTTAAGGAGCTTAATATACCCAGTCGATCTGCGACCCTCTTTGTTGTGATCGGTAATAAATCCTTTTGGGGAAAAGGTTATGGTACTGATGCCTTGATCGTTTTTGCACGATATCTTTTCACGCAATGGAACTTACACAGAATCTCGTTGGATACTTGGGATGGCAATCTCAGAGCTATTAAGGCCTACGAAAAAGTCGGATTTAAAATTGAAGGTCGTCTACGCGAAGCACGCTATGTATTAGGAAGCTATCATGACGTCATTCTCATGGGCTTGTTAAAAAGTGAGTTTTTAGTTCTGCATGGTAACTAAAGAAAATTGTTAAGAGGGTTGCTAAAATCAGAGGCGTGGAGTAAACTATAATAAATTCAATAATCGTAATACTCCTCTGGGGTTGGGTGAGATTCCCTACCGGCGGTAAAGCCCGCGAGCCTTATGGCAGATCTGGTGTAATTCCAGGGCCGACAGTATAGTCTGGATGAGAAGAGGAACAGTCTAATTGCGTACATACGCTTTATTTGAGCTGTATCTTATTCAACACCTAGAGGAAGAGGTGTTTTTTTGTTTTTCCACCCCTTAATTTTCAAGGTTTTGGAGACACTAAATGAAATATTAAGAAAGGAAATTTCCATGCAAAAAGTAAGTTCTTCAACTTCCGGTGACGAACAGTTTATGAGAAGAGCTCTTGAACTAGCAGCCAAAGCGATGGGCAGGACTAGCCCGAACCCCTTAGTCGGCTGTGTTTTAGTTAAAGATAACCAAATTATCGGAGAAGGTTTTCATCATAAGGCAGGAACTCCTCATGCTGAAGTCCACGCTCTATCAGCCGCAGGAGAGCAAGCAAATGGTGCAACGGCTTACGTAACCTTGGAGCCATGTTCCCACTTTGGCCGAACACCGCCCTGTGCTGACGCCTTAATCCATGCCAAAATCAAACGAGTTGTTGTTGCTATGATGGATCCAAATCCACTGGTCGCCGGTCAAGGTCTTGACCGACTGCGCGAAGCGGGTATTCAAGTTGATTTAGGATTGATGAATCTAGATGCACAACGTCTCAACGAAGTATTTATAAAATCTATCTCAACAGGTCTCCCTTTTGTTATTTATAAATCGGCAATGACTTTAGATGGAAAAATTGCCACAGAAACCGGAGATTCTCGTTGGATAAGTAATGAAGCCTCCAGACAGTTTGTTCATCAACTTCGAGACCGCTGCGATGTTATTTTAGTAGGAAGTGAAACAGTCCATAAAGACAATCCCGCTCTTACATGTCGAGGTTTAAATGGAAAAGATCCTATCAGATTAATAATTGACGGCTGTTTACGTATCAATGAAAATGCAGAAGTTCTGACTTCTTCTCTTGTCAGTCACTGTGTAATAGCTACTACATTGTCAGCATCAAATGAAAAAATTAAGCGTTTGGACTCTCTGCCTCGCGTCGATGTGTGGCAATATGACAGTGAACGTTATGTCCCCTTAAAGAAACTTATGCGAGATCTGGTACGAAACGGCTGGACAAGTGTTCTTCTTGAGGGTGGCGGCGGCTTAGCGGGTGCAATGCTGCAAGAGAATTTGGTCGACAAGGTAGAATTGTTTATCGCACCTAAACTGGTTGGAGGCAATGGGCCTTCTCCCCTCTCAGGTCTTCATATTGAACGCATGGCTGAGGCCATAAATCTCAATGACCTTAGTGTTGATATGTCCACTGGCGACTTGCATGTTACAGGGTATATCCAACCAAAAGTTTGACGGTTAGGGAGGATATTGATGTGTTTACCGGTATTGTAGAAGAACTAGGCATCGTCCGTGGTCTTCGACTTTTGCCTGATTCTGGTCAACTTACGCTTGAAGGTACTAAAGTACTGAATGGCACTCAGATTGGTGATAGCATTGCTGTCAATGGTGTCTGCTTAACTGTTATTCATCTTAACAGCCATGAATTTACCGTAGATGTAATGGCTGAAACCCTGGCAAAAACCAATTTAGCTGATTTAAAAAGTGGTAGTCGTGTTAATTTAGAAAGAGCCTTACAGCTTCAAACACGCTTAGGTGGACATCTAGTTAGCGGGCATGTAGATGGAGTCGGCAGCATTCGTCGAATTGTCCCATGGGGAATCGCCCAAGTCTATGAAATCAATGCTTCGCCTGCACTTCTCTCATTTATGCTCCCTAAGGGTTCAATTGCTATTGATGGGATTTCTCTAACAATAATCAATGTAGTAGCAGACTATTTCACAGTTTCACTTATTCCACATACTTCTAAAGAAACAACTCTAGGGATAAAAGGAATTGGTGCCGGTGTTAACCTTGAGACAGACTTGATTGGAAAATACGTTGCTCGTTTTATGGGCCTAAACACTAACCAAAGCACTAAGAAACCAGACCTTTCGCTGGGTTTTTTAGCAGAGCATGGATTTATTTAAGAATATATTTATTTGAAAAGTAAGGAGTGAGTGCTATGTCATTTAATACAATTGAAGAGGCTTTAGAGGATATACGTCTAGGAAAGATGGTAGTTATGGTTGATGATGAGGATCGTGAAAATGAAGGGGATCTAGTCATGGCCGCTGAAATGGCTACTCCTGAAGCAATTAATTTTATGGCTACCTATGGACGAGGATTAATATGTGTTCCCTTGACAAAAGATCGAATACACTCCCTCCAGCTAGAGCAGATGGTTAATAATAATACAGATCCTCATGGTACAGCTTTTACGGTAAGTGTTGATGCAATAACTAGCTCCACGGGGATCTCTGCTTTCGAAAGAGCCGAGACTGTTAAAGTTCTAGTGAATCCTCACAGCAAACCCAGCGACCTACAGCGTCCAGGTCACATCTTCCCACTTCAAGCTCGTGAAGGAGGAGTACTGGCTCGTGCTGGTCACACAGAAGGCTCTGTGGATCTGGCTCGTCTCGCCGGTCTTCAGCCTGCTGGTCTAATCTGTGAGATTATGAATGAAGACGGTTCAATGGCCAGAGTACCTGACCTGCAATTATTTGTGAAAAAACACAATCTTAAATTAATTACTTTAAAAGATCTTATCAGCTATCGACGCCAGTCCGAAAAACTAATTGAAAAAGTTGAGAGTATTCAGCTTCCTACCGGATTCGGTGAATTCCGTGCCGTAGGATACCTGAGCATCTTAGATAACGAAGAACATATCGCCTTAGTTAAAGGGACTGTCGATGATGGGCAGCCGGTTCTTGTCCGAGTACATTCTGAATGCTTGACTGGGGATGTTTTCCATTCTAAGCGGTGTGATTGCGGTGATCAATTGGCCGCAGCTATGGAAGAAATCGAACAGGAAGGTCGCGGTGTTCTGCTCTATATGCGCCAAGAGGGCCGGGGGATCGGTTTGTTAAATAAATTAAGAGCTTACAAACTACAGGAAGAAGGAAAAGACACCGTCGAAGCAAATCTGGCCTTAGGTTTTCCTGAAGATTTGCGCGACTATGGCGTCGGTGCTCAAATATTAGCGGATCTTGGAATTTCTAAAGTACGTTTGATGACTAATAATCCACGAAAAATTGTTGGTTTAGAAGGTTACGGTTTAGATGTTGTAGAACGAGTTCCTTTAGAAATTTCAAGTAAACCGGAAAACACTAAATACCTTTGTACCAAAAAACAAAAAATGGGACACTTTTTATCAGAAGTACGTTAGCCTTGAATTATTAATAGTAAAACTATGCTCTTGATCAGAAAGGATGATATTGATTATGAAGACTTATGAAGGAAACCTTATCGCTCAAGGATTAAAAATCGCAATTATCGCTGCACGTTTTAACGAGTTTATTACAGGCAAATTAGTTAGTGGAGCCATTGACGGTTTACACCGCCACGGTGCTCTGGAAAGTGACATTGAAATAGCATGGGTTCCCGGAGCATTTGAAATTCCTTTAGTTGCTCAGAAAATGGCACTCTCTAAAAAGTATGATGCAGTCATCTGCTTAGGTGCTGTGATTCGTGGAGCCACTCCACATTTTGATCTCGTTAGTAATGAAGTTAGCAAAGGAATTGCTCAAGTCGGCTTACAAACCGGGGTGCCGATAATTTTTGGAGTTATTGCAACAGATAGTATTGAACAAGCTATTGAACGAGCTGGAACAAAAGCAGGCAACAAAGGATTTGATGCAGCTATGACTGCCATTGAAACTGTAAATTTGTTGAAATCCTTTTAGGCAATCTTATGACATAGACTGCTTTAAGTATTCTAGTGGCAAATCATGGAGTATTGTCCACTAAATTGTCCTTGTCAAATTGCATTAACTTTATTAAACTCTGATAGGTGAATGCAATTTATTGACAAGGAGTTGAGAGTGCCATGACTTCAAACATTTGCAACCAGAATAAGGAGACTGCCATGCTTGAAGCAGCGCGCTCCGGCAATAAAGATGCTTTAAATGAGCTTATACTTTATTATGAACCAGAGATTCGTATGATTGCAGCAAAATATTATTTACCTCGGGCAGATTATGAGGATTTATTGCAAGAGGGCAGAATTGCTATTTATCGAGCAATAATGTCTTATGACCAAGATACTTCTATTCCCTTTCTTCACTTTTTAAGAATGGTCATAAAACGCAAACTAATTGATAGCCTGCGTAAGTATACACGCCAAAAACACACTAATCTTAATGAAGCTTTTTCTCTAAATAATGCGATTTCTGAGTCTGATGAAACAAGCTTTTTAGAGTTATTGCCCACTGCTGAAGATCCTGCTTCAATGGTTATCGCCAATGATGAGGTCAATTCAATGATTAATGATCTAAATAAAAACATGTCAAATTTAGAACGTTTAGTGTTTGAACACTATTTTATACAGGGATTCAAACAGCGGGAGGTATCTAAAAATTTAGGACTTCATCCAAAATCCTTAGATAACGCTATTCAACGCATACGTCATAAGACAGCTCTCTATCGTTCACGCAATGTTGCTGGCTAAAAAAGCAAAATAAAGAACCGGGAATTTTTCGATTCCCGGTTCTTTATTTTACGCTTTACTAAGCAATTCCACCACTTTGACTAATTAATTTACTGACTTTACTATGGGCATTAGTTGCTTCATTAGCTAAACGTAAGTATATGTCTCTTAAATTTGCATGATGAGCACGTGTAGCCAATGTCATATAACCCATAGCAGCAGCCGAAGCGTCTTTTTCATAATCATATAACATATCTAAATCTGAAAATTGACTCATAATATATCCCTCCTTTTCTATTGAAGTTCTACCATTCCCTTTTTAAAATATCCTATTACATCTTCTAAGCCTTTAGCCTGTTCTTTAAAAAACCCCTTAACTGCAGCGTCTTTTGCCATCTCATTATACATCTGGCACTTTTTCATGGCGGTTTCATTTTCAATTAAACTTCTGGTTAACATGCCTCGGTCAAGGACTTTCTTTACTTCCATATCACTTAGTTGCATCTAAATCCCTCCTTTTAAAAAACTAGTTTACATAACAGTCTCAGGATGTGTAAATATGCAATAAATTATTCGCAGCTCAAACAAATTAACTTAAACTTTTCGAAAAAACCTGCTTACTAGACAGGTAGTATTTAATGAGTTAAACTGGAATGAGACGTAATATTCTGTATTAATGATTATATATTACCCAATATTGGCTTCTTAAGAAATGGAGGAATAACATTTGGAGACGCCTGACTTCAAGCGGGGATTTCGAGGTTATGATTCAGATGCCGTTGATCAAGCATGGGCGGAATCTGAACGTCAATTAGCTGAAGCACATGCTGCCAACAAAGAACTTCGCTTACAAATTAATAGCTTAAGGGAACAAAACTCAGAATGGGCAAATCGTGTCAAATATTATGAACAGATCGAAAAGGATCTGAGAGATGCCCTTGTAAGCGCTCAAAGAGCTGCCAACCAAATTAAAGATGAAGCAACCAAACAAGCCGAAGAGCTTATTCAATCTGCCCGGACTCAAAGTGATACCATCTTAAGTGAAGCAAAGCAACAACTTGAGTCAAAAGAAATCGAAGCTGATACAAGACTTATTGAACGACGGCTCGAAATTGTCCAGGTAGAGGAACAACTTCAACAACTTTCTCAACAAAAGTCCGAAATTCAAACCCTGATCGATCAGGCTGATGAATATTTATCTATGATAAAAGAGCTATTGAAATAAAACAAATCCCCCAAAGCTTAAAGGCAGAACTCCTTGTTTGTTTAATAATTACAAGGGTTCTGCCTTTAAGCTTTGAGAAGGTTTTTAGACTTAACTAACCAATTTTAATTCCATACTCTTTCCAGCGCCGATCTACAAGTTTGACAGTCGCTTCATCCGGGACTACTTCACCGGGATAGCCCGGTTTCATGCGAGCATCAATAAGAATAGGACCCCGGTATACTAGGCGATGGTTAAGTATTTCTGTATGGGCATAAATGTCATGGGCAGGATCAAAGCGGGTAAAGACCTGCCATAGAAAACCCGAACTCTCTGATGCAAGTTCTAAATCATCAACCAAAATTGCCAGGGGCCAATTATTAAGAACCTCATTTTGAAGATGCCCCAGTACCTCCTGAGCAAGTTCAGGAGTATTACTAAATGAAGGTGCTTCAATTAATAAGCAACCTGCACAAAAGGGTTTAATTCCAAGTACTCCCGGTAATATAACATTTTCAATCTGACGCGGAAGCTCTCGTTTTGGCGATCCTAGACCAAGCATGATAGCCTTGCTTCCATGATTAAGATGTCGCCCCGTATAATCCAATGTATCCATAGAAGTATCGTTTAAGATTAGAAGGTCGGATTCCGGCTCAAAACGCTCCAATACTATTTCAAGGAGAGTTCTAAAATCTTGTAAATCAAGCTGAACATCCGTAATAATCAAAAACTTAGTTAAAGTAAGCTGCCCTTCCCCTAAGATCCGGAAGGCATGAGCTAACGCTTCTCGATGATAGCTCTCACGTACAATAGCAGCTGCCAAAGCGTGAAACCCCGTTTCCGCATAGGTCCAAAGAGCTTTAACTCCAGGCATTACTACAGGAAACATCGGCGATAATAATGACTGTAAATACTCTCCAATGAAATAGTCTTCCTGCCGGGGTTTTCCTACTACCGTTGCCGGATAAATTGCATCCCGTCGATGATATACAGCATTAATATTAAAAACCGGAAAATCGTGAGTTAGTGAATAATAACCATAATGATCACCAAATGGACCTTCCGGCTTACGAACATGTGCTGGAACCGTACCACAAATTGCAAACTCCGCCTCAGCAATGAGGGCATGAGAATGTGAAGGAACCCTAACTTTTGATAGCTTCTCCCCCATCAAAAAAGACGTGAAAATTAGCTCTGGCAACATCTCGGGGAGAGGGGCTATTGCCGAAAGAACCAGTGCAGGTGGACCGCCTAAGAAGAGCGTCGTGGGCAGATCCTGTCCTAATCGTTCAGCTTCATGATAGTGAAATCCTCCACCCTTATGTATTTGCCAATGGATACCTGTTTGTTTAGAATTGTATATTTGTATCCGATACATCCCTAAATTGTGTTCTTTCGTGACTGGATGTTCTGTATAAACTAAGGGCAAGGTAACAAACGGTCCACCATCTTCCGGCCAACTGGTTAAAACAGGTAGAGTGTTTAAATCTATCGAACTAGCTTTTATTTCTAGAACGGGAGCATTCTTGGAATTGATAGTTCGCAGACCACTCTTCGCTAAAGATAGTATCCAATCCTTTTCTTGCCAAAGTATAGAGGGTTTCGGTGGAAGCAGTCGATTTAGGGCTGCAACAGCTCGTTTTACAATTTCTTCAGGTCTAGGTCCAACAGCTAAATCAACACGACCACGAGTTCCGAATAAATTTGTTACCACTGGGAAAGAACTGCCCTTTACTCGCTTAAACAGCAAAGCTGGCCCTTCTTCATCAATAACGCGACGGTGGATCTCTGCTAATTCAAGGTATGGATCTACCTCTGCTTCAATTTCTATGATTTGCTTTTCTCGCCGCAGAGTTTCAATAAAATGCCGCAAATTTTCGTGCACAATGTCACCTCTTAATGATTGTTTTGTCTAACTTCAGAGCAGCAAGGGCTGCTTCAGTTAATGTATCACAATGACCTATTATCTTACTCAGTTCATTAGGACTTAGCTCATCCGAGTGAATTCCGGCTGTTATTACAACTATGTTTTGGAGTTCTTTAGCCAATACCGCAGCAACTTTCTTAGCAACTTCTATATCTTTATGACCTGGCACTGGCGTGATATAAATATCAGCACTCCATCCTTCTCCTCGAAGACTCGGCCTAGGCAGAGCCATTACAACTCCTCCAATATGAGGTCTTTCCCCGCCGATAAGCAGCCCATTAATCCCATCCCCTGTATTATGTAAAGTCAAGGAAATCTGACAACGCCCTTCTCCTTCTCGACCCTGCCAACTAGGGATATGGATGGAACTTAAATCAAGCACATGCTTCTCCTCACTTTATACTGCTTGCTATTTTCACCTTGCTTTTCGCCTTACTATTTACATTATACAGTTTGTCTCCATTAGAGCCAAGTTTTATGAAAGGTAATTATCATAACCAATCATAAAGTTAACTGGCAATCTATAAAATCATTCCCCTAAGCCCTTTAAAAAAACCATTAGAAAACTTGGCTAGCGCCCGAAGACACTGGCTTCGCACGTATTAAATCTTCTTGCAGTATATAACGCAAGTTTATACTTTCTGACTGTATAAAAAAGAATTAGGGAGTGCAGGCATAACTAACTCCCTAATCCTTGAAGATTAATATCTTGGCATGCTATTCTTTACTGGTAAATGAGTAGTTTCCAAACTCATCTATATCTACCAGAATCCTTTGTCCTTCCTTGAATTCCCCCTCCAATAGTTTAAGCGCTAAGGAGTTTTGCAACCGCTGTTGGATTACTCGCTTAAGTGGCCTTGCTCCGTACACCGGATCATATCCCTCGTTAGTGAGTTGCTCTTTCGCCTTTAAGGACAGCTCCAATGTCAATTTCCTTTCGCTTAAACGCTTATGCAACTGATTGAGCTGGATATCGACAATTTGACCAATATGCTCCCGGCCGAGTGGATGGAAGACTATTATCTCATCGAGACGGTTAAGGAATTCTGGCCGGAAATAGTGTCGGAGTTCTCCGTTAATAGTGTTTCTAACTTCCTCTTTACTAGCATTACGTTGAGTCAGCTCTTGAATTGACGGACTGGCAATATTACTGGTTAAGATTACTACAGTATTTTTAAAATTAACGATTCTTCCCTGTCCATCCGTCAATCTTCCATCATCTAAAAGCTGAAGTAAAACATTTGAAACATCCGTATGAGCCTTCTCTACTTCATCAAACAGTATAACACTATAAGGTTTACGTCGTACCGCTTCTGTAAGTTGTCCGCCCTCTTCATAACCTACATATCCCGGAGGAGCTCCAATTAATCGTGAAACAGTATGCTTTTCCATATACTCGGACATATCAATTCTTACAATTGCCTGATCGTCATCAAACAAAAATTCTGCTAAGGCCCTCGATAATTCTGTCTTGCCAACACCTGTTGGACCTAAGAAAAGGAACGATCCTAACGGCCTATTGGGATCTTGCAGCCCGGCACGTGCACGACGAACAGCGTCAGCTACAGCGCGGACAGCTTCTTCTTGGCCAATAACTCTTCGATGAATCCGTTCTTCCATTTGTACAAGCTTTTGCATCTCACTTTCCAAAAGTTTAGTGACCGGAACATGAGTCCAGGTTGCAACGACTTCAGCAATATCTTGTTCTACGACTTCCTGCTTTAATAAAGTGTCTTTCTTAACTTGAAGCTTCTCTTCAGTAGCTTTAAGTTCTTTCTCTAAGCTCGGAATTATACCATATTGAAGTTCTGCAGCTTTATTATAGTCTAACTGCTGTTGGGCTTGCTCCATTAAGGTTCGGGATCGATCAACTTCTTCTTTAAGTTGTTGAATTCTAACCAGAGTCTCACGTTCCCCTTGCAACTGAGCTTCCATTCCATAGCGTTCTTCTTTTAGATTGCCTAGCTCTTCTTCGATCTTTGCCAAGCGTTCTTTACTTGCTTCATCTTTTTCCTTCTTCAATGCTTCCCGTTCAATTTCTAACTGCATCATTCGCCGCTTTATTTGATCTAATTCATAGGGATCACTGGTAATCTCCATACGCATCCGCGCACCAGCTTCATCAATTAAATCAATTGCTTTATCTGGAAGAAAGCGATCACTAATATAGCGATCTGATAACACTGCTGCAGCTATAATTGCGCCATCGGTGATTCGTACCCCATGGTGAGTTTCATAGCGTTCTTTAAGACCTCTCAGAATCGATATAGTATCTTCAACCGTAGGTGCATCAACCATAATCGGTTGGAATCGTCTCTCAAGAGCAGCATCCTTCTCAATGTACTTGCGGTATTCAGCGAGTGTTGTAGCCCCCAGCATGCTGAGTTCTCCCCGAGCGAGCATTGGCTTAAGCATGTTACTGGCATCCATGGCGCCCTCAGCTGCTCCTGCACCAACCACAGTATGCAACTCATCTATGAATAAGATTACATCATCTCGATCTTGGATTTCTTTTAGTACTGCTTTTAACCGTTCTTCAAATTCTCCTCGATATTTTGCCCCGGCAATTAAAGTTCCCATATCAAGTGAAATCACCTGTTTATCTTTAATTGCTTCAGGCACATCTCCCCTAACAATTCTTTGGGCTAAGCCTTCAACAATCGCCGTTTTCCCTACCCCCGGCTCGCCAATGAGAACCGGATTATTCTTAGTCCGTCTGGAAAGAGTTTGAATAACTCGGCGGATTTCTTCGTCACGGCCAATAACCGGATCAAGTCGACCTCGCCTTGCTTGTCGTACTAAATTTAGTCCATATTGCTCAAGGGCTGCATAAGTTCCTTCTGGGTTTGGACTTGTAACCCGCTGAGTCCCTCTGATTTCACGCAGGGCTTGGAGTAATTTTTCTCTAGTCAACCCGGCTTGCTTGAGTACTTTTTCCGCTGCCCCTCCAGATTTTTCCCAAATTCCAAGCAAGAGATGTTCTGTGCTTACATATTCATCCCCAAAAGGGGCCATTTCATCATGAGCTGCCACCAATACAGTTCTTAGACGAGGAGAGATACTCATTTGCACATTGCTTCCACTAATTCGCGGGAAACGGTTAATCTCTTGACGAATCGTCGAGATTAGACTCCCAACTGCTACACCTAATTTCGTTAAAACCTGAGGAACAACTCCATCACCTTGCTCTAATAAAGTGAGCAAAAGGTGTTCAGGCTCTACTTGACTGTTTCCATTTCTCTCGGCCATTGTTTGGGCTTCCGATATTGCTTCCTGAGATTTCTGGGTAAAACGATTTGTGTCAAATGACATAATGTACTCACTCCTTTTTCAAGCTGGTAAATAGTTTTCGAGGGATTAACTCAAATTGCTTTATACCTACTTTATACCACGATTAGCAGCCAGTTCACGCAGGGTTGAAAGCTCTGCATCACTCATATTCTCGGGCAGCTTGATTGTGACTTCAACAAAAAGATCTCCTTGTTGAGTGGGCTTTTCTAAACTTGGCATTCCTTTGCCCTTTAATCGAAATTTCTTTCCGCTTTGGGAAAGTGGGGGGATTTTTAGCAAGACTTCCCCATCGAATGTTCGGATACTGACTTCCCCGCCGAGAATAGCTCTATAAAAATCAACTGGAATTTCGGTTCTTAAGTTATCCCCTTCTCGAACAAAACTCGAATGAGGACTAACGGTTATGATTAAATATAGATTGCCTGCCGGGCCGCCAGATATCCCAGCTCCACCTTGACCTGATAGCCTTACCTTTGAACCAGTTCGTACACCCTTTGGAATCTTGGCCTCGATTTGTTTATCACCGGTTTTAACGACTCTTGTAGTTCCGGCATAAGATTCTTCAAGGGTTACTTGAACCTCTACTTCTAGATCCTGACCTGGTCGAGAACGCCCAACAGTAGCACCTCCGCCAAACCCCCGTCCCGCTCCCCCAATTCCCCCGAAAAGCGTAGAAAAGAAATCCGAATATCCTTCCCCGCCAAAACTGAACCCTCCGGTTCTACCTGTACCACCGAACAGATCTGCTATATCCTCCGGAGACATAGTGTAGGTATATCCTCCACTACCACCACTAGGGTTGGACTGCCAACGATCCCAATTATAGTCCCCTCTGCCTCCCCGTGCTTTCCATTGCTGGTAATCCTGACGGAGTTCATCGTATTTACGACGTTTTTCAGGATCACTGATTGCTTGATAGGCTTCTGTTGCCTCTTTAAATTTCTCTTCGGCACCCTTATCTCCAGGATTAACGTCGGGGTGATATTTTTTAGCTAATTTCTGATACGCTTTTTTTATTGTCTTTTCGTCGGCGTCAGGTGAAACACCTAAGCTGACATAGTAATCTTTAAAATCCATAAAAATCACCTCATCAACTCATTTTAAGTACTATTTATAGAATAACTATTCCCAACAAATTTCCATCTTAAAATTCTTTATTAGATTTTATACTATCTTAAGATTCTCAGTAATTTTTACTTGTTATCCAAATTATAGTCCATTTACACCTAAAGGTCAATATTGGTCAGACATTTTCTTGACCAATATTGACCTTTAGGGCGAATTAGGATAGGTTAGGTTATCATAATGAATTTGGGAATAAACTATTTCAAGTTGAATATCCTAATCTTATTTCTCATCCCCAGTTCACTTCTATATACATTGAAGCAAAAACGATCTTTTTCCGTTTGGCCTGTGGAAAAAGATCGTTTTTAGCATAAAAACATTGATTATAGGGCCAGATTTTCTCAAGGCCCCTCCTTGCCCCTCCGGAATTGATTAACATTAATATCCCCATAAACAAAGTATACTTGGCATAAGTCTAAACTGGATAGGACCTTGTCCGGGCTGCTCTCCATCCAGATCAAGCAAAATCCTTTGATCAGATGATACTGCCACGGATTGACCCCTATATACTCCAACACCAGGAATTTTCAGATGGGTTCCACGATAAATCTTAGGAATATTTCTTAATATTGTCCAAGTTGAGAAATCGCCTAAAACCACAATATCGAATAGAGCATCATCTAACTCAGCATGTGGAGCGATCATCATCCCACCGCCGATATAACGACCGTTGGCAACCATAATACTATTAAGGCGACCACTGCAGACGACCTTTCCATCAATTTCACAGCTCATCATTTTATTGCGATACTTAAAAATGCTTATAATTGAACCGATTAGAAATGAGAGCTTCCCTCCAAGGAGTTTACTTTGTTGGTTAACCCGTGCGACTGTTTCCCCACCTAAACCAACATCAGCAACATTGAGAAAATATCTTTGAAGCTGCTTTCCATAGTTATCGTAAAAGAGTACTTCCCCAACATCAACTTGACGCTTATTGCCTCGTTTTAAGATTTGGATAAAACCCTCAATCCCTTTGGGAATTTGTAATGTCCGAATAAAGTCACATCCAGTACCATGTGAAAAAACAGCCAGTTCAGCCTGTGGATTAATAAGGCGATTATCTGAGAAGAAACCGTTGACCACCTCATTCATGGTTCCGTCTCCTCCCACGGAGATAATATGTGTATACCCGTCCTTTAAGAGATTTCGGGTGATACGGGTACCCTCTCCCGGTCCAGTCGTATATGTATAATCAATAAGAAATCCTTCTTCAAGTAAACGTTTATGATAATGCGGCCATCGTTTCTGCGTTTTGCCGTTCGCGGAATGTGGATTAACAATAGCGAACCATTGGCTACTTTTATGCATTTAGATAATTCTCCCCTTTTGGTAGCGCCTCATCTCGGGAGAATTCGACGTTTACTATAAAATTCCTTTATTATAATTTACCAGTTCTAATTTTAGCTATCCGATACATAACATCTTCTTTTACACCATGAAGTAAATCTTCAGCTTCCTCCAAGGTAGTTCCTTTTACGGAGAAATAAAATTTGATTTTCGGCTCCGTTCCTGAGGGGCGTACCATCACAAATCCT
Organism: Desulfosporosinus sp. HMP52; assembly: GCF_000765145.1. Classification (GTDB taxonomy): domain Bacteria; phylum Bacillota; class Desulfitobacteriia; order Desulfitobacteriales; family Desulfitobacteriaceae; genus Desulfosporosinus. The sequence continues at coordinate 167,795 of NZ_JMGA01000020.1, read as the reverse complement.
CCCTCTGCAAAAGAATACCTTAAGACATTGGAGCGGGGAAGTTTAAGAGAATAGTTCTCACCGGTTCTTAAGTCTTTTCCTATTCTCTGTTCATAATCATCTACTCTTCCAATCAAGATGCCACACATTTCATGGATATCCAAGTTACGAAAAGAATCCATTATTAAAGCCATTTCTTCTTTACCACGTTTACCTTCGAAAGTCAGGGATTCTTGATCCTCTAGGTAATAACCAAATTGTTGATAGATACTATCAAGAACGGCAAAGAAATTACGCTTTTCTACTTGTTGATAATAAAGTGCCGCTTCAGCTAAGATAACCGAAGCTATAATTGCGTCTTTATCTCTAACAAAGTCCCCAGCTAAATATCCATAACTCTCTTCAAAGCCAAATTGGAAGGAACCCCATCCGCCTTCCTCCATTTCCTTTTCTTTTTCAGCAATGAATTTAAACCCAGTCAGTACATTCTCTGCGCGTACATTAAAATATTGCGCAACTTGATCTGCCAAGTCTGTTGAAGCCACTGTTTTGATGATTGCTGCATTGTCTGGTAGAATTCCTAAGGCTTTCTTCTGAGATAAAATATAATAAGTTAGAATAATTCCGATTTGATTTCCGGTAAGCTGCAGATAGTCCCCTTCAGGAGTGCGTAAAGCAACTCCTAAGCGATCAGCATCAGGGTCAGTCGCCAGTAATAAATCTGCCTCAAGAGCCTTACCATATTTTCGAGCAAGTTCAAAAGTTGCTGGAATTTCAGGGTTGGGATAGGGAACCGTCGTGAAGTTAGGGTCGGGATGCTCTTGTTCTGCTACAACAGTGACAGAACTAAAACCAAGTTCAGCCAGTGCCTTTCGAACCAGCATATTTCCTGCTCCATGCAGAGGGGTATAAACAATCTGAAGATCTTTCCCTTTTTCTTTGTCAAGTTCAGGATATAGTGCCAGCTCATGAACCCGGGCAAGATAAGGCTCATCAATATCCTGACCGATTATTTGCAGTAAACCCAGCTGTTTAGCTTCTTCAACTGAAAGAGTCTCAATACCAAGCCAGCTCTCACGAGCGTTAATACGAGCAAGAATTTGATCTGCTTTCGCCGGCGGTACCTGACCACCATCTTCCCAATATACTTTATAACCATTATAGGATTTTGGATTGTGACTTGCAGTAACTACAATCCCTGCTAAAGCCTGTAAATAGCGTACAGCAAAAGACAACTCCGGCGTGGGACGCAGTGCCTCAAACAGATATACTTTGATTCCATTACGTGCCAGCACTAAGGCTGCTTCGAGTGCGAATTCAGGTGAGAACCTCCGGGAATCGTAGGCAATAACGACTCCACGCTTCATGCCCTCTTCCCCTAAATCACAAACACATTCTGCTAAACCTTGGGTTACCTTTCGGATGACATATTTATTCATCCGATTTGTGCCCGCGCCAATAATCCCTCTTAGGCCACCTGTTCCGAATTCTAAATCCGTATAAAAACGCTCCTCAATTTCTTGTGGATCGGTAATGTTTTTGAGTTCTAATCTTGTCTCTTCATCAAAGTAGGAATTTTCCGACCATAAGCGATATCTATCTTGAATGCTCACCCAATAATCCTCCTTTTTGTATTTCATTTTTGTTCCGATTGAAAGAAGCCCCAGCAACTGGATAATCTTCCCTATTAAGTGAGTATAGCATACCGAAACTTAGTTTAACAACTTAGTTAATGCTAGATGATAATTTTTAGTGTTAATAGTAATTAGTCAGTAAACAAAAAGCTCAGTCTAAGACTGAGCTGTAACAACAGGAGAGATTATAACACCTACAAGCCCAGGGCCTGTGTGAACGCCCATCACCGGGCTAATCTGGTTAAAGAACAATTCTTTGATATTGGGTAGTTCTTTGGCTTTTTGCCAGAGCTTGCGCGCTTCCTGTTCAGCCCCACCGTGTACAATAGCCACCAGATATTGACCTGTTTGAGTGCTTTCAATCAAAATATCAAATAATTTTTTAAGAGATTGATCTCGTCCTCGGACTTTAGCATATGTAATATATTTACCTTCTGAATTTATGGAAATAATCGGTTTAATATTAAGTAGCTCACCTATAGTACCGGATACATATCCAATACGTCCACCACGTTTAAGATATTCTAATGTAGATAAGACGAAATATAGTTTGGTTTTGCCGGAAACGTTTTGTGCTAACTTAACTATTTCTTGAAAATCAGTAGAGGTCTGAAGTTTTCTAGCGGCTTCCAAAACGGGAAAACCCAGGCCCATTGAAAGTGCTTTTGAATCCATAACTTCGATCTTCATTTCTTTAAAGTCTCTTGCAACTTGACTTACTGTCTCGTAAGTGCCGCTTAGACCACTTGATATATGCATAGAGAGAACATGGGTATAGTTTTCATCTCTCAGTCGGCTAAACAAATTTGAAATTTCTGCAGGGGATGGTAGAGATGTTGTGGGAACTTCAACATCCATATTATCATATACCTCATTCGGACTGATATTTAGCCCATCAAGATATTCTCGATCTTTATAAACAACATGCAATGGAAGAATTTCAATTCCAAGTTCCTCGGTCATGTCTTTATTAAGATCGCTTGTGCTATCTGTGACAATCGCAATTTTAGGGTCTGAGTTTTGTCGCATGAAGCTTTGTTCCTTTCATAAAAGCATAATACTGTAATAATTAGTATAACACAATGAGCTATGATTCGACTAGATAAGTTTTTCTAATATTTAGGATATCAGCAACGATTGAGTGGCTCTATGTACTTCTACGAATGCATCAGGGGACTTTTCAATATCACCAGCCTGATCAATTCCACTATATAAGCATGCCTTAGTGTATTGAATATCCAACATATGAAAGAAAGTCTTTATAGAGCGCTCTGCACATTCAAAAACATTGGGCAACATTGTTCCTGCTGTAGAAATAAACAAACCCCTTCGCTCAGGCCCTACCGACTTAACCAATGTTTGATTGAGAAGATATTTACGCGCCCAGAAGGTTTGCATTCGATCAATCATAGTTTTTGTTTGAGAATTAATCCCCATAAAATATATCGGAGCAGCAATAATTAAGCGATTGCAGTTTACCAACTTGTCTTGGAGTTTTAAGATATCATCACGAATTACACAAACTCCTTTTGCAGAGCAAGCTCCGCATCCTTGGCAAGGGTTAATCTTAAGATCTGTCAGATAAATCAACTCTGCTTGATGTCCCTCAGCGTGAGCATCTTTTAGGCTTTCTAATAATAATCTGGTCGTATTACCGTTTCTCCGCGGACTACAGGCTATACCTAAAACTGATAAAGCCATATGACTTCACTCCATTCTATAAATTACTCTCACTAAGTACAAAAGCGAGGTTCTTAGCTCTTAAGAATCTCGCTTTCATATTTGGCTTTTTCCGAATGGGTCTAAGTTAATTAGGTTACACTTTAGGATTAGAATCCGGGTCAAAATACCGCTCCCTTTCTGTAACTACCTTATATTACTTATCCTTTTTCATGAATTCGCCTTTGGGTCTGAGTAGGCTTGATTGATTCTAGTCCCACAGACTCCAAAATTGCATTAATCATTAATTGATCTTGTTGTGTCATAAGCATTCTTCCTTTCCGTTTAGTTAACAATTGATTATATACTTTTTTCGAAAAAATTACAAGTATCTAGAAAAAATAATAAAAGTTTACAACGATTAGAATTTCATTACTGACTAGCAAACACCATTCTTATCAGTTGTACAAATACCGACCCGCTTTTAATTATCCAGACTCAAATAGTTTATGCACAGGTTAATAACTTTATGACAATTCAACACACATTTCATATTGGATTGCAGTTGGGTTTATCCCATATAAACGAAGGGCCGTAGAAATCCAATCATTAGGTTGATTGATAAGCGACAAGACAGAATCGGTACGATGTAGGATAGCTGAGAGAATTTCCTTTGCTCCTGCTAAGTTAGCACTCCAAACATCAAGCAATAATCCGGATTTATCACCGCTAAGCAAGGCACCAGCAGTTTCTGAATCATTTAGAAATGCCTTATAAGTGCTGTAACGTCTTAGATACCTTTCTCTTCTCTGCCAAGTAGGGCTGAAAAAAGAGTGACTACGATTGCTAAAATACTCTTCTAGTGTAGTCGAGAACACCGGAGGAATCCTGAGAATTTCATTTTTACACTCCTTAATATTCAGGGTACGATAGACATTAAGTTGGCGAGTGATGACAAATCCTACTGCTTGATAAGCTTGACGAGCATAATTCTGTTCTAATACTTCCAAGTAAATTTTTTTCAGAAAGATACTTTTTGCCAAATTTAATTGTGAAGCCAGTAATATTTTAAAAAGTCCATTATTACGGTATGCAGGGTCAATACAAGCCCCAGCAATCCATCCCTCATTTTTATCGATGGCAAGCAATGTAAATCCTACAACACGCCTGTCGTGGTAAATAGCTGTGGAATATTCCAAAGAAACTCGACTTAACTCAAGCCAAACTTTCATATGTTCTCTTGAATATGACATATTATAATAATAACCAAGCCAACAGCGATTCCATATTTCGGTAATATCCTGCAAGTTAAGATTGGCAAGTGTTTCAACATGTACATTTCTAATATTTATCTCCAAAATTATATCCCACAATTCTCTAATTGTTTTAAGGTTCATAGTCTGAGTGATTACTATTAGTATATACTTGATTTCATGTACAGGAAATAATTATTTGCCCCTTGCCTAATATTTACTTATAGTTAAATTGAGATGAGAAAGGTGGTTATGTAAATGACAACTTCATATATTAGTAAGAAGGAACTAGTATTTGCTCAAGAACTACTTGACTTTATTGAACAAAGCCCATCATCTTTCCATGCCGTAGACAGCATAAAAACCCTCCTTATTCCAGAAGGATTTCAGGAATTATCATTGTCAAACAAATGGACATTACACCCTGGCGGAAAGTATTTTGTTACTCGCAATAATTCTGCGCTTTTGGCCTTCATTGTGGGCTCGGGAGAACCGGAGGAACATGGTTTTCGTCTCGTTGCAGCTCATACAGATAGCCCTACTTTCCGCGTCAAACCCTTACCCGAGATGTCAGTCGAGGGTAAATATCTTAAATTAAATGTGGAGGCCTATGGTGGCCCAATCCTTAATACTTGGCTTGATCGTCCTCTTTCACTGGCAGGTCGCATAATTAAACGGGGGGTTTCTCCGTTTACGCCTGAAAACATTCTTTATCGTAGCCCTCAGCCCTTGCTAGTCATCCCGAATATATCGATTCATATGAACCGCAGAGTAAATGAGGGTTTAGAATTAAATAAACAAAAGGATATGCTGCCCTTATTGGCTCAAATCACCGAGGGTTTACAAAAAGAAAGGCTTTTGATTAACCATCTTGCCCAAAAGGTTAATTGTCTGCCAGAAGATATCCTGGACTTTGACTTATTCTTGTATGAAGCAGAAAAAGGCTGTCTTGTAGGACTTCAACAAGAGTTCTTATCAAGTTCACGTTTAGATGATTTGGCTATGATCCATGCGGGAGCACAAGCCATGGCCAAGGCAAAACAGACATTACCAACTCAAGTGCTCATCTGCTTTGACCATGAAGAATGTGGCAGCACCACAAGGCAAGGTGCAGCATCTCCTTTGCTCCCTCATGTTTTAGAACGTATTATGCTTGCCCTTAAAAAAGATCGTGAGGCATATTTTCGTGCCATCGAGCATTCGTTTCTAATTTCTGCTGATATGGCCCATGCTCTTCATCCAAATGCCAGCGAAAAGCATGATCCGATTAATCATCCAGTTCTTAACGGCGGTCCGGTTATAAAAATAAGTGCCAACCAAAGTTATACCACTGATGCCGAATCTTCAGCAATTTTTTCTTCCCTCTGTGAAGCTGTAGACGTTCCCGTTCAGAAATTTGTCAATCGGTCCGACGAACGCGGAGGATCAACCATTGGACCTATATCTAGTACACAGCTAGATATTCGTGCCGTAGATATTGGAAATCCTATCTTAGCCATGCATTCTGTTCGCGAGCTTGGAGGCGTTAAAGATCACTTAGCAATTACAAAAGTCTTAAGTGCATTCTATGAATCTATTTAAAGCACAGGTTATCCCGGAAATCTTACCTCCACTGTACTTCATCTCCGATTCGGGTATTGGTTAATTCCCCCCATCCTTCCGGGAATTCAATAATGCTATTGGCTCTATCTAGGCGAGGAGCAATTTGCCAGGGTTTTAAATTATCAATAATTGAGCATACCCGTCCATGATTATCCAAATACCAAATTGAAAGGGGAAACTTCATTCCTATCATATGAACTTGCTGACAACCCTTAAGCCAGAGCCCTTCTCCATGTTTAAGGGAAGACTTCCCAAGAAGGCCTCGAAAACGCAACCAAAAAGAATCGGCTATAACTAATTGAGCAGCAACCATCTGTCCTGTTCGAAGATTCCACAACTCTCCCGATTTCATCGTTCTGCACTTCCCTTTTCGTAAAGAAACTTGTCTTAAAGAACATAGTTCCAGTCACGCTTCTAAGTAATCTTTATTACTTCAAAACATTAATGATTTGGATAATCGCTGGTCCGATCACAATAATAAATATCGTAGGAAAAATGAAAAAGACTAATGGTATCATCATCTTAATGGGAGCCTTTTGGGCCTTTTCTTCAATACGTTGACGTTGTTTCTGTCTAATCTGGGCAGCTTGATTGCGAAGAACACCCCCTATGGATATCCCAAGCTGATCAGCTTGAACCAAAGAAGCAATCACATTGCCCAGATCTTTAGCATGTTTGTTTCGTCTTGCTAAGTCCCTCAGAGTCTCCCGCCGAGGCCGTCCCATTTTAATTTCTTGCAGCAGTCCAAGAAATTCTTCTGCAAGAACACCTTTTTTCTTCTCGACAACTTTAAGTAACGCTGCATCGAACCCTAGGCCAGCTTCCACACTCACTGTCAGAAGGTCTAGAATATCCGGCAAAGTCTTTTCTATTTCGCTTTGTCGTTGTTGAGCTTTAATTTTTAACCAATAATTGGGGATAAAATACCCAATTATTAAACCCATTAGACTAATTTCTAAGCGAACTATAAGTGAAGAATTAATGAATGAAGCTATCCCCAAAGTTGATAGACCAACAAAGATGCTCAAGACATATTGAAAGCTATTCCACTCCACCTCTTCCCATGTATCAGATATCCCAGCTGCACTAAGCTTAATTGCAATTTGCTCCTTTTGTCGATTAGGCGCGATTACCGACAATCGATGGGAAAATCTATGAAGTACCGGACGCAGTACACGATCAGTCAACGTTCTGGTATCTTCTTCAACCGAAATCTCTCTTTGTCCAAGTGCCCTAGATATCCGCAGTTTTGTCTCTTTAGCCTGGTTCTTGGAAAATACAGCAATAATAGCAAAGTAAACTGCCCCAAATACACTCAATAATATGACAATTAAGGACATTGAGGCCACTCCTTCTTTCGTCAAAAATTATTCTGTACAGTATCATACCTCGATGGTCACGATTTTTCGAATAACAATAAAACCGATGAATTGGGAAACTAGCCCCCCAGCAAGCATTACCATACCTATTTGATTAGCAAATAGTATGGAAAGATAATTGGGATTGATTATGCTGAGAACTGCCGCGATCCCAAAAGGTAAAGCTGCAATAATATACCCTGACATTCGGCCTTGAGCAGTGAGGGTTTTAATTTCTTGTTGGACACGCAAGCGATTCTGAATTGTTTCATGAATATTCAGAAGCACTTCAGCGAGATTTCCGCCGGCTTGACGCTGTATGAGCATGGCAGTGACGAGGAGATCTAACACATCACTCCCAACCCTCTCTGATAAATGAATCAGTGCTGTTTCTGTTGCAGTTCCGTAGATCATTTCTTTTAAAGCAAGCTGAAATTCTCCGGAGATAGGATTGGACATTTCTTGACTAACCATTTCCATAGCTTGCAAAAGACTAAAGCCAGCCTTCAGGGAATTGGCCAAAACCAGCAAGGCATCTGCAAGCTGATTATTAAATTGACGACGTTTCTTTTTTTGAGCAGATCTTAGCCACACCCTTGGAACAATCCATCCAACTACGGACAATATTAGCGCACCATAAATTTCACGAGTCAATATTAGACCAGTTAGAAAGAATAAAAGGACAAGTAGCCATTGGAGTGCTAGAAACTCTGCCCCCCTCAAAGGAACATTTCCCTGAATTAGTTGAATATCCAACCCTTGGCTCCACCGACGTGGTGCTAACCTTCCTAGTTTAGTGAGCATGAGTTTCGGATCACGTTTTTTACTCTCAATACTAATGGGTTCTCTTATTGCAGTAAATCGTTGGAGTTTTACTGCAAGAGTTTCCTCCCGACGTACTAAGGCCAATATACCCAGGTAAAACGCTAAAAAAGTTGTGCCAGAGGCAATCAAAATTGTTATTTTGTAAGTATCGCTTAGCATATCTTCCTCCTTTCGGAGATCTCAATTAATTAGAAAACAGCCCTTCAGAAAGCTTTTGACCAGCCGAAATTAATTTCTCAATAAAATGAGGCCGAATTCCCGTTGCACGGAAGTATCCTTGTACCTTTCCTTGCTTGTCAATTCCGGTTTGTTCGAAGCGAAAAATATCTTGCAGCACAATCACATCTCCCTCCATACCCATAACCTCGGTTATATGAGTAATTTTTCGACTTCCGTCTCGCAGACGACTCTGTTGAACAATAAGGTCAATAGCACTAGAAATCTGCTCGCGAATAGCTCGAACTGGCAAATCCATACCTGCCATTAACACCATTGTTTCAAGGCGGGAGAGCATATCACGAGGAGTATTTGCGTGCCCGGTTGTGAGAGACCCATCGTGTCCGGTATTCATAGCTTGTAACATATCTAAGGCTTCCCCGCTACGGACTTCTCCTACAATAATTCGTTCCGGCCTCATCCTTAAAGCATTACGAACCAGATCTCTTATCATCACTGCTCCCCTACCTTCAATGTTTGCCGGACGAGTTTCCAAAGTAACGACATGAGTCTGGCGAAGCTGTAGTTCTGCAGCATCTTCAATCGTAATTATTCGCTCATCCTCAGGAATGAAAGCTGAGATCACCCCTAAAGTCGTTGTTTTACCAGAACCTGTTCCTCCAGAAACAATGATATTTATACGTGATTTTACACAAGCATTAATAAATTCAGCCATTTCTGATGTTAAGGTTCCAAATCCAACAAGGTCTGCTACTCCAAATGGAATTTGAGAAAACTTTCTGATGGTCAAAATGGGGCCATTCAAGGCTAAAGGAGGAATAATAGCATTAACCCTAGACCCATCAGGTAACCTGGCATCAACCATCGGCTGACTCTCATCAATTCGGCGTCCTAAGGGCGCAACTATCTTTTCGATAATGTGCAAAACATGTTCATCATCATAAAAAGTAACCTTAGTTAACTCAAGCTTCCCCTTACGTTCAACGTACACTTGTTGAGATCCATTAACCATAATTTCACTAATAGAGGAGTCCTTGAGCAATGGGTCGATTGGACCAAAGCCCAGAATTTCATCCATGATCTCCTGTACCATACGAAGACGTTCTGTGCGCGGAGGTGTCAATCCTAGAGCGTCCGCTCGAAGGTCAAAGGTAAGGTCAACAATAGGCTGTAGTGTTTCGGAATTTAAATCTTCAATGCTATTTTTGTCCAGAGCTTGTATGACTTCATGATGGACTGCACTTTTAAAATCACGCCATGGATCCGCCGGAATAATGGGACGAGACGCTCTTAGTTCTTTTCTTGGCTCTTCTTGGGTATGAACTTTCTGTTTTTCTAAGCGCTTAAGCAAAGACATTTTCTCACCCCTCCCTAAAATCCAAACACCTTACGCAACCCTTTTAACGGACGGCGATTTCCAAGCTCCTGGTCTAGAGCCTCACTTTTAACTGCCTGGTTATGCGCTGACATTAGCTTTTTAGCCATGTTTTTTATTCCTTCTGTAGCTTTACTTTGAGGATGGGATGTAACAAATGGTATACCTTGGTTAAGAGCGGCAACGAGAGCCCTCCCATCGCTAGTAATTTCATAGTCAATTTTTACATTTAAACTCTTTTCAACATCTTGAGGGGTCATCCCCATTTCTTTGCTTGCACGATTCAGAACAACTTTAACTTTAGAAGTATGATGAAGACCCTCAATTACCTCAAGACTAAGTTTTGCATTTTTTAGTGTCGGGACATCCATAGCTAATACTAAACAAATCTGGGTGGATACATCGAAACTCACTAGGCTCACATCGTCAAATCGACTGATATTATCACAAATTATAAAGTCAAACTTATCCTTAACTTCTTTAAGAATCTGTTCTACGTGTTCCGCAGTAACTAAATCGGCATACTCAGGACGCGTTGGAGCAGCCAAGACTTGAAGCCCCGAAGAATGGGTCAATAAGTATGATTGAATCTCAGAGTACTTAATAACCCCAGATTGAGTTAAATCTGCGATGGTTCGTTTAGGAATAAGATTTAAGAAAACCGCAACATCACCGAACTGAAGGTTTAAATCGATTAGAAGGACTCGCAACTTTCCTGAACTTGCTAATTGCACTGCTAAATTTGTAGCTAATGTGGTGTTGCCAACTCCTCCTTTGGTGCTAAAGAACGAAATGATCTCACTATTTTGTCTCTTATGATTGGTATCCGATTTTATCTGATATCCCAAAACGTCTTTTTTTTGTTGATCCATTTCAAAGACTTTTGCAATCACATTTGACAACTCATCTCCAGTAAAAGGCTTAACGATATATTCTCGAGCTCCGGCCATCATAGCTCTCCGTAAGTACGCCTGTTCACCTTGAACTGACATAATAATCACCGAACAATCTGGTGCACGTTGAGCAAGGAGTTCAGTAGTACGTATTCCATCCATTTCAGGCATATTTATATCCATCAAGATAATATCCGGCCTTTCGACTTCTGCAAACAGTATTGCTTCAGATCCTGATCCAACATCACCTACTACCTCAATATCATTTTCAAACTGAAGCAGCCGCCGGATACTATCCCGAGTGTCACTGATATCATCGACAATCAATACACTGATGCGTTTCACAGTAGCCCTCCTTATTTGTAGTTATTAATATAATTTGGCTCCATATAGTTTTTCTCTGAAAACGGTGCATCTTGACGAATTTCCGTATTTAATGGATTCCTTAGCATTAATCGCAAGCTGCCCTTTTCACTCCCATGGGTTACTGCTAAAGCTTGAGGCACACTCAAGGATAAGATATATGATTTTGTTTCAACCTTGGCTTTCTCATCTTTAGCATCCCCCACACTCAACACTAAGACATCCTGAGCAGCTAAAGTGGTTGTCGTAAAGGATTGAGTATTAACGTTGGGGTCTTTTATTTCTATCGTAACCATTACATCCACATGATCCCCAGGTTTAATAGCATATCCCACACCACTAACTAAGCCGATGGGAACAGCAACTGCCCTTTTACCATTAGGTACAGTTAGGGAGGTTGTGCTTCCCGTCGCTTTTCCATCACTGTTAGTCCGGATACTTTGATGCTCTACCATAGCATTAACAACTAAATCACCAGCACTTAAATTTAGCAAAGCTACAGAACCCTCAACACTTTGAATCGTAGAAAAACCACCTTGTGGGTAGCCTTGGATAGGAATTTCTACAACCTCTAACTGGCTGGCTGTTATCACTGTCCGTGCTGGAATATTAGTTTTAGCTCTCACCAGTGGTTTTAAAGCGAATGTTTGGCTCTGGCTCGCTTTGTTCAGATAGATATACATAGAACCCGCTGCAATAAGTCCGCAGATTAAAGCAAGTAGAAAAAAACCTTTGCGCTGCATATAATTACCCCACAATTCAAGATCCTTCGGAAAACTTCTAACCTTAATTCATCACAAGTTTGGGAGAGTATAACCCAAAGTCATTACTAGTAACCCCATTTTCCATTTCCTGTTCAGTTTTAAGTAAATCAGAGAGAGAGTCTGCGGTATAACCATTGGGGACTAGTGCCTTAATAAACCAACCAGTAACAATTGATTGATTGCCATTGCCTCCAACCCCTTCGAGGAAAAATGCTGCGAATCCCGTTATTTGCACTTGATGAATAGAATTTCCACTTTCAGAAATAATCTTGACAATCGGGATATATACGATCTGTGGAGCGTTTCTTTCATAATTATCAATTGTATTTTTGGGAACTCGAAGATCTCGGCTTATACGTGTATTAATCCCATCAGCTGTAGGTCCACTCATATTTCCGTGCTTTACGCTTAAAATTTGTCCAACTGCTAAATCACCCTGATAACCATTAATTAGATCAGATTCATACGTATTTGCCCCAGTACCGCTAAGTTCTAGAACTCCGTACCACCCAGAGGTTCCAGATTCTTCGCCTGACTTCATAACACTATTTCTTTTATCTTCATCTAGGTACCATTCTGTCGTTCCAGACCCACCACCGGATTTCAGAACATACTTTTGCCCATAAACAAATTCCTGCTCTTGAATGCTAAGAGGTATTGCACCTGACAATGTCTTAGGGGGAACCATCATTGCTTTGGCTGAAGCTGAAATCTGTTCCTCATTAATCCCCCAAATGCGAGCAAAGAAGGTGGGAACCGTTTCCGTTGCTTGAACAATAATTTTCTTATTATTCGCTTCCAGTGCAATATCCACATTCTCAACTCCATTTTTGCTTGCATACTCTGTAGCTATACTTTCAGCTTCAGAGGGATTGTCTGGAAGTTCCTGGACGCCCGCGAGAGCTGCAGCATCTACCGAATTTTGCAGACTACTCTTTTGAGCATATAATAATCCCAGATCAGCAACAAATGCGCAAAATCCAAGCAAGACGGTTAATAATAGAGTCACGATTACAACAACACTTCCGCGTTCTTGGCAAGGATTAACTTGGGCCCTAGTCTTTACCTGAGTTAGAACCATACCACTCCTCCTTTGCACGGAATGGACATATCTTCTGTATTTTCTGTATTTACTCTTGACGCATAATAATACTTGTACTTACTTCGATTGGATTAGGAATCATATCGATTATCGGGGCAAGAAGATTAACCGAATATTTAACATTAACCGTTACCGTTTGACCTGACCTTCGGTCAGCTTCAATTGGGTATATTGTAATCACCATGACTGCAGAATCTAATAAAGGTGTTGCATTAATGACTGAGTTTTTGATTTCCAGGTCAGTTCCACCGATTGTAGCAACCCTCCCACCTTCCCTGGCTGCGTTACTGATAGAAATATAAGCATAACCCACCCTTGCCATCTCAATCACACCAAACAATAACAGTAACAACAGTGGCAATACTAGGGCCATCTCTACTAAAGCTTGGCCATGTTCACTTTTATCGAGTTTTCGAGTCATAAATTGAATCCCCCTTACGATAGAGCTAGGCTTATTAAAGCACCTAATACAATAGCAATACCATAAGGAAATTTTTCTTGGCGAGCATTGTTCATTGACTCGCTAAAATTATGTGGCTTCTTTAACAATGGCAAAAATAGCAGAAAATGCTTTATTGTATCAATCAATGCCTTACGGTGAGCTAACAGTATTCCTGAAATGATACCGCCGATAATAGCACCATAAAGAAAGCTTGTTATAACAAATTGAGAACCTCCGAAGGCACCAATTACCGTTAACAACTTCACATCCCCTGCGCCCATCCCGCCCATTAGATACGGCAACAATAATAACAAAAAACCTATTAATGCACCTAGAAGACTACTTGTCAATCCTAATCGACCACCATATATGGTGTTAAGCATTAGAGCTATGAAAAATGCGGGAACGAGAAGCTTATTATAAATCTTACGATCACGCCAATCTGTGAATGCTGCAATTCCTAATGTAAATCCTAACGCAATCTCATTGACTCCCATATGGCCCCCCTTTGATGAAGAACCCTACTGCGGACAGTAGGGTTCTAGTATTAAGCGCAACTTTAGAAAAGGAACCTTGATGAAGAGAAAGTTTAAAATTTTAGCTGTCCAGGGCGTCGCTTGTTGCTTGGAAATAATTCGTAATTTTCGGTCCAATTACTACTATTACCGCGATAGCAGCAATTGAAATGAGGGCAATAATCAGTCCATATTCTGTCATACCTTGCCCTTGCTCATCCTTGAAAAGTCCCTTTAATTTTTCTTTCATTACCAACACTTCCTTTTTTTAAAGTACTTCGGTACTTATGTAACTCATTATAAGTTCAGATTAAATATCATGATATAAGGCAATAGTCGCAAAAACGCAAAGGAAGTCCTAGTCTTTGGTCCTAACTTTCTGAGGCCTGTCTTCATGCCTAATTAACAAAGACCTCTAGATAAACAAAAATAGATAGAGCTTTTAGAGCTCTACCTACTGTTTTGTATATGTATTCTTCTACTATTGAAGACTAGCTAGACATTTTTGTACGAATTCTGGAGCATAATTGCTGCGCACAGCAACAATCTGATCAGATGTTGAACTTAATGGCAAAAAGATTGCCACCACTTCAGTAAGGTCATAGATTTTTTCGCCGCTAAACTGGCATATCAAATACCCATTTTCTATCAAAAGAGCTTCAAGTCTCTGAATGCCAACAATTCTATCTGGAAGTGTTCCCATATAATTATGGCTCATCTATATCACCTGTCTTTCGGTTTTTAAAGTTTAGAGTTAAGACTCACCTTTAGTTAATAACTTGTTAGGCAATTTTATTCTTATGCTATTCAGCTGATTATTATTACAAAACAAAGATTTCTTGTGTTTCGAGCCAGGCATTTACATTTTGTATTGTACTCACCAATTCTCAATATTAACCAATTTTTCAATAATTTAATCCTTAATATAGCATATAATGGTTGTTGTTCCACAAACAGGATTGACTAATATTTGGTATTTAGCTATAATTAAGTTGCTCGAAGTACTTGAGGATTTCCAAAAAGCTTCTCGATTGCCTAAGGCTGTGGGAAGATACAGAACTTCCCATGTCGCGGGTAATAAGATTTCGGAGGTTTTTTGATGTTTAGTGACAAAGTTTTGGTATGTAAAGAATGTGGTCGTGAATTTGAATTTACAGCCTCAGAGCAGGAATTCTACGCAGAAAAAGGGTTCACTAATGAGCCAGGTCGCTGCCCGGAATGCCGCGCTGCCAGAAAACAAAATAGAAATAACGGCGGCGGGGGATATTCTCGTCAACCTCGTGAAATGTTCTCAGCAATTTGTGCTACCTGCGGAAAAGAAACCACAGTCCCTTTTCAGCCCTCTGGCGATAGACCTGTTTATTGCAGAGACTGCTACCAACCAAGATCACGAAACAATTGGTAAACAGTAAAAAAATATGTTTCCGGTCAATTTATTGATTAACTATAATTGTTTTATTAATTACAAAAAAACCCATCCTAAACCATGAAATTTAGGATGGGTTTTCTGTTCGATCAATGGACTATCTGTCTATGATGTCTAATTCGATGAGCTCATGATAGAGTTCTTTTCTTCGATCAGCAAGAAAAAAGCTATCTCGCATAGATGTTCGCTCCGGACGTCGAATATGATTGATCCTCTCTGCTGATAGGGTAGCTGCAAGGATTCCGTCCTCCCCAATTTGTGCTTGCTCAAACAAGTCACCTTTAGGACCAACAATAATTGCCCCGCCACTAAATTTTTTGGATTTTCCGTTATTTCCGACTAAATTACAGGCACCTATATAGACAGAATTATCATAGGCTCTAGCACCAAGGTATCTCATCCAGATCTCTTTACGGTCTCCTGCTACTAATGGTGAAGCATGAGGTGCAAATAATACCTCAGCTCCTTTGAGAGAATAAATTGCAGCTGTTTCTGGGAAATGCCAATCCCAACATATCCCAACTGCAAACGAAGTACCATGAGCTGTAAAAATCGGAAAATTATCTCCGGGTGAAAAGAATTCTAACTCACTACGTCCTAAATGAACTTTACGATATACCTTAGGTTCCTCACCAGGTGTCAAGATAACATGGGATATATAAGGCTTATGCTCCTTAGACTTCTGCTCAACCATACCAACTAGAAGGGTCAGTCCCAGGTCTACTGAGCACTCTCTTAGATGTTTAATCCACGTACTTTCCAGGGAGGTTGCTATTTCTGAAGCATGATTAGGAGAATACCCATTTAGGGCACATTCCGGAAAGCATAGCAGGGAGACCTCCTGCTTTTGAGCATTTTCAGCTAAATGAATGATATTATTAAAGTTTCGTTCAGTCTCCCCCACGATTGATTCCATCTGAACGAGTCCGATTCGGCAATCATCTTTCATCTTATCTTGTGCTCGTCCTTCCTTTTATCTCTAAGCGGCTAACTCCTATTCCATATCGACAATTTCATTATAATCTCTGCTTAAAACATCTGAAAGCAGCCTGTGATCATGAAGCAGGTTTATCAAAATACGTTCATCTTTTGTTTGCGAAGTCCTGGCATTTGTAAGAATACTTAGAGGTCGATAAATAGGGGCATCTTGAATCTTTAAGGTTTTGAATAGTTTTTGATCTGCTTCTCGGCTAACCGTTAAGGAAGATATTATAGTAATACCTAGACCAGCAGAAACCAATTGTTTAATCGCTTGGGTACTGCCCAACTCCATTGAGACGTTTAATTGATCCGGATCCATTCCCCTCTCCTGGAGTGCCATTTCCATTACCTTTCGTGTTCCTGAACCATCTTCTCTTGTCACTAAGCGTTCATTGGGAAGTTCAGCAAGAGTAATGCTTTTCCGTGATGCCCAAGGATGAAAATTTGATACTACTACAACTAACTCGTCTTCCCAAAAGTTTTCGACATTTAAATCCTTGTGCTGTGGAACCGGCCCTTCAATTAAACCGATATGTATCTTCTTTTCAAGGACATCTTGTGAAATTGACTCTGTATTAGCTATTTTTACCTTAAAATCTACATCAGGGTGGGTTTTAAATAAAAAAGCTAAAATATTGGGTAGAATATACTCGCCAATAGTTAAAGTAGACCCAAGATAGATCAATCCTCGTTGATCCTTAGCAAGTGCGCTAATTTGCTCTTTAGCATTGGATAAAATATCTAATACACTGCGTACATGCGCATAAAAGATTTTTCCCTCTTTAGTTAGAGTTACACCTTTATTAGTACGATCAAAAAAGCGCGCACCATATTGATTCTCTAAATTTTGAATCTGTAAACTAATACTTGGTTGACTCATATGCAGCTTTTTCGCAGCTAAAGTTATGTTTCTAGTTTCTGCCACCTCTTTGAAGACAAGAAGGTGTTGTTCCATGATGATGTATCCCCTTCCTAGATCCCTTATATAATTAGCTCTCTCTACAAATCATTGTAAACACATTAAGCTATCACTATTATTAATAATCATTGCATAAATAAGGCCTACAAATGCTCCTAAAAAAATTGGTGCTTACATCCAATCATAAAGAAATATAATAATAAGATTCCCCTTCCCTCCTAGGTATATTAAAGAAACATTTATCCATCATTACAAAACAAATGGATCAATCTCTATTCATATAATATCACCCAAATCAGTTATTAGCCAGATGGAGACTAATCTTTTCGAAAAAAAGGTTTATAGAAATAGGAAATAAGCTAAATCAAAAATAAAAGCCTTCCAATATTGGAAAGCTTTATTATTATTGATTAGTATAGTGATTTTTAATCAATAGAAGCTTAAGAACTATAAAAATTTTATATTAGCCTGATATTTTTTCGACCTTTGACCATCTTGTATTGCTATAAAGCATTGCCATATTTATTAAACCTTCAGCCCATTCCGGACAACCCAAAGCATGAATGTGATTATAGGCAGCAAATATATTTTTATAACAAAGTCCATCATGCTGACCATCAATTCCATGACCTCTCTTAACCTTAAAACCAAACTTCAGATTAGGTGCTAAATTAATAACACGAGAGTTATGGAATTCATGCCCCCGAATTTGAGTCTTATCTGGAAACCAAAGCTGATCGGGATTTGTCTCCATAATAGTATAGCCGTGACCTTGAGGCTTAACTTCCATCTGAGTATCAAAAGGAAGCAAACCAACCATCTCATAATTTTGAGTAGTAGTCCGAATAGAGCGGCCAAGATACATTAGTCCGCCGCACTCTGCATAAATAGGTAAGCCCTTTTCTCCGGCAAGTCGTATCTCATCGCGCAATAAATAATTAGCTTCGAGCCTTTGAGCAAAGACCTCAGGAAACCCCCCGCCGATATAAAGCGCATCAAGATTATCAGGAAGTTGATTATCCAAAAGTGCACTAATAGGAACCACATCAGCTCTTCGTTCTAAAATTTCAATATTCTCCTGATAATAAAAACTGAAAGCTGCGTCCTGTATAATCCCTATCTTAGGTTTAATACTTCTATTCTTAAAAGATAGATCTGGAGACGAATTAAGAACTATAGACTCTGAATAACTTGGTAGTTCCGGAGCATTTTGTGCTAAGGCAAAAATCTTTGTTAAATCAACATGTTCACTGATTACATCAGCAAGATAATCTAGCAATTTATCCGTTTCAGCATACTCTCCATTGGTAACCAAGCCAAGATGTCGATCTGGGATACATAATTTTGCATCTTTAGGAATTGCCCCTACAACCGGTATTTTACAAAATTCTTCTATAGCCTCTCTAGCAACCTTTTCATGACGAGCCCGTGCTACTTTATTAAGGACAACTCCAACGATTTTAACATCCGGATCAAAATGCTGGTACCCCATTACCATTGCTGCAATACTTCTAGTCATACGTGTGGCATCAACCACAAATAATACCGGCGTACGAGTGACTTTAGCAATTTCCGCGGTAGAGCTGCTGCCTTGAAGGTCAAGACCATCATACAGTCCCATAGCTCCCTCAATGATCGTTATTTGTTTATCAGAAGCTTGATCAAGAATTGAGCTGCAAATTTGAGTTTTATTCATGAAAAAAGAATCTAAGTTGCGACAGGTCTTACCTGCGGCTGCTGAGTGCCAACTGGCATCAATATAGTCTGGGCCTTTTTTAAAAGGCTGTACGGCTAACCCTTGTCGTGCGAAAGCCCTGAGTAGTCCAAGGGTAAAAGTCGTTTTTCCGCTCCGCCCCTGAGGTGCTCCAATTACTAAGCGAGGGACATTTTTAATGCTCTGATCATTCATTAATAAAGATTTCATAATACCCACACCTTTCTTGGAGATATTTTTCAGGAGAGAAATTACGTTAAATAGTTAGTAGGGCTGACCTATCTCATGAGATAAAAGTGACCACCCTGAATCCCGTTCCTATAATGCAGATCCAATCAGCAGAAACAGGAACATCGGGTATTTAGGATGGTCTATATACTCATAAGATCATGTCTATCTAGAGTAGTAGAATCAGTTCAATTAGTCTGGAGTTTGAACCTTTCCTTTTAAGCAAATGAAGGTTGTAGTGATATAGAGGTACTCAACGAGATCTTCAGCAGTTAATTCCTTGACTGCATTGTCAACATCACTCTTTGAGGCTCCAATAGCTACAGCAACATCTCTGCTTTTAGCTTTTTGGACTTTGCCAAGGTATTCTAAAACCTTAGCTTTAATTTCGGGATCTGCTGGTCCTCTTGCCATTTTAAATACCAACTTTCTACATTATTCCTTCAGATTAGTACTTAAATTGTGCTGAAGTACGGAACGTCTCTCTTGAGAAGATATAGTCATCAATCAACATGTCTGAGAACGGAAGCTCAGCCAAGGTGAAGAATCTTTCCCAACCAATTCGCTCAACCCACTCGCCTACACGCTCTCCGTCATTTGCATTCGCAATCCAGAGTTCAAGAATTTTACGAATTGCTTCTGTAGTCTCAGGCCAACGAGGTGCAGTGTTTGGAAGGAAAGGAATAACCATACGAGAGAAGCTCGGTGAAGTTCGAGCATTAGAAGTCTTCCCACCAATAAGGATGGCAATACCATCATTTTTGGGATCATAGATTTCCATAGCTGGTGACATGGTATAACAGTTACCGCAATACATACATTTGTCTTCATTAACGATAACGCTCTTGTTTTTCGGGTCTGGACGAATAGCTCCTGTTGGGCAGCTAGCAACAAGACTTGGGATCTCTGTACCTTTACGAATTACTTCGTGGTTGATACGAGGAGGAGTTCTATGAACACCTACAATTGCGATATCACTGCAGTGTGCAGCTCCACACATATTCAAACAGCATGCTAAGCCCATTTTTAATTTAGCAGGAAGCTTCATGGTATTAAAATACTCATACAAGTCATCCATTACGGCTTTAACAACACCTGAAGCATCGGTAGCTGGTGTATGACAGTGTACCCACCCTTGAGTGTGTACGATATTGCTTACGGAGCGTCCTGTTCCGCCAACACTATAGCCTTCTGCTTCTAATTTTTGGAGCAAAGGATTAAGTTTAGCTTCGTCTGAAACTAAAAACTCGACGTTATTACGAGTTGTCCAGCGAAGGTAACCATCGCAGTACTCATCAGCTATTACACAAACATCGCGAATAAAATCAATACTGACTAATCGTGGGGTACCAACACGTACGCTATACAGAGCAGCTCCACTTTCACCAACATGCTTTAGAACGCCTGGACGAGGAATTTCATGATATTTCCATTTACCATAATTCTCTTCTATAATAGGAGGAAGCATCTTTTTATAATGCGGAGGTCCTTGATCTAAAATTGCCATCGTTATCCACCTCTCGTTAGCTACTTATTATTTTAAGACTAGAGCTTTGATCCGTCAAGTGCTGTTCCACTTCTGTCAAGATCGTCTTGATTCCAGAACACATAAGGATTAGCACGTGGGCGGAAGACCATTTGTGGTACAGGAGCAACTTCAATACCATTAAGGAATTTAGTCATCCCTAAGCGATAAATAGTTTCACCGATACGTTCGCGGGATTTGCCATGCTCATCCCACCACTCCCAGATACGACGCATAAGATCTTTGAACTCTGCAAAATCATCTTCTGCTTCCATTTTCATGAATGGTACAATAACCCAAGACATGAAGGCGGACTGAACAATGGTTGATTTACCACCGATTAAGATGGTTGCGCCTTTTTCTTTTCCAGGCTGAATAGCTTTAGGCATCACATTGATGCAATGCATACAACGTGTGCAATCTTCACCCACTACGCTGAGTTCTTGTGTCTCAGCATTGAAGGTCAGACAGCTAGTTGGGCATTTGTCACAGACAGCTGCTTTAATATTCATTTTAGCTGCATATTCTTTAACAGCCTCTTGGTCAATTCTTAGTGTATCTCGCCAGGTACCAATTACTGAGCAGTCAGAACGAGCAATTGAAGATGTGCAGTCGTTTGCACAACCGGAGAACTTAATTTTGCTCTTATATGGCCACATAGGACGATGAAGCTCATCCATGAATTCGTTCGTAATATTATAACATGCTTCTAAGGTATCATAACAAGCATGTTCACAACGTCCTGGTCCAACGCAGCAGTTAGGAGTTCTTAGGCAAGATCCTGAACCACCGAGGTCGAATCCAGCTTCACTAAACTCGTCAAAGATAGGTTGGATATGCTCTGTTTTACAACCTAAAAGAATAATATCACCGGTAGATCCATGCATATTTGTCAAGCCGCTTCCGTACTTCTCCCAAATATCACAAACCGTACGTAATGTTTTTGTGTTGTAGAACCATCCTGATGGCTGAAGTAAACGAACTGTATGGAACTCAGCTACGTTAGGATAAGTTTGTGGCTCGTCAACATAACGACCGATAACTCCACCGCCGTAACCTCTAACTCCAACAATACCACCGTGTTTCCAGTGTCCTCTACGCTCTTTATAGGATCTTTCCAAGACTTGGAGCAATTCGCCTGCAGCTTCACTCTTCACTGCAGCGCGTTTAATTTCCGTCACAAAACTGGGCCATTTACCTTTTTCAAGTTCGTCCAGTAGTGGCGTATTCTTTTCTGTCATGGCACACCCTCCGTCTTTTAGTTTATGGGGTTTATTTACATTTCAGTGATAGTGATAGCACCAGTCGGACAAACTGAAGTGCAGCTTTCGCATCCCATGCATTCTGATTCGTCACCAGTAACATGAGCCTTGTCCTCGCTAAATCCAAGCAGGTGGGCGGGGCATCCTTCAGTACAAGAGTCACATCCCGAACATAGATCTTCGTCGATTGATACGATAAACACAATATACACCTCCTTAAACTATTAAAGAGAACAATCAAACATTGGACACTGTAAAAGTTTTCACTTGTGTAAATTAACACTAGTCCATGTAAATAATTTAACACCTGAAGTTCCATTCGTACAATATATAATACAGATTGCACTATATCTTTTTTTAATTATGGTCAAGGGTTGTAATGATTTTAGAAATGTGCTCTAGTGACTATAATTCCTCCTTGGAGGAAATTATACTTCTTAAACCCTCTTTTTTGAAGTATGAATGCGTTCATACCCTCTAATTCCTTGACCCAAGACACAGGCCTGAAGGCGGTTCTGACGGCTTTTGGAGTGATTCACTTAGCCTAAACCTAAACCCATGTTTTCTAACCTTGCTGCAGCATGAATAAGAACATCAATAACTTTTGCAAATGGAGGAGCATAAGCTAGCTCTATATCAATTTAAACGATACCCATTTCCTCCAAGAGGGGACAAGGGGTCTACCCACTCTCAATCTTAGGTTCCTTTAGAAAAGGCCATTTCAGAAAGTTCTGAAATGGCCTTTTGAGGATTCAAAATAGCTAAATATTACTTAGACTACACCCTACTCTAAGAATTCAAGGAAAGGTTTCTTCATCGATACAAGGGCATTAACCATAAGTTCAACTAAACCGCCATACTGAAGGTTATACTTCTCAGATGCATCGTAATGCTCCAAAATACCGCGCATTGCCCCTTTGCAGTTAGAACATGGTGCACAGATATATTTCGGGGTAGATACGTCTTCCATAGTTCCCTTAAATGCTCCAAGTATTTGGTTAAATTTAACTCGAGATGCAACCTGGGTTCTAAACTCAGGGAAGTTGGCGTAGTTCATTATGGCGAAACCGCTACCTCCACCACAGCAATAATTGTCAACACCATGTGGAGTCATTTCTCGAAACTGTGGTGCAATTGCTTTAAGAATGTTTCTTTGCGGCTCAACAATGCCCATTTGACGTACTATATTACATGGATCGTGGAGCGTGACCGGGAAGTTATTTTTACTTGGGTCAAGTTTTAGTTGTTTGTTTCTAACCATATCCCAAAGAAGAGGTAAACAACTTTCAACCGGAACCCTATCGGATGTCATACGATCACTTGTAATAATTGATGCCTTATGGGCATGCCCACACTCAGCTACGACCATTCTCTTGACGCCAAATTCTTTAGCAACTTTCATCTGCATTAAAGCAATCTTTTTGGCTTGGTAATCATCATACCAGAGACCGTAGTTTACACTGTCATACCCCATAATTTCGCTGCTAAGTGTCCAATTCAAGCCCGCTGCATCAAAGAGAATAGCAAAGGCTACTGGATTCTCGGGCCAAGCCATAAACTCTCCAGCATTATGGAGAACTAGGATATCAGCACCTTTTTTATCAACAGGAAATTTGAGCTTAATGCCAAATTTTTCTTCGGTGTCTTCTTCTAAGAACTCTAAAGTGTCTAGAAATGCCGGCTTACTTAATCCCGTTGATGAACCGGTCTTAATTTGCAGCATCGTTCCCTTAGTATGGAGTGGGGTTGGGGCAATCCCCATTTCTTGGCTGAAAATCTTACGAATTTCCTTGGAAAGGATCGCATTGTCTAAGCCCAATGGACATGTTTGCGCACAACGTCGACATAAGTTACAACGATAGGCTAACTCACCTAATCGAGCAATTGTTTCCCAATTGACATCAATATCCGCTCCGACGAATCCACCAAGCAGTTTCCCACTCGTTGTAAAATATTTCTTCACGATTTTACGCAAAACTTCCGAACGGAAAATAGGTCTATACAATTCATTGTTTCCTG
This sequence comes from Desulfosporosinus sp. HMP52, assembly GCF_000765145.1. GTDB lineage: Bacteria > Bacillota > Desulfitobacteriia > Desulfitobacteriales > Desulfitobacteriaceae > Desulfosporosinus. The sequence goes on along the minus strand of NZ_JMGA01000020.1, from coordinate 143,780 downwards.
TAGCAGAATAAATATGACAGGCATCTGAACAGGTATTACATTTTGCACAATATTCAAAAGACAGTAGGAGCGGTTGTAATACACCATTATTAGCATCAGAAAAGATTTTTTCCAGACCGCTCAAGAACTTGCGAACAAATTCATCTTCTTCCTCTTTAGATTTAGGACGAGTCAGGGTATCTATCCCGACATATCCATCTAAAGAGGTGCAAAATTTCTCTTTCCAGGCTGGCTTGGGATCAGTTAAAGGGGATTCCATCCCTGGTTTGTCGTATGGTGCTAATAAAGGTATGAGATTGTCCAGTTTAATAAGTTGCTCATCTGAACGTCCCATATCCTTTGGACGTAAATCTCTTTGATTTAGCATGTCTTAGATCCCTACTTTCCATAAAGTTAACATACACGAATCAGACTATTTCTCGGGTGCGGCGGGTGGATTAATATGAGGCGCAGACCAAGATGTGGTTGGACGGAATGAAGATGCTTTCTTTATTTCCTGCTCAACTCCACTCCCCTTTAGATTCGGATTATTATCCCAGAGAACCTTATGGAACGTAAAGTATTTTCCAACATAGTGGCTCATTTTGCTGATTGGAATATAAATTAACATGATACCTACGAGGAAAATGTGCAAAGTAAGCAGGCCATTAGCTGAAAAAGGCGTAAATGTTACAAGGTTTGCAGTCACTTCTCTGGCATAACCAAAGCTTAAGTCATTCCCCCATGTGAAAATTCCGGTAACAAGTGCAGCGAAAATTAATAAAAGATTAAAGTACTCTTGAGGGGTAGTGTACTTTTTAAGCGTATTATCAAACGCTCTGCGTAGAAATAATAAACCTGAACCCAATGTTGCAAGCGCTAGCCCAAAATAACCTGTTAAAGCTGTGACGTAATAGACCAAGAGACCCAGTATGCTTGAAGTATTTGCGGCTACTGAAATTCCATTAACTTCAAACAGTCCACCCACTACCAAAAGGATTGTCCAGGCCATTAAGAAATAAATCCCTAAATGGAGCGCGTAAGAAATCCACCAGAAAGGTCGTTGATTTTCAAACAGCTTCTTGATAAATAAGATCTCTTTAAGCATCTCGACAATTTCTCTCATGTGAGAAACTTCATGTGGTTTAGTCCACCAAGCTGTTTCCTCGTAGTATGATCCACCATGTTCGAAACCTTTTTCTTTAGGGACAGGATAAAGATCCATTCTTCCATGAAAGGGCATCTTCGCAAACTGATACGCTTTGAAAACCGAAATACCTACGAAAAGACCAATGGAAAGATACGCAATAATACTAAGAATCACAATCCCCAACCTCCTTCTCTTGTTATCTTTGCACATTATAGTCTAAGTGAGTTTGTATGCCTTGTAAAATTATCATTTCTCATAATACAATTGCATATATTGATGACTGTTCGTTCACCTTTTTCCTAAATATGTACATTCTTTCACCTTTTATCCTTTCTAATTATTATAAATCTGCAATTAATAGCTAATTAAATTAATAATTTAGTTAATACTGATATTTTGTAATTAAAAAAAATAATAAAGAGCACTCCTTTCTTGGAATGCTCTTTATTGTTTTTAAATTTTAGAAGATTACACCAAGAGCAATGAGAATAAGAATAGCAATTGAAATAATGCCTACCCCAACATAACTTCCAACACCACATCCTGCACCGTATCCGTACATGAAATTTCCTCCTTTCAAATCAACCAGATTGTTAGACTAGAATACAATTCCCATTGCGATGAGTAGAAGGATAATAACTACTACAACAGCAATACCCGGTAACCAGTTAGGTCCACATGTTCCTTCAACAGCTCCGCCAAATGCCATTTTATATTCCTCCATTTCCTGTATTTTATGGGTGATTTTCTTAATTTAACTTATGCTTTTTTCGTTAAATTGTTACCACTATTTACCATGCGGCCCATATTTTAATTAGCATTTCTCACAGAGTCTTTAGAGAACTCAGAAGCAAAGGAGATAAAACCTTCCTTTTATATCCTTACCCTCTTAGGTAGCTACTGTCAGATAACTTTATTATTCTTAAATTTTGGTATAACATATGATTATCTGGTTATGTTCCAAATATAAGGGGGATATCAATGAAAGCATTAGTTACTCTTACCTCAAGTGAATCGAAACGACTTATCGCCAAAGGCACAATCGGATTGCCCAGTGTCCAAAATGCCTTAGAAAAACACACTATTATTGTTGCCGGCGGAACTACGAATGCCTATGTTGCTGAAGAAATGTTAGGAGTCCAAATCGAGGACAAAGCAGGCTATACAATGGGCATTGTTACCAAAGGTGAGCTAGGTATAAGCAAATCTTCTAAAAAGACTCAACCCTACGTAATTATTAAAGGACAAGCGCAGGAAATCCCTTGGAAAGAATATTTGCCTAAATTGAAGAGGGGAGATATCTTTATCAAGGGTGGCAACGCAGTTGATCACACTGGTTTAGCCGCAGTAATGGTTTCAGACCCCATGGGAGGAACAATTGGGGCTGCCCAAGGGATTATATATGCTAGAGGAATTGAATTAATTGTACCAATCGGACTGGAAAAAATGGTTCCCGATGTCCGTAAAGCCGTGGAATTTATGACAATGTCTACAGTTGACGAAGCCATCGGTAATAAGGTTGGACTGATCCCTATGGTTGGGGCCAGGGTAGTGACAGAATTAACTGCTCTAGAAACTCTTTATGATGTTGAAGTGTCTTGTATTGCCGCAGGAGGGGTCGACGGATCAGAAGGTTCGGTGACACTTGCAATTGAAGGACTTGATGAAGAAGTTGAACGGGCAATCAAAGATATAAGTTCACTAAAAGGCGAACCGCAAATTTTAGTGAACTAGAAAACAAAAAATGGGCTGAATTCATATAATTTCCTCAACATGAATTCTAAAGCCCATTTTTTCCTTCATTAATATAATGAACTAATTCAATACTTTTAATTATTAGATTAGTTCATTATCGTTTCTTAAGTTGTTATCTAGGTGGTCGAGGGCCAAAAAATTGATAGTAATGGCATTCTAATCGACCATTATAGAGCTTTCGACTTTTATCCCAGCGTCTTCCAATTAATGTTTCCGGGGATTCAAAATTGGTTAATATATGAAGCGACCAGTTGTTGAGACCTTTATAAGTTTCTCCAAGTTCTTGATACAGCCCTTTGACATCGTCAATCTCTCCAAGTCGTTCTCCATAAGGTGGGTTTGCAATAAGATGCCCGAAGCTAAATCGGGATCGTACTTCAGCAACAGGCAGGCGCTGAAAGTGTACAAGTCCTTCAACACCCGCTTCTGTGGCGTGGATTCGAGCTAACTCCAAAGCTTTAGGGTCAATATCAGAACCAAAGATATTTAATGTAGTCTCTCGGTCCCATAGATCCAGGGCCTCTTGCCAGGCTTCTTGCCATAGTCCCCGAGGAATTTGGGGCCATTTTTCGGCTGCAAAGCTTCTCTTTAGGCCAGGAGCACGATTTTGCGCTATTAAGGCGGCTTCAATGGGAATTGTTCCGGTTCCGCAAAAGGGGTCGATTAAGGCCCGATCCTTATTCCAATAGCTAAGCTGAATCATAGCTGCCGCTAATGTCTCTTTAAGGGGCGCTTGTCCTGCAAGTTTTCGATATCCTCGTTTATGTAAACCAATCCCAGAAGTATCAATTGTTAAAGTGACCTTATCGTTTAATAACGCTACTTCGATCTGATAACGAGGACCACTCTCTTCAAACCAGTTACAATTATATGTTTCTTTGAGACGTTCTACAATTGCCTTTTTTACAATGGCTTGACAGTCGGAAACACTATAAAGTTTCGATTTTACGGATTTCCCTTGAACAGGAAAATTTGCATCTATAGAGAGCCAATCTTCCCAAGGTAGAGACTTAGTTTGCTGAAAAAGCTCTTCAAAAGTTCGAGCTTCAAAGGATCCTATTCTTAATAACACACGATCCGCACTTCGGAGCCATAAATTTGTTCGGCAGATTCCCAATTCATCAGTTTTAAGTATTACTTTTCCATTTTCTACAATTATATCATCATACCCCAGTTGTTTGAGTTCACGTGCAACAATAGATTCTAAGCCAAAGGCTGCTGTTGCAATAAGTTCAATTTTAGCCATCAGGATCCAACCTCTCTCAGTTCAAGTGCTAAACGGTTTTTTTATTCTTTTATATCATAAGGTGAGGAGATCCAAATGGCAAGTTTATTGAATTTTTTTCGACCTTCCATGAGGGACAGTACTAAAACCTTTGCCATCTCTATATCCTTTTTCATAGGCTGCTTTACCATCCGTACTGTCCTTTCGGGTATGTTTGGATGTTTTCCCACGGCCTAATTCCATATTCCTGTAAGTCTGGATAACTAGTGCATCTTTAACAAGAACCAGTCCCCATCCCTCTTTGCTGACTTGTTGTGCATACTGGGCCTCTAATCCGGAGATCCAACCTTCAACATAATTGTTTCTGACTCCTCTTTGCTGGGTAAGACTAGGGCGCTGTCCCTCAACCTTTAGATATTCCTTGCGGTAATTCTTCATAAATAGGTCAGCTCCAAGCCGGATAGAATCCGTAGCAAATTTAAAGGCCATGACAGCAATTTCTGCATCCTCTTTTAAGCCCATGAATGCTAGCCTGGTATACCCGTTATATTTATTAAGATAAGAATAGCACCTAAAATTCTGAGCGATTATTTTGCCAAGACTCTTTTTCCACCAAGACAGTTTTTCAAATTCGGTAGCATAATCATCGAGGATCTCTTTTTTATAATCTGCTTCTCTAGAAGTGTTGATTTCTAATTCGTCAATTCCATTTTCAGCCATATAACGCTGAGCCATTAATAGAGCAGATTTAGCTTCATTACCTTCTGGATCCCCCCCATTTCTCGCCAAGTTTAGTAATGCCCGCACTTTATGTAGGACTTTCTCATCGACTGACAAAATATCACCTTCCTGTTTTTTACATATCGCCTAATACTTCTCCTTGGACAGTTACTGTCATAACTTCCAAGGAGTCTTTAGTCTCTCTACCATCTTCAATCTGGTGTGATTCCCACACCCCTTCTCCATTTCTGAACAGTGTACGTCTGTTTTCTTCTATTTTCCATTTATCTTCCAGGATAACATCTAAGACCTGTTCTCTTAACGAATCCTTCATTAGTTCAACGACATGGTTTAGCATAGATTCATCATAATCCTCAATGGCAACGTTAACGTAGGCGCTTATCCTTTTAGTCATTTTACATCTCGCTCACTTCTATATCGATTTTGACTTGTGATATGACTATCTCTAATTATACACATTTTGCATAAACCTTCTATAAAACAAAATCAAACTATGATATCCCCACCTCTAAAGCAGGTGTATCATAGTTTGATTTTAATAATGCAAACAAAATTTATTTCCAAAATTCTTAATAGAGCATTTCCAGAAACTTGGTTATTGCCCTATTTACCTGATCCGGTCTCTCTATCATAGCCATATGACCAGCATTAATAACCGGTACTAAATTTGAATTAGGTATATTCTTACTCAAGTACTCCGAATATTTAAGAGGAGTCATCTGATCGTCTTTTCCACAGATTATTAAAGCAGGCACTTTAATCCTGGGTAGGCGATTCATAATATCAAACTTGTTACATGCAAAAAAATCAGCTTTAAGTACATCAATTGGAACATTATTCATTGCTAACTTTGCCTTGTCTAGAGTTGCCGGAGGTGAATTCTTGGAGTAGCTGTACTCAATATTCTCAACTGGGTACCTACCCTTGGACAGGGCATCCAGTATAGAAGGATTTACGCGCAGCCTCGCCCCACTACCAACAATAATCAAACCCTTTAAAACTATTGGATGCGCAAAGGCTAACTCTAAAGCTATTGCCCCTCCCATCGAATGGCCCATAAGGACATATGAACTTATTTCTAAAGCCTGCGCAAAGTTTAAAACAAAATCTCGATACTCATTAATACTGTCTGAGGGGGAACCTTCAGACAGGCCATGTCCCGGAAGATCGAGTGCAATAATGTTACAATTATCAACTCTGTCTAACTGATAGATCCAATTCTCACTGGTTCCCCCAGCTCCATGTAGACAGAGTATTGTCTTCAGCTCCGCTTGGAAATCACCACTTTTTTGTTGAAAAAATGTTTTCTTCCCTAATACATCTATATAAGGCAATTTGTAAATCTCCTTTGCTCCCTATTTATGCTCATTATATTATCTAAATTTTCAATTTAATACTCTTAGTACACCTTAAAACCTGGTAATAGTCAATAGGGTATTTGATTAATTGTGAAATTATTAAAATAGTTTCCATCAATGGTCTGATAAGAATTAGAACGAATTAATTAGGAAACCCTAACATTGGTTACCCGATTATTAAAAAGGAGAAAACAAATAATGAGCAATAAAAAAACAGACAAATCAAGAACTCATGCCGCTAATCTTGATGACCAGCGTTTAAACTCGGATAATGATAAGAAAAAGGTACCAACTAGCCCTACCAACAACCCCAAGAGTCCCTGATAGGTTCTAACAAGATCCCAAATCAATAAGGCTGTAACATAAATTTGTTACAGCCTTATTGAATAATGGCCAGACTTCATTCACCCAAGCTATCACAGATAAATGAACTGCCTAAATCCTTATTGGCCTTTTTCAGTAGACTCTTTTGCATCCTTTTGTTCCTGCTTAAACTCAGCACTTCGAGAATCATATTTAGCACTTGTATACCCTTTAGTGTGTTTTTGTATCTCACCAGTCTTTTTCATCACTACCTCCACTTATCTTTATTCACCTTGATTCTTAGTATGTTCTGTATCATTAATATCATGTACCTTAAAAGTTGTGTCACCTTTTTGTCTATAGATAAATATCATGCTAACAGAGCATATAGCCTAAGATATCTTTAGATAGAGGTGATTAAATGAATTTGAATTTTAAACTATCCCGTTCTAGTTATAGACATTTAATTGTCGGAGCTGATACTAAGATCCCACTTTCTAACGGCCTATATAAAACAGCCATCAACTTCGATAACGCCGCTTCTACTCCACCATTTATTTCTGTCATGGAAGAGATAAATCAATTTGCAGGTATGTATTCGTCAATTCATCGTGGAACAGGTTATAAATCACAGCTTTCTTCGAAGGTTTATGAAGAAGCAAGATCTACAATTCTAAAATTTGTTAATGCTGATCGCTTTCGCGATACTGTCATCTTTGTCAAAAATACGACGGAAGCTATTAATAAATTATCTTATCGCTTATGGGATGGGAATAAAAAAAGTGTTATTCTCTCAACCTGGATGGAACACCATTCCAATGATCTCCCTTGGAGAAACAAATATCAAGTGGATTATGTACAGACAGATCCCTCAGGAAAATTAAGCCTCGAAGATTTAGAGGCCAGATTAGCAAAATATAAAGGGAATGTCAAGCTTGTAACTGTTACGGGCGCCTCTAATGTTACAGGATATGTAAACCCGATACATAAAATTGCTGAATTGGCACATCGCTATAATGCAAAAATTCTTGTCGACGGGGCCCAATTAGTTCCGCATAATTCTATAAATATGAATCCTCAAAACTCCCTGCAATCCATTGATTACCTAGTGTTTTCTGCTCATAAAATGTATGCCCCTTTCGGAACAGGTGTACTTATCGGACCTCAAGAAACCTTCAATAGAGGTATTTCTGAGTTTGTTGGAGGAGGGACAGCAGAAACCGTAACCCATAATTGGGTAGTTTGGGAAAAACCTCCTCATAACGAAGAAGCAGGAACTCCTAACCTAATGGGAGTTGTTGCTCTGGCAGCAGCGATTAAAACTCTCAGCGCATTGGGTATGAAAAATATAGATCACTACGAAAACCAACTAACAAGCTATGCAAATTCAAAGCTCAATTCCATTCCCGGTATCAAAGTTTACTCCCATACTTTACCTGGCGAACCTAGAATCGGAGTGATTCCCTTTAACATTAAAGGGATTGCTCATGAACAAGTAGCAAAAGTTTTATCGAATCAGGCGGCAATTGCTGTAAGAACCGGTTGCTTTTGTACTCAACCTTACATTCAAAGTCTACTAGGGATTTCTGCAAAGCAAATGGAACTCTACAGGAAACGCCGAGACATTCCCCGCCCTGGGGTGGTTCGTATAAGCTTTGGGTTGTACAATGATTTTAGTGAGATCGATATTTTAATTCAATTACTTGAAAGAATCGCCAAGCATCCAACATCTTACATCTGATCAACTTATATAAAAGCCTATTTCTACTTATAATAGGCTTGAAGATGATCAGTAAAGGGGTTGCACAAATTGAACAAGAAAATGAATCTACTAATGTTTAGCGGAGACTATGATAAAGCTCTAGCTGCACTGATCCTGGCTAATTCTGCCCGAGAATTGGATGTAGATGTGACAATGTTTTTTGCATTTTGGGGGCTCTGTCTAGTTCGCGATCCTGAAAAGGCTACATCAGATGACAAAACTCTTTACGAAAAAATGTTTGGAATGGTTACTCCTAAAGGGCCGGAAGAATTACCTCTTTCACGACTGAACATGGTTGGCCTCGGAAAACAAATGCTTCTTGAAATGATGGAAGATGACAAAGCACCTTCATTAACCGACTTTCTCAATGGAGCCCGTAAAAAGGGAGTAAAGTTCTACGGCTGTAAACTATCTGTTGACGTAATGGGCTTTAAGCCTGAGGAACTATTGCCGGAAGTCGAAATTATAACAGCCAAAGAATATTTATCTGATGCTCTTGACTCAGACATGCAGCTATTTATATAAATTACTTTGATCCTATCCCCAGAGCCTTTTTTGCTAACTGGTCTACGTAATCGTTAAAACGATCACCTGAATGACCAGCAACTTTTTTAAACTCATATAAACCTTGATGCTCTCTCATGAACTTAACATACGCTTGGGTAAATTTATTTTTAGCTTGCCAATCCCCTGTAACCCAATGAGAAATACCTGAATAATCATGAAAAATTCGTATTCGGACGTTTAATGATTTCGCCTTTTCTACAGCATGTTTTACCGCTGCAATTTCTCCCGCAACATTCCTCATTGCGGCGGCCTCAAGATCTTCTCCAACCCCATTACTTTCGAGAACCACTTCCCCATCCTTAACAAACGCATAACCGTAAGAATATTTTCCATTGACAAAGCTACCATCAGTATAGACCTCATAGTCAACATTATTAATCGAAGAAGTAGGTAGGTCTAAACTCGTGTTCTCCTTATGATTCGGACTTATTGTGTTATTCAACCATTCAAGTGCTTCGGCCTTTGTTTCAAAACCTTTATAGACGGCACCTTTATACCCTTTCACAGATGCTTGACAGTCAGGCCAATTATTAAAGATGCCTGTTTTGTGACCTTGTTTAACACTATAATAGTTTTTTTTAGCCAAAGTTGTCTCCCCCTAAGTGTATACTAATTAACCTCATGGTAATCGTTAATAAATTTCCAAAATCATTACCTTTTGCTCCCATATATTAATAACTCCAGTAAAAAAAGTCAACTTAATTAAATGTGTAAACGTAGTAGCCCAAAAAATTTCTTTTGCATATATTTATTAGAAGGAATATTCTGATTATTGTTGAAGCTATAATAGTAATACCCCCTACCGGCCTTAACCCTATTATAAATTAAGTTGAAGGAGGAGTATTTATGGAGACGTATCGGGTAAAGGTTGGAACAAAAGGAGAAATCATTTTACCCAAAGAACTACGTGAACTCTTTGGACTAGTGGAAGAAGATACCCTAGATTTATGTGTCGATTCGGAAGGAAAAGTATTTGTACGGACAGCTGAGCGCTCAGTTCGACCACTATCAGATTTCTTCGAAGACTTAATTATTAGCGATTTACTGGCAGAAGGTTGTAATGGGGATTGTCTTAAAAACAAATTATTAGAGCACAAGCTTAAGTTGAGCACTGTCTTAGATCGCTTATCGGAAGAAGCCCATAGAGCCCATAAAAACGGTCAATCCATTCGGTGGTGGGAGGCTCAAGCTTTATCATCATTGGGAATTCACAAAACTGATAGAGGACAATTCAATGTCATGATTACTACTCGTGGTGTTCATGATCTAGTAGTTCTGCGTAAGGAAGAACTCAAGGAAATACCAGCAGTTTTTGAATGCTTAGAACAAGACCCCTTTGCTTTTAAGCGGCTTCGCGGACCATTTTATGAAACTTATCGAGTATCTTTCCGCAGTGGTACTAAGGAACACAGAGTTATTTACACCGTCTTTTCTCAAGAAAATTTAATTGTAATTTTGACTGTAGGTGCTCGAGAGGTTATATATGACCGGCTTAACGGTATAGCCTAAGGGAGCTAAAACAAGAACACATTTTCAATGAGAGAAAAGGAAGCCCTTGAGATATCAGGGCTTCCTTAATTATTCACGGAGGACATACCTAGCACTCAGCGCATTTTCCATTGCAGGACTGGTCAATTTCTGTACTCCCAAATAAACTAATGCCTTTAGTTGACATATCTTCAACCGCAACTGTGACCTTATCCAGTTGGGTGAATATACTTCTTGATAAGACTTCTGCCCTGCTATAGGATTCTTGAGCACTTACATGTTGCCCTGCTTTAACTGCCTCAATTCCGATTTGCCCTATTTTATGCAAATCATTATGAATAGCTTCAATTTTATCCCACTCTTCAGCAATGGAACAGTGGGACACTTGAACTGCATGGTAAAAATGTCCGAAAGCGCATTTTGTACCATCTGTCTGCAGCGGATAAATCGTCATATCAGTAACTATTTTTTTCAAGTTGTCCAGCCATTTGGTGTGCGCCTTTTTAGCATCGCTAATAGTAGCAAGAAATTCTTCATTGTTTAAAGCATTACTACTGCCGATTAATGAACTCATCTGCTCCTTAACAATACTAGATATTTCGTCATCAATAATAGCAATTTCTTTAGCTGATTCAGCGCTGGCCAGGGCGTCACTATGAATGATTTGGGTCATCATAGTCAACTCCTCAGCATCACGACTCGATACATCCATAGCCTGGTTAATCTCATTAGTTGCAATTTTTATACCTTCCATTGATTGATTAATAAACTGTACATCTCGGATCGTTGTTTGCAGCATTTCCACATTTTTTTCCATAGTCTCAGTGATAGTTTCAATCTTTAGGCTCATTTTTTCGGTTAAAGACATTGTATTATCCATGCTTTGTTTACCTTCTTGGGCAGCAGTTTGAATGTTTCCAACGAAAGACCTCATACCTTCGAGGCTTCTTTTTGTATCATCAGCCAATTTACGAATTTCTTCAGCCACAACAGAAAAACCACGTCCGTTTTCTCCTGCACGCGCTGCCTCAATCGAGGCGTTAAGCGCAAGTAAATTAGTTTGTTCAGCTATCTCCCCCACCCCGAGGACTATTTCATTCACTCTATTAGCCATTTCAACTAATTGTGCAATTTTTTCTCCCATAATGTTAGCATCGAGCATAACATTGTCTTTCAGTTCATTTACTTCCTTAAGTTGATTTAAACTAACATGATTATTTCGAACAAGATCTTCTGAAGCCTCGGATAACTGGGATAATGTCTGAGATGTTTTTTCTACCGTAGAATTCACCTCACTCATCCCAGCATTAGTTTGTTCTACAACAGCTAGATTTGATTCACTTAATAGGGCCATTTTCTTTGCAAAATCAATAAGCTTATGAGCAATATGCGACATATTTACATCAAAGGTACTTAAAACAGCTGCAATATTCAATAGTTTCTTTGCTGAATTAGCCATTTGACGTTCATTGTTAAATAGTTTTACAAAGTGCCCCACCATCCTCCTATGGATTGGATATTCAAGCTTTGGTTCGACTGCATCAATCCCTTTGAATTTGTCTTCAACATATTTAAAAATAAAATTTGTTTCCTCACAGGGTTGTCTTTTTGAAAAAATATCGAGCACACTTTTCATTGTTTCTATCTCTCCTTTTGTAAGTCTTAGACCACATCTCATAAGCCTTCAGAGTTAGCTTAAATGCAATCAAAATTGGTATGATCTGCCATAGTTTTAAATACTCTAGTTATTCACCATATTTCCTGAAATTCCTTTAAAATTATACTAAAAGTGAATATTTTCTTTTTTGCTTAATATTATAAATGCTAAAAAAGCCGGCAACCCTTGATGAGCAAAGGTTGCCGGCATTACGTGACTTACTTCTTAACTAGTTTGCGTTTTGCAGCAATAATTGTCGCCGGAGAATCTTCCGTCCAAGGAGCTCCTTCATAATTACCCCACACTCCAGATATCTCCCAACCAGCCTCGAGTAAGGCCTTTTTCAAAACAGCACTTGGAATTGGAAACAAAATGTTGACCCCTGAAACGATTTCTTTGGTATCTGGAAATTCAATCTTCATGGAAAAGTCGATTTTCCCATCAGACCTATAATCATAGTAGCGATAAAAGGTAAGATGAGGAGTCTTAATGACAGGAAACTCACGAATTCTCGCAGCCAGCATCCGGTCATAGTTAACTGTTTGCACTAACAGGTGAGTTCCCTTTTTCAAGAACTCAATAAGTACATCCTTTAGCTCAGTTTCTCCTGAAACATGCGCCAAGGTATTTCCTAAACATAGTACACCTGCGAATTCAGTTTCAATTTTGCTTAGATCCCCCATGTCTGCAACTGCAAACGATGCGTCCCCCCCAGACTCCTGAGCCTTCTTCTTGGAAATTCCAATCATCTCTTCGCTTAAATCAACACCAAGCACATGTAAACCCATTCGACTAATTTCTAAAGCAAATGTCCCGGTACCACAGCCAATATCCAAGACTGATTCAAGTTTTTCTTTGGTCACATAATCATGTAAGAATCTCTTCTGCTGTTCCTTCAGTGGAAATATTTCATCATAATGCTCAGATAAAGAGCGATAAAAATCCATCCTTTCAACCTCCTTCTCCCCACTTTACAATATTCTTAGCCACAATGCCAATCCATTAGAGGATTAGATGGATTTTGTGTGTTTGACCATCATCCTTAAGAAGTATGACCGGTTCCTCTAACTCTTTATCATCAAGCACTATTTTCTGGCATCCAAAGGAGCGAGAATTTGGATTTTCCACATTAATCTCATAGTTTGTAGATTCATATTGGTAAGTCATGCTAAATCCCGGCCAACGACTAGGAATACACGGTTTCAAAACTAAAGAATCTCCAAGACGTTTAAAGCCTAATATACCTTCCACTCCAGCCTGATACATCCACCCGGCCGCTCCGGTATACCAGGTCCATCCGCCTCGTCCGACATGGGATTGAGTGGCATAAACATCTGCGGCCATGACATAGGGCTCTACCTTATAGCGATTCACTTCATGTTCTGTTCTAGCATGATGAATAGGATTCAGCATCTGAAAAAGTTCCGTTGCCTTGTCCCCTTCTCCTAAGGTAGTATAGGCTAATATAGCCCAGGCTGCTCCATGAGTGTATTGTCCTCCATTTTCCCTAACGCCGGGAACATATCCTTTTATATAACCGGGATCAGGCAATAGCTTGTCAAAGGGCGGGGTCAAAAGGAGAAGTAAGCCATCTTCCTTTCGCCATAAATAATGTTCTAGGGCTAACATAGCATCCTGAGTACGAGTAGCCCTGGCTGCTCCTGATAGTACAGACCACGACTGGGCTAGTGCATCAATTTGGCATTCAGAATTCTGAGACGATCCTAAGGGGGTACCATCGTCGAAATAGGCACGTCTGTACCATCCTCCATCCCAACCATGCTGTTCAATATTGTTGAGGAGCTCTTCCGCTACCTTACGGTAGCGGTTTCCACGTTCTTGATCTTGACGTAAATCACAAAGGTCTGCAAAGCGAGTCAAAGTAATATATAAGAACCAGCCCAGCCAAACACTTTCCCCTTTCCCCTTGTGTCCTATCCGACTAAAGCCATCATTCCAATCCCCAGAGCCGATAAGGGGTAAACCATGCTCACCAAACTTTAACCCTCTCTCAATAGCACGCAGACAATGCTCGTACACAGTGCCCTGCTCCTCTGAAACAGTTGGAATCGAATAGCGTTCATCTTCACCATCTTTTAATGGTTCATCTTCTAAAAACTCAGTTACCTCATCTAAAACGCTAGTATCCCCAGTTCGATCGATATAGTGGATAGTCACAAATGGTAACCACAGCAAATCATCGGAAAACTTAGTACGTATTCCCTTCCCTTTTTCCGCATGCCACCAGTGTTGCACATCTCCTTCTCTAAATTGATGTTTGCAATGAATAAGAATCTGTTGTCGTGTAACGGATGAATTCGTATATACCAGAGCCATCACATCCTGAAGCTGATCCCTGAAGCCATAGGCCCCTCCCGATTGATAAAAAGCTGAACGTGCCCATAAACGACATACTACCGTTTGATAAAGCAGCCATCTGTTTAAAAGCAAATTCATAGACAGTTCTGGAGTCTGGACCTGAATGTTGCCTAAAACTCTGTCCCAATAGCGCTTAACCTCGGTAAAGGCATCACTAATCTTCTCAGGTTGATGATAAAATTTGATAATCTCTTCCGCCTCATGGTTACTCTCCGTTTCACCTATTAGAATAGTTACCGTCTTAGTCTCACCAGGCCTTATTGATAGTTCAAGCCTCATTGCTGTACAAGGATCAAGCCCTGCTCCAATTGTTCCAGAGAATGAATCCAGTTTTAAGCCAATCGGATCTTCCAAACTTCCGTTACGCCCAATAAATTCAGACCGATCTCCGGTATAACTTGTAACCTCAGCGCCAAGTACCGTCACAAATCCAATCCGTCCCATATATTCTTCTTGATAGGTGTTTCTGACATAGAACGTCTGGATTTCTTGGTTATACTCAGTCACTAAATAGGGGGCTGTATGATCACGCACAACTCCCATAACCCACTCCACATAATGAGTTGCACTTAGTTTCATTTCACCATCTCTAATATTTTCAAGAGTTAGTTCAACGATCTTAACCGGCTTATCTATGGGGACGAAAAGATTCAAAGTTTGCTTCAAACCTCGGCTGCAATGCTCAAAAATCGAGTATCCTTGCCCATGACGAATTTTGTAGACACCGCTATCTCGTTTAGGGCTGGCTGTAACAGACCAAGATTCCCCAGACTCTCCATCTGTGAGAAAAAGAGCCTCACCTACAGGGTCAAGAATCGGGTCATTTGACCAAGGAGTAAGCTTGTATTCACGACTATTCCTCGACCAAGTATATCCAGCTCCCACTTCAGATACTTGAAAGCCAAAGCTTGAATTTGCGATAACATTAATCCACGGTAAGGGAGTATTGATATCGTCTTGTAACTCGATAATATATTCCTTCCCATCTTCACTAAAACCACCGTATCCGTTGGCAAAATTCAGTGGAGTACCTATTCCCTCAGTCCCATCTCGGTATTTACTAAGAATTCCTTGATTCTTTAATTCAGATAGTTCGTTAGTCTCATAAGACACTTTCATAGATTCCTTAACAGTGAGCTTAGCCTTTTTACGTACTTGGGCAGAGCAGGAGCCTCCCTCGCCATTAAAGGTTATACGGGCTACCGTACAGAGTAAATTGAGATCCTCTCCTTTAACAAGATCTTTTTGTAGGAGAAAGACACCTCCTGGTTGATTCAGAAGATCTCTGGCATGTCCCATGGAGACAAAATCACGCAATGTATCTTGAAAAGCCTGTACATATCCGCTTTCATCCTCATTCAGAATTACGAGATCGGTCAAAAGCCCTTTTAACCTCCAGTATTCATGAATTGTTAGGATTCTTCGTAACAAGTCCAAATGCTCCGCACTAGAGACTCTAACAAGTACTACCGGAAGATCACCAGAAATCGCATATGGCCATAAAGCTGATTGCCCTCTGCGGTTTTGTTTGATACATTCTTCAAATTCTCTGCGACAAGGACTCAAATATATTAAATGTCCGCCAAGGCTTAAAGCTTCATTAGCCTGAGCTGATGTCAGATTTAAATGCCGTAGTTCCATCTTACTGTGGGTCCAGGCTAACTCAAATGCTCTATTTACTGAGAGAGGATCTCGATATTTCTCTGCAATGCGGTTTATTTCTTCACGGCTCTCTGCGTAGCCAATCGAAAAGGAGACTCTGACGGTTTGACCTGGTGAGATCTTTACCCGCTGACGCAGGCTCATGATAGGGTCAAGAACTGCTCCAACCGTGTTGGATAAAGGGTGATTGGCATCCATCGCTCGAGGTCTCGCCATACTTCTGCCCCGTCCAAGGAAGCGCGAGCGATCTGTTTCAAATTGCAAAGAGCCTACTTTTTCTCCCTCTGTTGCAACAGTATGCATAAGCCATAATCTGGTTTGGTTTTCACTCCTAGGTCTTCGGGACGCTATTAGCGCATCATTAGCAAATTCAGTTTCAATAAATAGATTGCTAAATGCCGGATGAGCCAGATCATCGTTTTGCCTGGCCAGAACTACCTCAAAATAACTTGTTACCTCAACAGTTCTGTCATGCTCACTATGATTTGTCAAGGAAATACGGCGCATTTCTGCATTGTCTTCAGGGGATACAACAACTTCAGTATGGGTTGTAATATTACCATCCTTCCGACAGTACTCTACTTGATCTGGCGCGTAGGTCACCTTGTAATTTTCGCCTAAGCTTTTACAAGGTTGATAAGCTGCTGACCATACATCTCCCGAATTGAGATTTTGAATATAAAAATAGACGCCCCATGAGTCCCTTGTAACATCCTCTCGCCAGCGCGAAAGGCTAATATTTTTATAACGGCTAAGCCCTGCTCCCGAATTCGTCATCATAACAGAGTACTGGCCATTCGAGATACAATGAGCAATCGGTATAGGACTATTAACATTATTCAAAAGAACAAACTGATTCTTTTCAACATCGTGAGATTTCCCTTGCTTTTGCATAACTTGATACTCATCTTCGGGTTGTGGAATAATTGGTACAAAATTCGGAATCCGTTCTTGGAGTAAGAGCTCTGATGATTGAATTAGTGCTTCGTTGTGTAACCTCTCCTGCATAACATTTTCAAACAGCACATTATCGATTGCTAAGAGACTCATTCCTTGATGATGGGCCATAAAACTTTGGACAACCTTATAAGAACGTCCAACCGGAATACGATCCTTAGTAAAATCAATAGCTTCGTAAAGCCCGTAACGACCGCTAAAACCTTTTTGTTCCATGGCAGAAATGTTAGACACTGCTTCACGAGATGCAACTTGGAGAGCCAAAAAGGTTGCGTATGGCGCTATAACCAGGTCTTGAATCAAACCTCTTTTTAAGCCCAGTCCCGGTACACCAAAGGCTTTGTACTGATAATTCAATTGTGGATCAAAAGCATAGAATCCTGACTCTGAAATACCCCATGGAATACTCCGCTCCTGGCCATACTTCTTTTGAACATTTACAACAGAGTTATAGGTTTCATGGAGAAGAGTTCCCTCATAATCTCGCATCACAAGGAGAGGCATTAGGAATTCAAACATCGTCCCACTCCAGGAAACTAAACTTCGTTTACCTTTAGTTAAGGTTAAAGAACGTCCAAGTTTAAACCAATGGCTGGCTGGCACATCCCCTTTGGCAATTGCAAAAAAGCTTGCCTGGCGTGCTTCAGAAGCTAAGAGATCATAATAAGAATTGTCAAGCTTACTGTCTGTGACTCGATAACCAATTGAAAATAGTTGACGTGATTCATCAAACAAGGGCATAAAATCTGTAGCCAGGGCCATCTTCTCCAGCTTTAGCTGAAGCTCCTTGGAGATTTGAACATAATTAAGCACCTTGCTGAGAGCAGCCTCAATAACCTCTTTATCTTCAGGAATAACACTACCTTTTCTAAGACCTTCAGAATACTGTTTTACCAAACCCTCCATAGTTAAGTTAATCCTAACTTGATTGTCCAGTGTTGATGATTTTTCAAAAGTACCAGAACCAGTTGCCCAGGGACATAATTCTTCTAGTTCAAAACGAAAAGATCTCACCATAGCATCCAGTCGATTAGCCCAATAAAATCCCTCTTTACCCAGATCCTGACCTAGAATATTATCTGGCCATTCTGATAATAGCTTAAGCCATGTATTGAGATTCCAACTTTCTTCAGATGATCTTAATACCTCATCTAAAGCCAGATTAAAGGATTTAAGCTCGTCACAAGCATCTTCGCCTATTGCTTCAAGCAAAAGAACCTGGGTATCCTTAAGTCCTTTTACATATTGCCTGTCGCATAGAGGTCTTTCCAAAAGCTCCGCAAGCCCAGATTTCAGGGTCAATAGGTACATAACAAAGTTGCCACTATCAACAGTTGATATATAGCGAGGTTCTAAAGGGGTTAGAGTCTGTGTATCATACCAATTATAAAGATGCCCTTGCCATTGCTCTAATTTTTCTATAGTTTGAAAGGTATTCTGAATGTTCTCAAGCACCTTCGTTAAGGGAATATAACCAAAATCTCTGGCTGCTAAATTAGTTAATAAAGCTAAGCCTATATTGGTAGGAGAAGTCCTATGAGCTACACCGTTAGGCGGTTCAATTTGAACATTGTCCGGAGGAAGCCAATGATCCTGTTCACAAACAAACTCTTCAAAAAAAGCCCAAATTTTTCGACTGTACCTCCGTAATACAAACTCTTCTGCAAGTGAGAGCGCAGCCTTTTGGGGTTGAATAGGCATACTTAAATAATGGGCAACCCATATTGAGACAAGCCAAACCATCGCAATCGGAATAAAAAGTAGTATTTTAGTTGAATAAAAATAGATTAACAAAACTGCGAGTAAGGCAAAGAGCATAATGGGCCACATCTTATTAGACATAGTTTTAAGATTCGCATCAAGGCGCTTTTCAGCATCCGAAGCAGTTTCCCATTCTAATAGATTACGATGTGAAACAAATTGGCGGTAAAGACTCCTAACAATCGCATCCAACATAATCCAAGTATTATAGGGAAGAAACACGAATTGAACTACAAGCTGTATTACTAAAGTAATCAAGTCATGACTGAGATTACCCTTGTCAGAACGCTCAGTGAATAGTTGACTGAGCAGATATAGAACAACGGGCGAAAATAAGCTTAGAGATACTATTCCAACCCAAATAAGCGGATTTCCTGAAAGAAAAATATAGCCTAGTATTATCAGCAAGAGTAGGGATGGTGCTTCCAAACTTCTTCTTAAATTATCGAGAATTTTCCATCGGGATAAAATTGGCAGGGGCTTAAATAACCAAGGTAACAACTGCCAATCCCCTCTTACCCATCTATGTTGACGACACATAAAGGCGAGGTAATTTGCTGGGTAGCCATCGACAAGTTCCACATCAGAGACTAATCCCGCCCGAGCATAGATCCCTTCAATTAAGTCATGACTTAATATTTTATTATCCGGAAATGATTGATCGGTTACTTGATGGAAGACATTTATATCATAAATTCCTTTTCCAGTAAAAATACCCTCTCCAAACAAGTCCTGATACACGTCTGAAACAGCAGTTGTATATGGATCGACCCCAACTTTACCAGAAAAAATCCGGGCAAATCTTGAAGCATTAGCTTTCAGCACGGATACTCCTACTCGAGGTTGAAGGATTCCGTAACCTTGAACCACCCTTTTTCCATCCGTGCTTAGTCTTGGGGTATGCAAAGGATGAGCGATAGTCCCGATCAACTTTTTGGCAATCCCCCGCGGCAATTGTGTATCTGCATCAAGAGTAATAATATACCGAATAGTTGAAAGTATGGATATTTCTCCGATTTGTACATAGTAGCTGGTTGCACCTGCTTGTCTTAAAAGGCGATTAAACTCTACAAGCTTTCCACGTTTCCGCTCCCATCCCATCCATACGCCTTCCGAGTCATTATAAATCCTTTTTCGATGAAAGAAGAAAAATCGCTCTCTGCCATATTTAGTATTCAATCTCTCAATGGCAGTAGTAGCGGCTGAAATAATTGTACTATCCTCTGGAGTATTCTCGGAAGCAGCATCAGCAAAATCACCAAGCAAGGCAAAATGAATGTTCTCATCACGATTAGCAAGATGATATACTTCTATTTCACTGACAATCTCATTAACTCGATTCGTATTTGTTAATAGAGTAGGAATTACAACCATTGTCCGCAATTCATCAGGGATACTTTCCCCTAACTCTAGTTTTGGTAAGAAAGATGGCCTGAATAGTTCAGAAGATATCCAGTTTAGAAATGGGATGACTAGACTGCTTGACCAAATTAGCAGTCCGAATAGTAGAAAGATAAAGCTCAAGGAGATTGGTGTGTCGTCAAACACATAATTTAGTACTAAAGTCAATATAGTTCCGATCCCAAATAACATACTGCCAAAATAGTAAAGGTTAGGCCTTTTACGTATTTTTTGGCGCACCTTATCCAATATATCCCCTGATTTTCCAAAATCCTCTTCTAATTCTTTCTCAAGGTCATTTCGACCATTACCAAGCAAATAGTATCCGACATGGGCTGCTTCATTATCCTCCTCAGAGCTTGCCTTTTCAGCCTTAGCAAGTATTTTACGAGCCACAACTAACTCCGATACTTTGTAAATTCTAGAAATCTTTTCAACACAGTGACGATAAAAATCTCGAGACTGAAAATCCATGGCTGAATAAATGTTGCTTGGATCCTTTGCAAATAAACTTTCTACTAAACTGACATCTTCAAAAAAACGAGGCCAGTTTTCAGCGTTGACAAAATGAATGCTCAAAATTGCATGGCCCATTGATACTTGATACATGGTTTGTCTCTGACGTTCCAGTTTAGCAAGTTCTTCGATAGTCGTATCTTGTTTTGCTACAGCTTTATCAACCCGTTGTAAAAGGGGACCCACATCAGATCCGATGTCACGGATACGCTTTAGAAGTTGCTCTGCATAAGCAGATGAGTATTCCTCTTGGGGCGTCAGAGTCTTTAAAAGACTACCCCACTCCTCAAATCCGTGCTCAGTTTCTAACAACGGCAATACCCATTGATCTGCAGCATCTCTTTCTTTCTGTGTGTAAATTATTTGTTCTGTGATTCTACGAATGTTTTCCAGCAGAATAATGCGCAGTATGATTGGGATGGCCCAGAGTTCACCACTTGATAAAGGTACTTGAACTTGATAAGCTCTGATAAACGCTTTAAGTGTTTCCCCTTTTATCTGACTATCCGTGTGTTCAACAAGTTCAATCAGCAATCCATAAATTCTTGGATAGCCTTGAAAGTCACCTATGGAATTTATAGGCAATTGACGTTCAAACTTGTCGGGAAGACTATTTTCAATCTCAATTTTTAAGTCTTTTAAACTATAGTAGTTATCCAATAACCATTCGGTAGCAGGTACACTATCTTGCGTTCTTGCAGAATAATCCGAGATATCCCGGTAGGCTTGTTCTAAAAATTTTATATTTTGCTTCACTCTGGGCAGCAGGGAGCCCTTTAAATAGCCAGTCCCCTGATTGGCATTGGATCTTGCAATTTCTTCAGCATGACTCAGCAAGTCTTCGCCATGAAGAACAATATCTTTATAGGGCTTATTCTTGGTTAGTGATCGTGTAAAAAACTTCATTCTCCATCTCCGTCTTGTTTTTTTACATTATTTATGAATTATTCCCATTTCCTTTCACTTCATTCATCCAAGAAGTTTTTAGGCTAACAAAAAAACACTCTTACCAAAAGGCAAGAGTGTTTTTTGTTGTTTACTTATCCAAAACGTTCATTGAATTCTTCGAGAGTTATTAGAACTTGTCGTGGTTTACTTCCTTCGTAACCTCCTACAACCCCTTGTTCTTCTAGCATATCCATTAAGCGGGCAGCCCTGGTATAGCCTAATTTTAATCTGCGCTGAAGGAAAGAGACACTAGCCATACCTGTCCTAATTAATAGTTGACCGGCATCTATAAATAAAGCGTCATCCGGACCATTACCTTCTTCACTTTTGACAGTTGTTTCGGCAAAGAGTCTTTCAGGATCCAAGTACTCAGGTTTCCCCATCCCTTTCCAATGCATTATTACTCTCTGTACTTCGTCATCGGTTACCAAACAACCTTGTACTCGAAGAGCTTTATTTTGACCAAGCGGGGAATAGAGCATATCTCCTCTGCCCAGTAATTTCTCTGCCCCAGTTGCATCGAGTATAGTACGCGAATCAATTTGTGATGAAACAGCAAAAGATATCCGACTAGGAATATTGGCTTTAATAACTCCAGTAATAACATCGACGGATGGACGCTGGGTAGCTATTACCAAATGAATTCCTGCTGCCCTTGCCATTTGAGCTAAACGACAGATCGCTTCCTCCACTTCTCCAGCAGCAACCATCATCAAGTCAGCTAACTCATCAATTATCACTACAACAAAGGGTAATGCCGGTTTAGTTGAAGATTCGCTAAAGTTTAGACGATTATAGCGTTCAATGTCTCGAACTCCTGAAGCAGCAAATAGTTCGTATCTGTTTTCCATTTCTTTAACAATCCATTTCAGGGCACTGGCAGCCTTCTTTGGATCAATAACCACAGGTGCTAAGAGGTGAGGAATACCGTTATATTGACTGAGTTCAACCATTTTGGGATCTACCAGCAACAGCTTAACTTCGTCGGGAGTAGCATTAAACAAAATAGAATTGATGATTGTAGTTATACATACACTTTTCCCTGAACCTGTGGCCCCTGCAACGAGTAAATGAGGCATCTTTATCAAATCAGCGATAATAGGTTGATCTGAAATATCTTTACCTAAGGCGACCTTAAGTTTTGAAGAATGCTGTTTAAAACTTGGGGTTTCTAACACCTCTCTAAAAACTACCGATAAAGCTTGCTTATTGGGAACCTCTATGCCGATTGCAGCTTTTCCCGGGATCGGTGCTTCAATTCGCACGTCGCGAGCAGCCAGAGCAAGAGCAATATCGTCGGACAAATTAACGATTTTGCTAATTTTTACCCCTGGTGCAGGAGCTAGCTCATAACGAGTAATGACAGGACCTCTCGTCACCCGAATTAATTTAGCTTTAACTCCGAAATCAAAGAGTACTTTTTCTAGCTGCATAGAGGTTTCTGTATCTTGGATAATCGTTTTTTCCGGCAAGGGGTCTAGGATATCAAAACCCGGAAACTCCCATTGCTTAAGTTCTTTGACATTAACCTCACACGCCTTTGTAACTTGTTCAATTACCTTTGGTTTCGAGACAGAATCTATCTCTTTATGCTCATAAGTACAATATCCTAAGATAAGCTCAGTCGCAGCAACCTCTGATTGAACATATGTAAGCTCAGAAATTTTATCGTTATAGTTATCCCTATAGTTATTAGTTTCGTTTTTAGTTTCGATTTCAGTTTGTGCTTCATCTTCAGTTACAATTATCAGCTCGGATAATTCCTCCACATTGGATTCTAGTTCGATTTCTAGTTCGTCAGATTGTTGAATTGCTACTCCTTGCTGAATCTCTTCAATATGGCTCTTCTCCACTGTGTCTTCAGAATCAACCGAATCAATTATAAGAGAAGTACAATCTTCTTTATACTGAGCCAAGAACTCTTCTTGTTCAGTTTTAGTCTTAAATATTGGCGAATATTTTTCTCGTTTTTCAGTAGAAATATTGGAATGATTCCCAGATTCATGGCGACTATTTTGAAGACTATTAACACTGGCACTAGCGTCCTTATCAACCTCAGAAAAATAATTATTAAGCCCTTTCAAACTTGTCAAGCCATATTTTTTTGCGGGAAAAACAGATTTTCCTATTCCAAAGTAAGACGGAAAATCTGTCCCCATTTCTTTCATTTCCTCATTCATTAAGTTGTCTTTATCCTTCAGCTCTACCCATTCCGGAGAAGAAAAATATTGATTAAATCCTTTAAGGGATACAATTTTTCCTGCAGGTAGAGGAATGTCCGAAGAGTCTTGTATTGGTTCTAAAATCTTAGGTTTTTTAGAAGGATTTTTCTTGGATTTAGCTGGTTCCATTATTAAATCAGCAATTTTTGCCGTATTAACCCAAAGCAAAAGCCCTATTATAAAGCATATGAAGGGACCAGTCCAGGCTAGACTTCCCATTGTGATTGTGAATAAGTTATCGATATATTTGCCAATGGATAGACCAAAAGCACCTAAGAGCCCTAGAAAGGAAACCGTAAATAAAAGTGCACTTGCTAGTTTAAGCCAAAAAAAATAATTAGTTCTTGATTTCTTTTTTGACATTTCTTCCACCTCCTCCAATTATTCATTATGGTAGATATTCTAGGGGAATGTCAAAGATTTTTTTAAATTAGGATCAATAACTCAGTTGCACACCTTTTTGATTGGGCAAAGGATGGAAAATTTCATGAGATATTTCTCCCTCTAAGGTTAAATAGACATTACCAGTATAGATAAAGTCGCCCTTGGCCCAATAACGCAAATCCAAGAATTCTACAACACACTCTTCATTATCCTTATAGTGGGCAATCACATGATAATACGGTGTAAATTGATTAAATATCTCAGCTAGATTCCCTTCCAAGGCATTAGCAACAGACGGATTATCCCCGTTTACTTTAGGAAGGACACGACAAATTACAGGCACCTGATGGCGAATGGTTCCAAAGCATACCTGCTCTTTTTGGAAAAGCAGAAAATTCCAAGTGAAAGGATGGTACATCGCTGGAATAATCTTTACTTGCTCCTTATCCTCAAGATTATAAGCATTGGCCAAACGATCTCTTATTTCAATCTTACCTAAATACCTAAGTCCTAAATATACAGCACTAAGCAGTATAGCACTGAGTGAAGATGTTCTGGCAATCTCAGGTTTAATAAGTGAGGTTATTAAGGATAAGAATACTAAACCTAGTACCACTGGATCTGTAAGCATAATCATATCGAGGGTTATCTTTTTTCTTGAAAAAGGCCACAAAAGTTCTGCCCCGTAAGAATTCAATAAGTCGAAAATTCCGTGAGACATTGTTCCTATTAATGTCCAAATAAAAATAGTAGACCATGATGTAGTTGGAAAAAGGAAATATAGAGCAGAACTGAGCCCTAACGCAGATGTTGTCAAAGCAATTAGTGAGTGACTGGCACCTCTATGATTTAACAGATAATTCAAGCGGCCTTTTACATGAGCAATAATATCTAAATCCGGGAGGATTGCACCTAACGTGCAGCCTAGAAAAACCGGATCATTAAGCTGTAGGGGATGACCGGATAGACTACTAAATGCGATCCCAATTAATCCATGTGTCAGTGGATCCAGAATAGTTCACCTCATCTTTACTTTGATGCATTTTTAAGGCAGTTTAATATACAGTCATCATTATAGCACGACTAAGCAACGAAAAAACATTGTCTTTTTATTTCTGTAATTCCATTTTATGTTTATAATTTAATAATTGAAGCAAGTTTATCAATCAAACCTTTAGGCTAATATCATTTACTGCAAGGTTTGAGGACAAAACTTTGAGCCCTCATCACACCATAAGTGTTATGAAGGCTCAGAGTTTTGTGATTATCTAGTTGTGTAACTAAGGTTGTTTATTTACTTGAATGTGCGGCTACTTTTATTGAATTATTAACTTCGTGGATTTCCGGAATGTGATGAATAATCTTTTCAGCCCATTCCCTATCTTCATCGGAGTAAACTTCGCCAGTTAAAAAAGCGATCCCGCCTTTAACAAAAGCGCGTATTTGCCCAGAATTTAGACGGTGTTGACCAAGCTTAGAAACTAATTGTTCTGTTAACCACAGATCGTCTCCTTGAGATTGATGCCGAGTATAAATCTCGCTAACTACTGCCTTCACTCCAGACACCTTATAGGCGGTCTCAACCGCCCATTCCATTGCTTCCTGAGTATCGACAAGACCGGTTAGGGTAATTAATCCATTACGGGCCTCAGTCTTAATCTCATGGGCATCTACCCAAGGTGACTCAACAAAAGCTGTTTCAACACGGTTGACTAATGTAGCATCGTCGACAGCTTTTTCTAAAAACTGAATTTCACTTCGAATTTCTTTAACTCCTCTAATTTGTGAAGCCAGACGTTTGGCAAATCGCTCGGCACTTTGATTATCTAAATGTCCCAGTAAAGTAACAATACCCCGGCTAACTCGGCACCCTAAACGTGCAATATCCTCATAGTTAGACCCTTGGAAACGTTCAATAATGTCTCTTTCAATATCCTTATCCAGGATCTTCCCGTCATTGGCTACTGTCAGCGAATTATCCAGTTCTTTAATCCCAGCAATCCTTGCTATTCTGCTTCCAAAAAAATCTTTTTCTACAAGGCTGTCTACTGTTCCCCAGATTGTCGCTCGATCCCCTTTTACCTCAACATGTATACCTTGAGCGCTCTCTCCGAAATGAGTCTGAATAAGTTTTTTAATATCCTGCAGGATGTCTTGTTCAGAACGTGAATTTCGCATAAATCTCCCTCCACCATGAAAAGTGTTTCTGCTTTGATAGAGGGTATTTTATCCCAAGACTTCTCCTTTTAACCAAAAGCAATGGGATTGTTAAGATTTACAATTTGAAAAGTCTGCGGCTAGTTCTTCTAACCGATGTAATTGATCTCTTAAACCTAGGACAATTAATAGATCTCCCTGGTATATTTCATCCCCCGCACTAGGATTACTGATTACTTGATTTTCTCGTAATATAGCTAGTACAATTGCACCTGTTTGTTGTTTAATTCCACTTGTTAGTAAGGTTCTACCAACTAAACAGGATCCTTCATCAATTTTCAATTCTACCATTTCCATTTCGATATTATGGTCATGAATAACTGTTTCCAGATACTCTATACTAATAGGCTTTAATATGGACATGGCCATCCTCCAACCACTTAAGGTCGCAGGAGAAATGACTTTATCAGCCCCTGCACGAAGCAGCTTTTTTTCAGACTCCGGCTGATCCATACGTGCTACCACATTAATATTAGGGTTTAGCCCTTTGGCCGTCAAAGTGACAAAGACATTTAGAGAATCCTCCGGAAGAGCAGAGATAAGTCCCTTAGCCTTGCTTATGGCGGCTTTATTCAGGGTTTCATCATGGGTTGCATCATTATTGATAACTAAAAAGCCTTCAGCAATAAGTTCGTTAGCCAGCTCTTCCTTTTGTTCTATTACAACACATTGGGCACCTTCTTTACGAAGGCGATAAACAACTTGCCTGCCAACACGTCCCGCTCCGCAAACGATAACATGATCTTCTAGTTCTTCTATTTTTTTGTTCATCTTTCTTCTCCAATATACTCCAGCCAACTGACCCTCAATTAGAAAGGCCATTAATTGTCCAGCAAAATACAACATAGCACCGGCTCCACTCAGCATCAGGAATATTAAAAAGATATGCCCTGCTTCGGTTTGAGCCTGAATGTCTCCGAATCCCACCGTAGTTACTGTCTGAACCGTAAGATAGATAGCCCTTGATATAGTAAGATGCTCTGTAATTACTAGCCCAGCTGTGCCTATGATTATTGTAACAAGTAAAGCGATAAAGGCTATCCAAACCCTTCTAACCACGATTTGCACCTCTTCTGTTAAGTCAAGCATTACATATTCTATTAGTCTTAAATTGTTAAGTAATCTCTTAGTTTAAGGATATTTTCATAGGGTATATCTATTTGTCCTAATTGTACATACCCTGAAGGTCCATGATAATCACTTCCACCGGTTGCTATGATTGCATTTTTTTCAGCAACCTCCGTGTAATATTGAATCAGCACCGTTTGTCTTTCCCAATATCCATAATATACTTCAAGTCCTATTGGGCGATAGGCCAATAACGAAAACACTATTTGGGGATCCCAGAGTAGTCCTGGATGGGCTATAACGGGTAGTCCTCCACAAGAGAATATTAAATCTACAGCATCCTCGAAAGCATGGTTTAAATAGGGTAAATGCGCTACTCCTCCCGGACGAAAGTGTGCTGCTATCTCTCGCCAGTTCTTAGAAGAGTTGCCATCTTCCTGGTGATACATAGCTCTCATGATATGTCCTTTTGTAACGGCACCATCGGCACCGACTTCTTTCTCAACATCTTGCCATTTTAGGGATATTCCATTGCTAACTAAACAATCAACCATATCATGGGCTAAACTAGTGCGCTGTGCTCGGATCTCTTTTAAACGCCCTTGGAGAAGTGGATGATTAACATTATTAAAATACCCCAGAAGGTGAACCTCATGACCTCTGTAGCTTGTTAATAATTCTACTCCAGGGATGATTTTGATATTTAATTCTTCAGCAAGTTTCTCAGCCTTGCTGACGGCTTGCGTGCTTTCATGGTCCGTAATTGCTATAGTTTGAACATTATTAGCATGAGCAAGGCTAATGACCTCTTCTACTGAAAGCAAGCCATCAGACTCATGAGTATGAATGTGTAAATCGGACCTCAAGTACATCCCTCCCTCAAATTGTATTTGCTTTCGTAAAATATATTATAGTATGCCTATTCTTGTTTTTCTTCAAAAATCCTGCCTACTTGTTCTATATTTAATTAATATATCTTGAAAAAAATCCGAAACGTATTGACACTTTTAACTTTTTCCGATATAATTCATTTCGTTGCAAAAAATATAGGGGATTAGTTTAATGGTAGAACAGCGGTCTCCAAAACCGTCAGTGGGAGTTCGACTCTCTCATCCCCTGCCACAAAAAAAAAGATTGACACCGCAAGTGATTGCGGTGTTTTTTAATTGCCATCACACATGTCAATGTTCAATTGGATCCCAGTTGAACTGACACATCCCAGGACATGCTGAATAGAATATACAAACCTCTCATTCTTATGCGACTCTAAATGAGGGGGTGAACTGAATGCTTTTAGGATTCTTAGGTGTTTTAGTAGCTTTATTAATAATAATCGCTCTATTATTGGTAATAATCAAAAAACTCTAAGTAGCTTAGCCACAAAGTATAGCCTGGGTTTAACCCGGGCTATCAGTCTAAACCATTTAACACAAATTTTGTAAATATCGGGTCAAAAAGCTCAACCTAAAAATAATTAGGCTGAGCTTTACATTTATTTATTTTAGTCTAGTTTACACTCAATTAAGTTTGATTCTCCACTTAAAATAGAGAGCTTAGGTTCGAGTAAATTTTTCTCTATTTCTAAGGCTGAGGGGGGCTCTTCGAGAGCTGCTTTTTTTATATTTTCCGTAGCCACTGCGAGCATAAGTTTAATTCGATTAAGTTGATTGACTTCACTTGCTCCCGGGTCATAATCAATGGCCGCAATGTTGGCCTTCGGGTAGGAGCGTCTAATTTCTCTGATCATGCCTTTGCCGGTAATATGATTGGGCAAGCAAGCAAAGGGTTGTAAACAAACGATATTGTTTACCCCACTGCGAATCAATTCAACCATCTCTCCTGTCAGGAACCATCCTTCACCACACTGATTGGCTAACGAAAGGTGTTTTTCAGCGTACTTAGCAATTTCTTCGATTGGCTTTGGAGGTTCAAAACGTTTGCTGGCTTTAAGCGCCTTCTTCATAACTTTTCGATAAGATTCAATTCGATTCACCGAAAAATAACCTGAAACCATCTGCCAAAAGCTGCCCGATAATTGCTGATATTTTATTCGGTTATCAAAGGCACCATATAATAGAAAGTCCGTTAAGTCGGGAACTACAGCCTCAGCTCCTTCAGCTTCCAACAATTCTATAATATTGTTATTGGCTGTCGGGTGAAACTTAACCAATATTTCACCTACAACACCAACCTTCGGCTTGACCAGGTCCTCATATAGTTCTAAACCATCAAAATCTGCCACAATTTGACGGATGTTCTCGGAGTGTTCTTTGCTATTTCCATTTTTTAGAGATTCTTGACACCGCTTAACCCAATAGTCATACAAGAGATTTGCAGAGCCCGGAAATTTTTCATAAGGACGCACCCTATATAATACCCTCATCAATAAATCTCCGTAAACTAGTCCTCGCATAATCCTATTAAACATTGGAATAGTAAATTTGAACCCCGGATTCGTTTCTAGGCCGGATGAATTTCCTGTATTCAAGGCTATGACTGGGACATGTTCCATGTTCGCATCTTTTAAGGCTTTTCGGATAAAGGAAATATAGTTTGTAGCTCGACAGCCTCCACCCGTTTGAGTCATGATCACCGAAGTGTTGTTTATATCATAGTCTCCGGATTTTAAGGCCTTCATTAACTGACCTACTACAATAATGGCTGGGTAACAAGCGTCATTATGAACATACCTTAAGCCTTCATCAACTGCTGATTTATCGACAGAGGGCAAAAACTCTATGCTATACCCAGAATCTTCAAAGGCCGTCTTAAAGAATTGAAAATGAATAGGCGACATTTGGGGGGCTAAAATAGTGTGTGTCTTTTTCATCTCTTTTGTAAAGACAGCTCTCTTAGGATATTGATGAAGTTTTTTAGGAATGAATTTCCTTTTATCACGTTCTTTAATTGCCGCGATTAACGAGCGCAAACGAATCCTCGCTGCTCCCAGATTATTAATCTCATCAATTTTGAGGACTGTATAAATTTTTCCGTAGGCTTCAAGAATTTCTTTTATCTGATCTGTCGTCACGGCATCTAGTCCACAACCGAATGAGTTTAGCTGAATTAATTCTAAATCTTTTTGCTGAGCTACATAACTTGCTGCATTATATTCTCTGGAATGATAGACCCACTGATCAACAACCCGTAATGGCCTTTCAACGTTACCCAAGTGTTGAATTGAATCTTCAGATAGAACTGCAAAACCATAAGAACTTATCATCTCGGGTATGCCGTGATTTATTTCAGGATCAATGTGATAAGGTCTGCCAACGAGAACAATCCCTTTGATCTTGTTTTCCCGAATATAATTTATAGTTTCTTCACCTTTTAACCTGACATCCTCTTTGTATCGATCTAATTCTGCATAGGCTTTATTAAGAGCTCGAGTAAATTCGGACTTGGGTATTCCCTCAGGTTCTAATTCTACAGAGAGTCGTTTTAGCATTCTGCTGGGCATATCTAATGGTAAGAAAGGATGATAAAAGGTCACCTGTTGCTCTCTCAGACTGTCCATATTAGCATTAATAGTTTCCGGATAAGAGGTAACTATCGGACAATTATAGTGATTGTCTGCCTCTGGATCTTCCTTTCGAGCATAAGGGATACAAGGATAGAATATCTTATTAATCCCTTTTTTAATTAAATCTATTATATGGCCATGGGCAATCTTAGCTGGGTAACAAGCAGAATCAGAAGGAATGGTATCCATCCCCATTTCATAAATCTTATTGGAAGACCGACCAGAAAGGAGAACACGATACCCTAATTCTGTGAAAAAGGTGAACCAAAATGGATAATCCTCATAAATGTTTAAAACTCTGGGAATTCCAATAGTTCCCCTCGTTGCTTCTTCATTGGTTAAAGGTTTATATTTAAAAATTCTTTGGTATTTGTACTCGTAAAGATTAGGAATATCACTTTTGCTAAGGTCTTTTCCCAATCCTCTTTCGCAGCGATTTCCTGATATATATTCATTTCCACCAGAAAAGTGTTTGATGCTTATCAAGCAGTTGTTTCCACATAATCCGCAACGTTTCATTGTGGTCTTTGTCGTGAAGTTCAACAAGTCATGCCCCTGAACCAGAGTCGTTTGACAGCCAAGCTCATGTTGATCTCTAGCGATTAAAGCGGCCCCAAAGGCTCCCATAATCCCAGCAATATCCGGTCTGACAACTTCCCTTTTAGCAATTATTTCAAGGGCCCTGAGGACAGCGTCGTTATAGAATGTTCCTCCCTGGACAACAATTTTCTGCCCCATTTCTTCTACACTTCGCAACCGGATAACTTTAAATAAGGCATTCTTGATGACTGAAATGGATATTCCTGCAGAAATATCACTAATTTCAGCACCTTCCTTTTGCGCTTGCTTTACTTTAGAGTTCATGAAAACTGTACAACGTGTTCCAAGATCCACCGGATGCCTGGATTTCTCACTTAATTGAGCAAATTCCTTAACGTCCATATTCAAGGAGTTTGCAAATGTTTCTACAAACGAACCACAGCCTGAAGAGCACGCTTCATTCAAGGTAATTGACTCAATGACTCCCTCTCGGATAACCAAACTCTTCATATCCTGTCCACCAATGTCAAGAACAAACTCTACTCCCGGTTGAAAAAAGTTTGCTGCTGTGTAATGGGCGACTGTTTCGATCTCTCCGATATCCACTCCGAGAGCTGCTTTAATAAGATGTTCCCCATAGCCAGTAACAGCGGAGTTTAGGATTTTTACACCACTGTGTAGTTTAGTGTATAAGCCTTTCAAAGCCTCTATGGTAGACTCTAAGGGTTTACCCATATTACTTCCGTAATAGGAATATAATAAGCTTCCTTCTTCATCGATAAGGGCAAGCTTAGTAGTTGTTGAGCCCGCATCAATACCCAGATAAGCAGATCCATGATAACTGTCTATAGCCACTCTTGGTACCTTATGCTCATCATGCCTCTTCTTGAAAGCATCATACTCTTCCTTAGTCGCAAATAGAATGTCTAATTCCTGGTTTTCGGAATTGTCGATTTTAAGTATTTCAGGTACTCTGCTAAACAAACTATTAACGGTGAAAGGCACCATTTCACTCGATGATAATGCTGCACCTATGGCCACAAAAAACTGGGAATTATCCGGCAATATAACATTATTTCCTTCTAGTTTAAGGGTGTCAATAAAGCGATTTCTTAGCTCTGACATAAAGTGCAAAGGCCCACCTAATAGGGCGACATTTCCACTAATGGGGCGTCCCTGGGCAAGTCCGCTTATGGTTTGGTTTACAACAGCTTGAAGAACAGAAACAGCAATGTCCTCCTTGGCGGCTCCTTCATTTAGTAAAGGCTGTATGTCTGTCTTGGCAAACACACCACACCTGGAAGCAATTGGATAAATGTGATGATAGTTTTTGGCAAGTTCATTCAATCCGGGTGCATCAGTCTGTAATAAAGATGCCATCTGATCAATAAAAGCCCCAGTACCTCCAGCACAGGTGCCATTCATCCTTTGCTCGATAGAATCTCCCAAAAAGGTTATCTTGGCATCCTCACCGCCAAGTTCAATAGCTGTGTCCGTGTTTGGAATTACAACTTTGATTGCATTCGTACAGGCAATTACTTCCTGGATAAAGGGCTTTTCTAGTTTTTGAGAAATATTATACCCGCCTGATCCTGTGACCATTAGGGTTAGTAAATGTCCATTTACAACACTTTTTGCATCTTCCAGTACGGTTATAACTGTGTTTCGGATATTGGAAAAATGCCGTAAATATCTCTTATAAAGAATGTTTTTATGATTATCTAAAACAACTATCTTAACAGTTGTAGAGCCAACATCCAAACCAATATTCAAAACTTTACTCATTCTCTTCCTCCACAATTTATGGTGAACATTCTAGTTAATAGTGTGCGTGCGACCTCATTACTTTTGAAGGCTTATGCCCTTTGTAAATATTTTAACATAATTTGAAATGCATGTCTGAAGATCCGTGTTAAATGTAAGCTTGCTCATTACTAATGATGTGAAAAATAAGCCAAAGTTAGTTGCTAAAAAGCTAACGGCTAAGGTTTCCGGGTTCTCAACTATGACACCTCTATTCCGCATTTCTTCGAAATAACTGCGCAATAGATTCTTAAACTCACTTGGAAACTTCAATAACATTTTTTCAAATTGAGGATTAAATTCATCATTCTTTAAGTGCATCAAGATGATTTTTTGGTTTTTCTTTAATACATCTTGGTAGGAAGAACATATATTGAATAGGTCTCGTTCTAAATTCCATTCTAGGTTTTCAAAAAGAGCAATAAATTTCGGGGTAAAAACAAATCTATCAAATGCTCTTTCAAATAAATTATGCTTGTTTTCGAAGTGTCTAAAGAGGGTCATTTCACTAACGCCTGCTTCTTTGGCAATTTCTTTAGTGGTTACAGCAGTATAGCCTTTTTGTGAGAAGAGGACAATTGCAGCATCAATTATTTTATCTTCAGTAGTACACATAGTGTCCTCCAATCAATGTAGTATAATGTTAGTTCTTACTAACATGTGTATTTTATCATTCTTCTAAAATAACTTCAATCCATCATCATGATGGAACTGCTTCCTATATTTGTATTCAGTTCTCTAGCTAAAAGATTATTTCCTGTCCAAAATCTTTATAAAAACGAGTATCTAATACATTTCATAAAAAGAGGAACTTCTATTTCCACACAACAATAGGGCTGGAACTTTAATTTCCAGCCCTATTGTATCTTTCTATTAATTGTTGGCGGTTTTTAATTGATTGACTAATGCCTCGCTTATCTTGCTGGGGACTTCTTCATATCTAAGAAAGCTCATGGTGAATGAACCCTTTCCTTGAGTTAAACTTCTTAAATCTATGGCATAGCGCATCATTTCAGCCTGCGGTACATGAGCTCGAATAGAAGGTGTTTTTCCACTGCTATCCATTCCTAACACTCGCCCTCTCTTCCCATTTAGGTCAGCAATTACATCTCCCATGAAAGCTTCAGGAACGCGCACTTCAATTTCAACAACCGGCTCTAGCAAGGTGGGTTTGGCTTGCTCTACACCTTTACGGAAAGCCATAATCGCCGCGAGCTTAAAGGCCATTTCCGAAGAATCTACAGCATGATATGAGCCATCACAAAGGGTAACCTTGATGTCAGTTACAGGATATCCTACCATTGCCCCTTCGGCCATTGCTTCTCTAATTCCTTTTTCTACCGCCGGAATATATTGTTTGGGAACTGCGCCGCCAAAAATCGACTCTGTAAATTCAAAGTCATTTCCTTCTAATGGCTCTAAGTTAATCCATACATGACCATATTGACCATGCCCACCCGTTTGCTTTTTATGCTTTCCTTCAACTTTAACTGCTTTACGAATCGTTTCACGATAGGGAACTCGGGGGACTTTTAACGCAACCTCTACTCCAAACTTCCTGGCAAGTTTTTCTTGGAGAATATCAATTTGCATCTCTCCTAACCCTGTCAAAATCAACTCTTTTGTTTCTGTGTTTTTAGTTTTTATTATCGTCGGATCTTCTTCAAGCAAGCGTGATAATGCACTGCTAAGCTTATCCTCGTCCCCTTTAGTTTTGGGTTGGATAGCTACCGACAGAGTAGGAATGGGAAAATCAATCCCTTCAAGCCTTAGAGGGTGTTCTTTTCCACATAAGGTATCTCCAGTTTTTACCTCTTGCAACTTTGCGATAACTGCAATGTCTCCGGCACACACGGACCCGATAGGCTCTTGGGTTTTACCTCTAAGATAGAACGGCTGTCCAATTTTTTCTTCTACATCACGACTTGAATTATAGACTAAGGACTCGGCTTTGATTTTCCCCCCATAAACACGGAAGTAAGACATCTTCCCAACATACGGATCCGTTAAGGTTTTAAAAACAAGGGCTGATGTTTCCGAGACTACTTCAGGTGCTGGAGCGTATTTTGCCAGGAAGTCCATAAGCTTTGAAATCCCAATATTCCTGCTCACAGAACCGCAGAGCACGGGAATCACAAGGTTTTGTTTTAACCCTAGCTGCAAAGCATTCTGTAAGTCTGCCTCGGTCAACCCCTCTCCTTCCAGATATTTCATTAGTAGTTCATCGTCTGCTTCTGCAACTACTTCTGTCAATTGCTCTCTTAGAAGATCAACTTCCTCCCTGTACTCATCCGGAACTTCTTTAATTGAGCACTTCCCACTGCCGTCCAAGTCATATTCATAGACTTTGTTATCCAGAATGTCTATGAGTCCCGTAAAACCGGATTCTTGCCCTAGGGGAATTTGAACAGGAACAAGTCGGGCCTGAGGATAAGCGTCTTTGAGTTGTTCCAAGACCTTGTGGTAATTAGCATTCTTACGATCTAGTTTATTAATAACAATAATCCTAGGTAATTTTTGTTCTTCCATCAGACCCCAAGCTATTTCAGCTTGAACTTCAAGCCCAGCTGTTCCGCAAAGCACCAGCACTCCACATTCCACCACGCGCAAGGCACTCTTTACTTCACCTAAAAAATCTAAATAACCTGGACTATCAAGGACATTTACTTTAACACCTTGCCACTCAAATGGAATAAGACTCGTACTTATTGACACCTTGTGTTTTACTTCTTCGGGCAGATAATCTGAGATTGTGTTTCCTTCAGAAACTTTGCCAATACGATTGATCGCACCTGAATTAAAGAGAAAGGTTTCCGCCAGGGAAGTCTTTCCTGCTCCGCCGTGCCCAACTAGACAAACATTGCGAAGTTGTTTAGTGTCATAGGTTTTCAAGACGATTCCTCCTTGATTTGTTATTTAAGAAAAAGGTCACAGCCTTTTACTCGCAACAGATAACCGGAGTTTATAATGTCTCAGATCCCAGATTAGTACTAATCTATTGATTAGAGTGGAGCAAGTATTCTCATGTTAGTTATTATAAATTGCTTTGTTCGTAAGTTCCCCATACTTGGGGTTGTTTGTCGAACACCATGCACTTTCCAAGGGCCCAGACAGCTTCAACCTCAAGGTCATTATTTAAAACTACTAGGTCAGCATCATAGCCAACGCGAATCATCCCTTTATTCTTTAGACAAAGTGTATTTGCTACATTTGCTGTAATTGTTCTTAAGGCGACATCTAAAGGAAGGCCTTCTAAAACCGCCGTCCTAATATCCCGCCATAGTACTTCTACTGATCCTACTCCCATGCCAATAAGCGCTCCTGCGTCGTTATAACGAGGCATACTTCCATTACCGTCGGATGTTACAGTGACTCGATCATTGAGCAAATAGCGCTCATGCAGCATTCTTAAAACCGCAGGCACTCGGAGGTCAGTTGAAAAATCGTCGCAGCCTGCCGTAAGATCAATATTTCCTCCCGCTAAGAGAAATTGAATCCCTTGATCTAATAAAGTGCGGGTTCTATTAATATGAGTTGGAACAAATTGAATGATAGGAATATCTGTATGCTCCAGTATCGTCCATATTGGCTTTAAGCCTTGCTTTCCCTCTCCCAGATGTATATGTACAACTCCAGCCTTGCCACCCAGCATGCCACCCACTCGGGCCTCAGCAGCTAAATGTTGGAGTTGGCTGATTTGAGGTTGAGCTGAGCGATGATCCGAAATTGCGATTTCTCCGGCTCCTATAACCTTGGCAATTAATACCAAATCTTGTTCCAGGCTTGGCAATAAAGTTCTCATAGGCACATGATAAGCCCCACTATAGATATAGGTGCTTAACCCTTCTTCCTGAAGGGCATTCGCCTTAACTAACAGTTCAGCCATAGATCGTGATATGGAATCAGTACCCAGACAACCTACGACTGTAGTAGTTCCCGCACGGGTAAGCTGCGAAAGCTGGAGTGCAGGAGTACGGGAGGCCGGCCCCGCTTCTCCTCCTCCTCCGCATATATGTACATGGGCATCGATAAAACCTGGCACTAATGCTTTTCCTTGAAGGTCGATCACTTTTCCATCTACAAAATCAGGAAGGGTTAGATCTTTTCCGATTGCAGCAATACTAGTCCCTACAATTAAGACATCAGTTTCCGCAGAAACGTTAGGACAATAAAGCTTAGCGTTTTTTAAGAGTTTCCACAAATTAATACCCCCTCCCAAGAGGTATAGTGCCCCAATGTTAGATTGATATTCTCTAAGAATTAACATTCATTAACATTTTCTTCATAATATGTTAAATTCCTTTACCTCAGAGAGGTTCTCTAGAAAAAAACCTAAGCATTTCTTTTTTTCTCTAAGCATAGTCATATATATAACTCAGATTTGGGAGGGTCATATGGCGAGAAGGACTTTTGTCTACGGAGCTGCTATTCTTTTAGTAGCCAACTTATTTAACCGCCTGTTGGGCTTCGCTTACCAATATTTGATAATGACCAATATTGGTGGGGAAGCCTATGGTTTATTTAATATGGTTTTTCCTATTTACATGCTTGCTCTTGTTATTACTACTGCAGGTATTCCTTTAGCAATTGCTAAAATGGTTTCTGAGGAAGTTTCCCTTGGTCGTCTCTCCAACGCTCAATCCATTTTACGACTATCTCTTGTACTGCTCAGTTTTTCTGGGGCAATTGTTTCAATTGTCCTCTATTTCCTTTCTCCTTATCTTGCAACAAGAATATTTTCTGATCCAAGAGTAATTAACGCTTTTCTCATCTGTACTCCCGCGATTTTTATTGTCTCTATTTCCTCAGTCTTTCGAGGCTACTTTCAAGGCTTACAGAACATGGTTCCTACAGCTGTGAGCCAGATTTTCGAACAAATTATTCGGGTAGCAATTGGTTATACAGCGGCTTTGCGACTATTACAAAATAGTGTAGAGTGGGCAGCAGCAGGTTTGGCATTAGGGATGCTTGCCGGCGAATTAGTCGGATTGCTTTCTATCGTTTTCCAATATCAACGATCGAAATCTAGAGTTTCACAGGATAACTCATCGCCAACCTATTCATCTCGCGAAATATTAAAGAGTCTCTGGAAATTAGCATACCCAGTAACCCTTGGCCGATTGCTTGCTACAGGCTTATCTTCCCTAGACGCGATTATTATTCCCCTCAGACTTCAAGCAGCCGGATATTCTGCCCGTGAAGCAGTAACCTTATTCGGTCAGCTTGGCGGATCAGCTTTTACATTATTGACCTTTCCGAGTGTTTTTACCTTTGCCTTAGCAACCTCACTAGTACCTGCCATATCAGAAGCCGCAACAAGACGCCAGCTCAATGTTGTGCGAGCTCGCAGCGCTGAAGCTATTCGCTTGACAATCCTTATTGGCATTCCTTGTCTAATTATTTTGTTCTATTTTTCTCATCCACTTACTGCGTTTTTTAAAAGTTCAGCGATAGCACCAATTCTACAGATCTTAGCCTTAGGGGGCATATGCTCCTATATACAGCAAACCACAACGGGAATTCTCCAAGGATTAGGGAAGGTTCAGCTCCCCGTGATCCATTCCATCGTTGCGGCGATTATTCGCATCCCGGCATTAATCTACCTTACAGGTCTTCCCCAATGGGGACTGCGCGGGACGGCTTGGACTTATGTACTTGGTTACTTTATCATGGCGGTTCTTAATCTTTTGGCTATTTCAAGGTATACGGGAATGCCTTTAGACCTTCAACGTTTTGTTCTCCAACCAATTTTTGCAGGAGTAGGAATGCTACTTGTATTTCAATTCTTAGATCCATTTTTCAGGGGAAATGTAATCGGATATCCTTTGGAATTTCTGGTTGGAATAGTGATCTATGGTATAATCTTGCTCTTTAATGGCGGGGTTTCCTTTAACGATCTAAGGCGACTTCCCTGGATAGGCAAATATCTACCTCTCTAGATATTTCACTTCCACCAACGGGCGATTTGAGTTCCCCATTGCCAATATGTCAAAACAAATATCACTAAAAGGGCTATTAAGGCAAAGATCTTATAAATAAAGTATACTTTGATGACCGTTAAAAACACCATACCAAGTCCCAATAGAGCAGGTATAGCTAATAGTTTAAGAACTGATTTAGAATTACAGTTATCCTTCTGTTTTAGTCCCGGATAGGAAAAAATGATTATAAACAGCACAAAGTAGAAAATAAATGTTCCAATTATCATTAAAGCTTCCTCCATTAGTAAAAACGAATTGTCTAACCATTATTTATGTACAATAAACTTCTCAACATCTGTTAATACTAATCTCGAGTTAAGATTTGAGAGGAGATGTAAAATATGAGTCGTAGAAATAATAAAAACAGCGGAATTTTGCCAGAAGCAGTCTTAGATCAATTTAAATGGGAAATTGCCGAAGAATTAGGTTTAAGCAATAAGATAAAAAGTCAAGGATGGGAGAATATGACTTCACGAGAGTGTGGTCATGTAGGAGGCAGAATTGGTGGAAGCATGGTCAAAACTATGATTCGAAGAGCTAAAGAATCTCTCAATAATAATCCTTAAAATAGATTTTATAACAATATAGATAATTAACCATAAATGGTTAAAGGAGTACAGAGAATATATCTGTACTCCTTTATTATACCCTTTTGAAGAGGAAACAGTTAATGGGTAAATAATTTTTTCCAAGACTCAAGACTCTTAAAATCTGTCAAATCGCTATGCATTGGGGTGATAGAAATATAGTTATCTTGAATCGCTCTTAGATCAGTATCTTCTTCAAGATCTCTTATTCTTTCCCCACACTGCCAATAATAAGCTCTTCCTCGAGGATCAATCCTGCGTTCAAAGACATTATCATAGACAGTCTTTCCCAGCCTGGTTACTTTTAAGCCCTGCCACTCAGACGAGGGTTTACCGGGAAAATTAATATTCATTAAACCTGCCCTATTACTCTGAATGAGGGAATCTAAGTGTTGGGCGATATAGATAGCAGAGGGCTCAAAATCTACGAACTCAAAGCTTGCTACAGAAACTGCGAATGATGGAACTCCCAAAATTACCCCTTCCATAGCTGCCGATACTGTTCCAGAATAAAAAATATCTGTTCCTAAATTTGATCCTTGGTTGATACCTGAGATCAATAGATCTGGTTTAGGAATAATCCCACCCTGAATAGCAAGCTTAACACAATCAGAAGGAGTTCCACTAATTGCATACCCTTTTTCATTGCGCTCAAGATCGTATTCCGTAATAAACAAGGGATGAAACAAGGTTATGGAGTGTCCTGTAGCCGAACGCTGACCTTCTGGAGCAACGATAGAGATTTGATGCTCTGTATGGGCGCGTAGTTTGCGATACAATGATTGAATACCATCGGCATGATATCCATCATCATTAGTCAGTAATATATGCATATGGTCCTCCCGGTCACTCAACTTCATAAACAGAAATAACCATTTTATCTTCTTTTTTTGTTAAGCCAAACATTAAACGATATCCTTTAAGGTTTTTATTAAGAAAATCTACTACTTTATAGAGCTCCCCATTGACCCCCAAGCGTTGTGAGGCAATCAGTTCAATTTTGCCTTGACGATCAGACGGGTTATTATTGTCATTCACCCAAAATTACCTCTTTCTAACATCTGTGTCCCTGAATTAATGAAAATGCTTCTGATCTCGTGATCGGGTTTGTCTTGAATATTCCTCGCACAGCAGAGGTTAAGGTTTGCGATCCTGCTTTCTTTACCCCTCTCATAGTCATACACATATGTTCAGCTTCAATGACTACTAAAACACCTAGCGGAGAAAGTTTAGCCACAATAGCGTCAGCAATGTCCGAGGTTAATCGCTCTTGCAATTGAGGTCTGCGGGCAAATCCTTCAACCACACGGGCAAACTTTGACAATCCTGTAATTTTTCCTTTTCTCGGGATATAAGCTACATGAGCCTTGCCATAGAATGGTACTAAATGATGTTCGCACATTGAATAAACAGGTATATCCTTGACAATTACCATTTCTTCATGTTCTTCAGAAAACTGCACATTTAAATGGTGACTTGGATCCTCATGTAATCCACTAAAAACTTCTGCATACATTCTCGCTACACGCTTCGGTGTATCCTTAAGCCCTTCCCGATCAGGATCTTCTCCTATGGCTTCTAGGATCATTTGAACAGCTTGCTCAATCTTATCTAAATCCATCCCCATACTTTTTTCTCCTTTTCTCTATGTGATCGTTTTTCACTATAGTTGTCCCATAAAAACATGTGTTTGAGGAATAACCCTCACATTTCTTAGTTTTTGAAGAAAAAAACTTTGCCAGTTTAGAAGTTGATAGGGTTTTGGAGTTACTATTCCACGTGTTGCTGTTACAGGCTGCAAAATTGTTTGGATTAACGGATCAACCTCCGCAATTAGGTCTCGAGCGTACTCAAGATCGACAAGCTCAGTATCTTCTTGAACAACGATTTTAACAAAGACCTCTTTTTGAAGACTTAAGCGTAAAAAAGATTTATGAACAACCCATAGATTATCATCATTAGATGGCATCTTAATATCCATACTTATTATATCAACCCAAGGCATAACTTGTAGGAGTTGCTCAGGCAAAGTCCCGTTGGTTTCAAGGTATATCTTGATACCTTTCTCTTTCAACAAAGGTAGTAATTCACTCAATTCACGAGCCCACAAAAGAGGCTCACCACCAGTTACACTAATCGAATGATGAAGAGAAAAATTATACTTCTGAAGTAACTGTGATAACGTATCAATAGAAATTGGGTTTTTAGTAACACTAAACTCTCCCGATCCTGGGTTTCTTTCCAGACGAAATTCTTGGTGGGTTGTCGTTACAGTATCACAGTAAGGACACTTTAAATTACAGCCCGGCAAGCGAAGAAAAACTTGTCTGACTCCGACATAAGGGCCCTCACCCTGTATTGAAGAGAACACCTCGGTTACTGGCAACTTTAACATTTAAAACAAACCTCTCTTACCACTGAACAACGAATTAATCTTCTCCAAAAATGGCCCAGGTATCAGGAGACTCAAATACTTTAACCCAAGCTAAGCGCTTTTCCTGAAGTGACAAGGCCTCCTTGAATTTTAAAAACAAGTAACGAGCCAGGTTCTCGGCAGTTGGATTAACTCCACTGGCACCGAAGGGAGTCAAGTCGTTTAATAAACAATGATCAAGTAATTTTACTTCTTTTCGTATTGCTTGCTTAATTTCTTTGAAATCAATCAGCATCCCTAAATGGTCTAACTTTTCACCTGATATACAAACCTCAATATCCCAACGATGACCATGTAAGTTAGAACAATCCCCGTCATAATCTCGAATAAAATGAGCAGCATCAAAGTGCGCCCGAACACATACCTGAAACATTTAGTACTCCTTATTAGACAAATTACATTTTATTTTACCATTATTATTGACAAAAGAAAATGAAATATCAAAAAATCAATTCTTTACTATTATTTATTTCTTCCACTGAAAAAGTTGATAGAACACCCACTTATCCAGTGAGTGTTCTATCTTCTGCTTAAAAGAGAAACTTTACTCCATCTCTTTTAAGCAAGTTTCAATGCCTTATTAAAGCAATCAATTGCAACATCGGACTGATCAATTTGGTCATAAATATTTCCCAGCAAGGCCCAACCTGCAGAATGGTTAGGATCAATCTTTAGTAATTTATTGATCAGTTCAATACTTTCTTGCCAGTTTCCTTTTCGAGTAAGGCAAACACTTAAATTGTAGAGAATCAAAGGATGATCCGGTGTTAGTTCTAATGCTTCTCGATAATACTCAGCCGCTTTTCGGGTACGACCCTGATGAACCAATGTAAAAGCTAGATTATTAAGCAAAATAGGATCCTTTGGGTAAATGTTTTTCGCCCGCTCCAGCAATACTAATGCTTCTTGGGAACGTCCAAGGTTTTGATAAACAGCTGCCAGATTACTTAAACTATCATAATGATCCGGTTCATATTTCAAAGTATATTTATAGTACTGAATCCCTTTTTTAGTCTCACCATTTTGAATGTAACAATAGGCTAATCTAGCCGCTAAATCAGGGGTTCCTCCATAGCGAAGCGCCTTCTCGTAACTACTGCAGGCATCTTTCAGTTGTTCTAAAAGTAAATGCATTTCAGCCTTCATTTCCCAATACAAGGATTCTCGGGGGCGAAGTTGACAACACCCTTGAAAGCATCTTAGAGCTTCATGATACTCTTCATGAAAAGCATAAATCATTCCTAATCGATAATTAGTTTCTGCATTTTGAGGGGCAGCCCTCATGGAATTATCTAAGGCTTTAATAGCATCTCGCCAATCTCCCAGCTCTAAATTACAATCAGCAAGCAAATCCCAATACTTAGCAATCTGTGGTTTTACCTTGATTGCTTGCTCAATCTTATCCTTGGCCTGGGGCAGTAAAGCTTGTCCGATATAACACTTTGCGAGAAGATAATTAATTTCTGCTAATTCTTCATCAGAGTGAATTACCAGTTGTTCTAGGTATTCTCTAGCCTCTTGTAGTGCTTGAATCTCAATTAAATAACCTACTTCTTTTAACCGTGGCTTAGAAGATTCCCGATTTAGTAGCTCCACCCACTTTTGGATGGCATCATCAGTTTTCCCTAAGCGATGATGCCATCGGGCTTGGAGAAAATTCCACAGATATGAACTTTGAAGAGAGGGTCTTTGTTGCTTGTTATTAGAGGCTATAGGTAGAGCC
The DNA here is from genome assembly GCF_000765145.1 of Desulfosporosinus sp. HMP52. Lineage (GTDB taxonomy): Bacteria > Bacillota > Desulfitobacteriia > Desulfitobacteriales > Desulfitobacteriaceae > Desulfosporosinus. The sequence continues at coordinate 99,689 of NZ_JMGA01000020.1, read as the reverse complement.
ATAGTTTTCTCTCCTTTTTACTTATTTTTCCATATTTAGGTTCTCCTTTCACATTGTTTTCCCCTTTAATTTAGAACAAGAATCGAACGTCAAATGCCAATCAAATACGCGGTAATTCGCATTATCATCTTCCTTAACTTAGCAAACTCGTCACTTTCTGAGGATTCTAACTTCTGTTCTTTAATATATTGCATAACCTTCTCTTATAATAAAAAAATGAGAGGCGCATTTAATGCCCCTCTCCACATTCATGACAATATCCATAAAACTTCAAATCATGGTCCAAGATCTTAAATTGGTTACGCTTAATAATCACAGCTTCCAGCGACTCCAATAAATCATCATCGAATTCTGATACATTTCCACAACCCAAGCAAATTAGATGATGGTGATGATGATGTTCGTCTTTCCGGCTAAACTCATACCTGCTTCGCCCATCGCCGAAATCATTTTTTAGCAGAATTCCTATTTCCGCTAATATGTCTAAGGTGCGATAAACAGTTGCTAGTCCAATCTCTGGATTTTGGTTTTTTACTAACATGTATACCTCTTCAGCACTCAAATGTCGATCAACGTGTTCTAGAAATGTCTGTAAAATTGTTTGACGCTGAGGGGTTAACTTATAGGAGCGGTTGCGTAACAAATTGCATATGTTTTCGAAAGTTTTTACTTCCTCCATTCCCAGCCCTCCTCATACCTATTATATGGTAATAAAAATCCTTTGCAAGGGATTTTCTTGCAAATTATCGGTTAAACACCTCAAAGATTGCAAATTTTAAATAATCCGTTTCTTCGCTGCCGAGTAATACCGGGTGATCTAAACCCGCACGTTTGAATTCTACAAGTCGCAAAACTTTATGGGCATCTGCTGCAGCCTCTTGTAGCATAGAAAAAAATCTAGCTGAACTCAAATGATATGAACAGGATGCTGTTATCAAAATCCCCTGGTTTCGTACTAATTTCATTCCTTGGAGATTTATTTCTTTATATCCTCGTACTGCTCCTTCAATTGCTTGACGGTTTTTGGCGAAAGCAGGTGGATCTAAGATTACAATATCCCATTTTCTTTTGGCATTTACCTGTTCTCGTAAATAATCAAAGGCATTGGCAGCAATGAATTCTGTCCTATGTAAGAAACCGTTAAGTAAAGCATTCCCTTTTGCCATTTCAATTGCCTTGTCCGAGATATCCACACAGGTCACTTTTTTTGCTCCATAAAGACAGGAGTGCAACATAAATGAGCCGGTATGGGAAAAACAATCTAATACCTCAGCACCATTCCAAAAGGGGTTTTTGATTACTTTCCCTTTGGGATCTACAGGAAGACCTTCCTCGTTAAGTTCTATACCGTTCTTAAGTCCCCAGCCAGTAATCAGGGGTTTTAAGGCCGCTCTATTTTCCCTCTGATCGAAGAAATATCCTGTTTTTTGTCCTTCGGCGACATCCACCGAAATCTTTATTCCATTTTCTATCACTGTTGCCGTAGTATCAAAGGGCTCATTAACAAAACCTTCCCGTAATTCCAGTCCTTCAAGTTTCCTGACAGGGACATCACTTCGTTCATAAATCCCGCGTGGCTTAAAAATCTTCATCAAGGCATCATAAACCCATTGCCGCCGGATTTCTATCCCTAAGGAAAGTATTTGTACGACCAGAATATCATCATATTTATCAATAATTAACCCCGGCAGAAAATCAGCTTCGCCATGAACAACTCGACAGGATTTGGCTTCTGGAACTAACCACTGTCGCCGCTTCCATGCTTGCTCAATCTTCTGATAAAACATTTCCTGATCTATTTCTTGCTCCTCCGAGTAACTAACAACTCGAATAATAAGTTGAGACCGTGGATTATAGAACCCCTGGGCCAAAAAATGTCCTACATGATTTACAATATGTACAACATCCCCACCTTTTGGATCCCCTTCTATCTTTTCAATTTCACCTGGGAAAACCCAAGGATGACCATGTTCAAGCCGCTTTTTGCGATTTTTTTTAAGATACGCCTTCGGAACCGACAATATACTCCCTCACTTTCAATCTACCCTATAATATGACATTGGCATCCTTCAAAATATACCTCGAAAATGAAAGAAAAGAAAGCTTTTGCTTTCTTTTCTTTCATTTTAACCCAGAATTCTAATACCATCCGCGATACAGAGAAGGATATGGGGGATACGGATATTGGTACGGAATGAAAATGAGAACCCAGTGGAAATTGGTCAATAACTATGAGAGACGATCTCGAAGAAGATCGACAATTTCGTCGGCGCTTCTGCCTGAAGCATTGATTACAGGCATTTTTTCAGACCATTCACTAGCCAAAATATCCGTTCCATCTCCCTTAACTACAGCTGCCCTAACATTGTTAAAGGGCTGACCTTCTAAAGGAGTTGTTTTAAAACCAGCATTATGAAGAGCCTGAATAACATTTCCCAGACCATCTTCAACAGCAATTGTTGTATACATTTTCTCACCCTCCTCCAAATTATCTTTATAATTCCCAAATAGAATTTACCTATTCATTACTTTTCTTAAAAATCATACTTTTCCTTGAACCATATCTGATAATCTACCGATAATAATTCGTGTTGAATTTGTATTCTTGGAGAGGGGTCGGAAAACATTGCTTCTACAGAGCAACTTATTAACCCCTGGGTTTCGAGGGTCAAATGAATGTGATTTCTCTGTGGGGGGGTTCTCTGTAAAACAATTGAGTACTTACCGCTGACGTGCTGAATACCTTTTAGTTCTAGTTTTCTCGGAAGCTTAGACATTGGCAAGAACTCATCTGTTAGTACTTCAAAGGGTTGATCGCTTTCCAGTCTAATACGAGTTAAGTACGGTTCCCGGGAATAGTTTAACCTTAGAGTGATATCCAAAATTCGCTGGCCATTTTTAATTGTTTCGACCAAGGCAGATTCCATGTTCATTGGCGGCTTTTCATTGAGTATAGGTACATATATACTTTTGGATTCCTGACCCCCGAGATCTTGAATTATTTTTGCAGGTAGGGGGTCATCTGAATATACATGTACCTTTCCCTCACTCTGTCCTGACCATTCCTCCTGAACAACAGCTATCTGCGGATAAGATTTTGTGTAAACAGGAACCATTCCAAGAGCTAAGGTTAATATGGTAATGGCACCTAAAGAAGGCTTACGGACTGCGAACAAAATCTTTTTAAATAGACTTGGCTTGGGAATCCCAAGGTGGAAAAGGGACAGGAAGAAAGGAACTAGCAGAATACTGTAAATTACTAAAAACACCGGAAAATAATTATGAATTGCTTGATAAAAACTGATCCATTGGTGGGAATTGAAAAGCTCCCAGTGCATTGAAATAAGGAAATATGGGCCTATTAATATTAAGATAATGTTGGGATATAAAAACTGAAGGTTCATACACAATAACCAAAATACAAAAGGAAATGCTAAGTCAATACGTGTAAGTGCTAAGATCAAACTAATCCCTAAAAGTAAGCTCACCCCGATAATCCAGTAGAGCTGAGGATCTCGAACAATAGGTAGTTTATGTAAGTAACCAGCAATTAGCAGAAAAACCGCCAGAGCAATACCCAGTCGAGCTATTACAAAGATCAAAGGATAGGCAACATATAGAATTTTCACCTCTTTAACTAGTCCCCACAGTACCTCACCAATTCCGCTTGTAATAACCACAATAGCACTTAGTACTAATGTAACTCCTATTATCGCCAGTACTTTTTGCCAAGCATTCTTTTGCCTTTTATGATTCTTGTAAATTTTAATCAAGAGTAATACAGTTAACAAGAAGGTTAAGATTGTAATAATTCGTATTCCATAGGAGGGGACAATAATTACATGTTTTCCTAATTGAAACGGCAGATAGAATTCATCCCATTCATGGGGGCCTATAGTGTCCATCCCCACTGTAGTCAATAACCGATAGCTGAAGTCTCCGACTTTCTGAAATTCTTCCAAGGATACTTGACCAAGACCATCTTCCGGTCGATGGAAATACCCTTCTGGTCTACCATATATACCTAGACCAACTGCAGGAATGTTTTGGTCTAAAAACGGACTGTAATCACTTGTTCCTCCTTGTGAACTCTCACGAGTCATGATTATCGAATCTCGACTAAGATGAAAAGGAATATCGCTTTCGCCTGCCAAGGATACCACTTGCTTGATTAAATTCGGCGGGGTCGACTTTTTACCGGCAACATCAATTTCCAGAGGGCTTCCAACCATATCTATATTAAGCATCCAACGAACAGCGGATAAATCTGCTTGAGATGTATAGAACTGTGAACCAACAAGACCATACTCTTCAGCTCCGAAGAAGACAAGCTGATAGGTTTCTTCGTGGGACTCTTGACTAAGCACCCTGGCAAGTTCCAATAAAACACCAACACCTGAAGCATTGTCCACTGCACCAGGAGCATTTACAGTTGCCGAGTCGTAATGAGCTCCGACAATAATTGTATCGGGCCGTTTTCCAGGCAATTCAGCGATAATATTCTGACTGCTAATTAGTTCAACTTGTTGTTCACTTTGCAGTACAGAAGCTTCTCGTACAACAATTTTACTAAAGGGCTGCTCCCGTACCTTCCACCCATTTTGTCTTAGAACATAATCAATATATTGAGCGGCCTTTAATTCTGACTTGCTGCCTGCCGGTCGTGGTCCAATTTTTTGTACTAGATGCTTTGTATGTTCATACGCATTATCTGCTGAAAACCCAGGTATTGAATTCTTTAGAACCGAACTCGAATCAGTTTTTGAAGAAACCGACCACGAAAAAGCAGATAATCCTAACGCCAGTATTAAGATAATTACTATAAATCTGTATTTTTTCATAGTTCATGCCCCTTCGAACTTCAAACTCACTTTGCCAATTCTTATGAAAAACTTCTTACGGTTATGCCTACAATGGTTTTAACCAATAAGAGGTCTATGGTATAATGAAGTCATAATATTTTCCAGGGAGAAGTATGCGCATGCCAAAGAGGAATTCCATTATTTCGATTTTCCTTCTACTAACCTTCAACATTCTATTTATAAGCGGATGTACAATTAAAGTACCTGACCTTTTCCCTGAAGAAATAGCAATATCCGACCTGCCAGCTGAAGCCTTATTTATTGACAAAGACTCCATATATAATCAGACAGTTAGACTTATCGAATCGGCTCAATCATCAATCTATGTAGAGCAGGCAGTTTTTGATGACCCAAATCTCATCCAACTGCTCATAGCTAAGTCACGTTCTGGTGTCGATGTACGTATTCTTTTAGATCAGTGGCAAAAGGCCAATCGAACTACCTTGGATCAATTGAAAAGCCAAAATGTCTCAGTTCAGTTTTACCCAGCCCAAAAAGGACAGATTAATCATACTAAATACCTCATTATTGACCATAGGCGAGCTCTCATCTACGGCCCTACCTGGACTGCTGAAGGCTTTCAAGCACACGATCTGGCGGTTGAATTAAACGGAAGATCTGCATGGAAAGCAGCCACACTGTTTTCAAAAGATTGGGCATTCACTACAACCTTACCCTTAGATGTCTCAAAAACGTCCTCACTTCCGGAAGATAATATTATCTTAGCAACCAATGCTAACGTCCGGCAGCAACTTCTTGATCATATTTCCTCCAGCACAAAATCCATTTGGATCGAGACTACTGAAGTTACGGAACCAGACCTGAAGCAAGCATTGATAGACGCCGCAGCTAAAGGATGTGACGTTCGTCTTATTCTTGATCGTTCATTGACTACTAAAACCCCAGTTACTCTGGAAGAGTTGTCATTGAGCGGAGTTAAAATACGTTATTACCCCAGTCAAAGTCAGCTGGGGCTAAACTTAGCACTATTTGATAGTACTGCATTTGTGTTAAGCAGTTCTGGTTGGACACGTTATTCCTTTCTAGCTAATCATGAATTTTCTATTACCGTTCCTTCCCCGGTCGCCACTAACAAACTAGTCACGATGTTTAGTATGGATTGGGAAAAAAGCTCCGAGTAGAAATTCCCGGAGTAAAAATCTAAGGGCAGACGCTTCGGCGTCTGCCCTTAGATTTTTTAAGTTTAAGTAATTTTTCTACTCTAAACCATCCAAATGTTGACAATCTCCAATAATTAAGGGACTCCATTGATCTCCTTCAACTTCTAAGATATTAAGTGCAGTATTATGTTGCCACGGTGTTTTAGCCCATTCGTGAACCGCAAAACCCATTGCTTTAGTCACTATAAGTTTTAGGGTTAGTCCATGAGTCACCAGACATACAGTTTGGCCTTGATGTATTTGAATGATCTGTTGTAAGAAATTCCAGGCTCTGTCTGTCACAAGCTCCATGTTCTCTCCGCCAGGTGTTGTTACCAGATGTGGCTCTGAGTCCCATATCTTAAATATATCAGGATTCCTATCCCTTAACTCTTGCCAAATGCAACCTTCCCAATCTCCAAAGGAAAACTCGCGCAAAGCTGGATCCGATAATATTTTTTCAAGTCCAATTCCCTTTCGAATCTCTTCAGCAGTGTTAATTGCTCGAAGAGAATCACTTGCATAAATATGATTAATTCCCTCGTCCTTTAACCTCAGAGCTAAAGACCTCGCTTGAAGTATTCCTTTTTCAGTGAGGGGAGAATCTAAGCTGCCTTGAACTCGTCCTTCGATGTTCCATAAGGTTTGTCCATGTCGCGTTAGAATTATTCTTGTCATAACTACAACCCCTTATAAGCTATCCAGTATCAAGTGATTCTTAGCTTCAGATGGAGTTTGCCTAAGAGGAATACTTACTCCATCTGAAGCTTAGAAGAACTTATCCAGGGACGTAGCAGCCGTTATCTCATCCTCACCGCTAAAGTTGTTCTGTGTAGTTTGCGGTTCGGCGAAAGCATCCACTGGATGCTTTCGTACTTATAGAAGATGGGAGTCTTACGGCTGGTAGTCATCGGATAAATCTCCTGACAAATAAGTCAGTCTTCAATCTGAAAAGGGCAGGGATTATTTCCCTACCCTTCCCCAACTTGCCGTAAGACTCCAGGTTTCTGACCCTGCTCTCGCAGGTGGGTGCTTAGTTCGAACTTTCCAACTTCCCTTCCTCAAAGAGGGCTTGTTGTAATAATCCGACATTTAGCTCCCTTGTCACATAATAGGATCAAAACCATGGTAGTCTATACGCACCAGCTAGGATATGTACATATTATAACACTACTGTTCAAAAAAATCTCTAGCAAATCCTTGGAAATTAATGTTTACGTATTTTGTCTTCAACTTCAGCTAGACGATCTTGAAGTAGGGCTATGGCCATCTCTTGATTACGAACTCGACGCTTCAGATGATCTACCAGTAACGATAATTCACCTACTTCCTCCGTCATAGATTCGAGTGCTCCTCCACGGTGAGGAATTTCTTCGCTGATATCTTCTGGTTCTGTTGGTGTATTGCTCGGTGGATTTTCCTCAATATCTTGGGTTGCTAATAAATAGCGAAAACGAGCGTATCTAGAATTTCGTCCCGACTGAACTTCAATCACTCCATCTTCAGCTAAAGCCTGAATAGCTCGCTTTAAAGTTACACTTGCTGCTCCAGTTTCACGTTGAATATCTGAATATGCTAATTCAAAATCCTTTCCTTGATACATACTAGAAATCTTCTCGAAAAATTCGACAAATTTTCGATGAGTTTTTTCTTTTAATCTCAATGCAAGTCCATCCTTCCATAACGAGAGTAACATAACTTAAAAATCATTTTTATTATATCAAATTTATGGAAAAAAGCTATACTGAATATTGTTAATATTTAATTTTAATTGAACTATTAACTATAATTATTATTTATCACTCTACCTAACTTCCACTTGTACAATTACAAATTAGAAGTAGCCAGATTAAATCATTTCAATAATCTATTCGGAAATTATTTATCACCATAAAGTTTTCGGATTACCTCGTCTGACAATCCAAAGGTATGTTCATCTGAGGGAAATAGATTTGACTTTACTTCTTCTCCGTATTGCTTTATTGCTAGTACACTTTCAGCTCTTAGTTCCGCATATTGTTTTACAAATTTAGGAGTAAACCGTTTGAAAAGCCCTAAGATATCATGAAAGACAAGAACTTGTCCATCACATTCTGCACCAGCGCCAATACCTATAGTCGGGATTTTTAACTCTTGGGAAATTTGTGCAGCAACTTGCCTTGGTATCGCTTCAAGTACAATCATAAAAGCTCCTGCCCGCTCTATTGCCGAGCCATCTTTGAGTAGCCGAGTTGCACTTTCCAGGTCACGACCTTGAACTTTAAACCCTCCAAGCTGTGAGGCTGTCTGAGGGGTCAAACCAATATGTCCAACAACCGGAATTCCAGCACGAGTAAGAGTTTCAACGATTGGTTGGATATCTACTCCTCCCTCTAGCTTAACAGCATCAGCGCCGCCTTCTTTAATTAGACGTCCAGCATTTAGAATCGCTAGGTCTACCGTAGCGTAGCTCATAAAAGGCATATCAGCAACGACAAAGGTCCGTGGAGCTCCCCTGCGAACTGCTTTAGTATGATGCAGCATTTCTTCCATAGTGACCGGAACAGTCGAATCATACCCTAAAACAACCATCCCCAAAGAATCACCCACAAGAATTATATCGACAGCAGCTTCTTCAACCAACTGCGCTGAAGGATAATCATAGGCTGTCAACATACTAATTTTTTCACCGATTTCTTTCATTTTTTCAAAATCCGGAATGGTTTTTCTCATAGTGCTTACCTCCCTAAATTTATAAATCTGATGTTAAAAACAAATTTTCAGTCATACCCCGCATGACTCTGGCATAGGTAGTTATTAACTAGCTTTCAATAATCAGGCCTTGCCTCTGTCTAGATGTACAAAAGGAGGGATAAAAGCCCATGTCAAAATCCTTTCAAATCAGCTTAGTTTTAAAAGGTATTCTTATAGCCTCGATTTTAGCAATGGTATTCTCTCTCGTTTTTGGTATTCTACTTTCCCTTACATCTCTTCCGGAATCCAATTTGATAATCAACATTATTTTTGGGGCAAGCGTCTTTATTTCAGCCTTTATCACAGCCTACCAAGCAGGCACTAGGGGTTTGTACTACGGAATATCTGTTGGAGTGGGATTTATTCTTTTGGTATTGATCATTTCCTCCGTTTTCTGGTCCGACACCCCAGCATGGCTCAAAATAGCTGAGAAGGCTATTGTGGCACTTCTCACAGGTGGGATTGGTGGAATCGTTGGAGTTCTGTTCCCTCAATCGTAGTTTACTATTTAAAAACTTGCCTTGCGAGAAGAGGGAAATCTCATAGTGAGATTTCCCTCTTCTCTATTGTTTATATTTTTCTACTTATATTCAAAAATTCCTGCCGGATACCCAGAACAATTTCGCTACTAACTTTTCATTTGAACCTTAAGGATATACAATTAGTATATTAAGAATTGTTTGTTTAGGAGGAAAGGCCATGTGCATCGAAAAAACGCCTTGGGAACAAGTCATAGAATTCCATGGACATACCTGTGCCGAAATAGCTTTAGGCTATAGAGTAGCCCAAATTGCTAATCGAGAATTAGGAGTTTCTGAGATAATTGAGCCACTGATTAAAGTTACTGCCTATACCCATTCCTGTGCACTCGATGCTTTTCAAATTATAAACCGAGCTACCTATGGGCGAAACTATCTATTTGTTGTAGAACAGAATATTCATAGCTATGTTTTTCAGACTAAAGACAGTGCTGAAGAGTTACAAATCACTGTAAGATCAGAAATAATTGAGCAGGTAACTGAGGCTGTAGAATCCTTAAGCAGCCGTGAACGCCAAGCTAAGACCCTAGAAGCGATAAAGATAATTCTTGGGACTGAAGAGACACAATTCTGCGAAGTAAAACACAAACCTCAACCCTAAATAATTAAATTAATAGAATTAGACATTAGTCCTTAGGGACTTCTACTTTCTTATCCTTCCATATCCTCCAAGCTAATAGCAGCAGAGCAATAAAAACTGCCGCCATGCTACTCCATTGCGCGGCTGTCCAGTTAAACAAAAACCTAGGACTATCTCCTCTTAAACCTTCCAGGAAAAATCTAGCAAGGTTATACAAAACCATATATAACAAAAATATCATACCTGAAGGCCATTTTCTTAGTTTTAAAATAACAAGCAAGGCAAAAATAATGATGTCAACTTGACCTTCCCACACTTCAGCAGGCCAGAGGGGTTGGTCTCCGAAGGTGTTTCGCGCAATCGTGCCAATGGGATAAAGAATCCCAAAATCTCCGCCCGTTGGCCCTCCAAAAGCGTCTCCATTCATAAGATTGGCATTCCTGCCAACTGATTGAGCCAATATAAGTCCCGGTGCAGCAATATCTGCAAGTTCCCAAAAGGATAGTTTCTTCCGCCAAACATAGATTCCACCAGCTAATAGCGCTCCTGCAACGCCCCCCTGAATAGATAGCCCTCCATGCCAGATGGCGATGATTTCACTGGGATATTTGCTATAATATCCCCAGTCGAAAAAAAACACTTGCCAGAAGCGGGCTCCCAAAATACCGGATAGAAGTAAGATCGGCGCTAAATCCATAAATGTGTCTATTAATTCCGGTCGTCCTTCTGCTTTGGCAAAGTATAGTGTAAGCCCCACCCCAATGATGAACGCTAAAGCAAAAATTGTCCCATAAGCCCGAATAGGAAAATCACCAATAAAAAACCAATACTGATGCATGACTTCCTCCCTATATTCAACCTAATAATTCAAAAAGAAGAACCTGCCCTCACGTAAAAAGTGGGGGCTTAGTTGAAGGTTCACCCTTCTGCGCTTTCCATTATAGCTTGTAGCAGGTGTTATCTCAAGTTTCACTGTAATAGCTCAAAAGAAAGAGACAGACTTATCGTTTTCAAGTCTGTCTTAAAATAATTACAAACTATTTAGTTTAGTGTAAAAAGGATCATATTTATTGGGATTAGGTATCACCGCATCACGTTCAGCTTTCCCAGCTGGCTTCTGGACCCTTTGGAAATAATCTGAATGTTTTTTCTTAGCCGACCCAGCATCAGAATATAAGGTAATTACTAAAGCAGCAAATACTATGAGTGCAACTAACCAATAGAATAACATTTCACAACACCTCCATACTCATTTTATGTCCTACAGCGATATTGTCAAGTTATTTTTCAGCGGTTCTGTCAATTATTAACTTTTTCCAGTTTGCCTTCAAACGATCACCGGGATGTAAAACTGTTGTAAACTCTGCTGCCTGCCCATTAACCATTAGGGTTAATGTTTCACCTGCACGCACTTCATCAGGAAACTTAACATAGGGCAATAACTCTGATAGAATCGGTTTTTGTTTGTATCCATTAACTCTTAGCTCCATACCATCTCTAAGCGGCTCAGATTCTGAAACCGGTTGCCCTTGGGATGTAATAATGATTTCTTGAATAGGATATTCCACTACTTCCCCATTGATGTGAAATATCATTGGCTCGGGCTTAAGCTTTAGATCTCCCACGGTAAGTTCCCTCAGTCGAGTCTCTATCTTATCTCCATCCTGTAAAGGTCTGTTACCCTCTGCCTGGGAATTATTTACCCAAATCTGGCGGTCGAGTTCAAATCTGCGCAGTTCTCCATTAACTTTTATTTCCAAAGTTTCTTTTTGATTTAAGTTATATTTTTTTTGCTTAAGTAAATTATCAAGGTCATCATTATTAAGATATGCTACTTTATATCCATCTAGAATTCCATCTGTTTCACATACTAACTGATCTTCAACAAAAATTTGGGGGACATACTTCTCACTTTGCCCATTCCACAAAATCCATTTTGTATCATATAACGGCAAGACATCTTTAAAACATATCTGAGCATCTTTTCCGGATTCACCAGGGGTAAAGATAATCTCATCTCGCGCATTTAAAGGTTGATCGAGCTTGCTGGGTTTTCCGTTTACGAATAACTGGGCAGGACTTCCCAAGGTTCCCCTTATAACCTGCATTTCGCCATTGAGTTCAAAGGTCAAGGCTGCTCCCGGCTTCCCTAAAAATGAACGCGGCTGTATCCCCGCAGCTAACAAGGCTTCGGCTACCGTTGCTAATTGCAAAGCAAAAATAGGAACTGATGTCCCATTCACTGAGACCGTATAATATTGAAGCCCATTCCCTTCCAAAGCTGCAATTCCAATCCCGATGGGCGTAATGGTTTCCGGGCCCTTTAAAGTTTTCTCACCACTAATTCCCGCTAATCTGTCCCTAACTTGAATTCCAACTCGATTCTGAGGAATTCCTAAAGTCTCTGCCAACAGTTCACTGAGTAAAGGGGTTAAACTTCCGCCCCCAATAAGGATAATGGCGTGAGGGACACCGTTATTTAACTTTAAAATCTCATTGGAAATGTTTTCGGCAAGTTTTACAACCACTGGCTTAATAATATCCAAAATGTCGGACTGTCCTACAACGACTTTAGCTCCCAAAAAATCCGTAAAGCTTAGTTGTTTTTTCTTCTGTAATTCTCGTTTGACCTTTTCTCCAACTTTAAAATCCAAAAGATATTGGGTACAGATCTCCTCAGTGACCTCATCTCCGGCCATGGGAACCATCCCATAGGCGAAAAAGGATCCACCTCGAGTCAGCGCAATATCAGCCGTTCCTGCCCCCACATCGACTAAGGCTAGATTAAGACGTCTCATATTCGGGGGGATAGCTGCCTGACCAGCTGCAATGGGTTCTAACGTCAAACTCGTCATTTCCAGACCAACTCTACCCAGCACTGCCACCAAGCCATCAACGACGGTCCGAGGTAAGAAAGTCGCAATTACCGATACCTTCGCAACTCTCCCCCGCTGTCCGACTAGATTCGCTATTTCCTCTCCCTCATTCCATCTGGCAATGGTATTATACCCAACACAGTGATAGCTTTGTAACTCTTCATTAGCGGAAGACTGGAGCTGACGGAGGGCTTGATGAACAGCTTCAATTTCTAAAGCTAATACTTTTTCTCTCTCCCAGCGCACCGGCAAGAGTTCCTTTTGTTCAACTACAGCAACTTCTGTCCTAAGAGCACGACCGGCAGCAGCTACAGCAACCTGTTTCAACTTGGCATCTATCTTTTTTTCTAATTGTGTTTTAACCTTGTCAACTGCCCTCGCCACTTCATCCACATCATGGACTTGTCCATCATACATGGCACGTTGACGGTGTTCAGTTTGAGCACTAGCTAATATCTCATATGTTTGATCTTCATTCTTTATCATCACAAGTCCCATTACCATTCGGGTTCCAATATCCAGCGCAAAAATCGGTTCCATTGTTTCACCTCTCTATACCTCAATTCGCCCTTATTAGAGCAAAATCCTGCTCGCTATGAGAGTTGCTCTGAGAGCTGATAAGCCTCAACTCGATTCTTCCCCTTACTTTTAGCAAGATATAATGCCTCATCAGCTTGCTTCAGTAAGCTAAGACCTGCTGATTCTAAACCGGAACAATCAAGTTCTTTAAGCAGCTCGGTGCTGGACATTCCAATGCTCACTGTAAACATGATGTTTCCTTTTCTGCTTATAATACTGATCTGGCTTATACTCTCTCGAATTTTTTCTGCCACAATCCTTCCTTTTTCCAGAGAAGTTTCCGGGAGCATGACTAAGAATTCTTCCCCTCCAAACCTGACGGGTAAATCCATTTCTCTAACTGAATCTCTCAGTACTTTGGCCAAGGCTTTCAGAGCTTTGTCCCCTTCTAAGTGGCCAAATTTATCATTAATGGCTTTAAAATTATCCACATCTAGCATTAACAATGTTGAAGGATGTTCTAATCGGCAAGCTCGATCTAATTCAAGGTTGAATTGTTGCTCAAAATACCGTCGGTTTGCCAGACCTGTTAAGTAGTCCTTTAAGGATAACTTCTCCAGTTCTTTATACTGTACTTTTAAATTTGTGGTCATAATATTAAAATTTTGGATGACTCGTTGGAAATCAGGATGTCCTTTAAAGCTAATTTGACGATTCAAATCTCCCGCAGCAACCTGCTCTGTGGCAAGGGTAATTTCTTCTAGGGGCTTAATAATTAGTTGAGCAAAAATTACGCTGACTAATAACCCTAAAGCTATAACCAGGAGCATTGTCCCAACTGTCATATCCATATTAACCTTACTCATAGCATAGATATCCTTATGGCTCATTTCATAGATAACTACCCAGTTATTATTTTTTAATTTACCAAAAGCTACAGACATATCTCCCAGCTCAGTAGAAATATCATCAGCGATTGACCCTTTGTCTTCAGAAATATATGATAAAATTTCCTGATTAGAAATTGCTTTTCCGACCATTTCGCGATTATCGTGGTATATTATGATTCCCGCTCCATCGACAACGTATAGATTACCCTGCTTTTTGGCTTGAAATCCTTGAAATAAGGAATTAAAAATATTGCTGCTGTTCCATAAATTAATGCTTAAGGCCAGAACACCCGCTATTTCTCCATTTTCGGACACTGTATTACTGGCAAAGATCACCGGGGAAGCGTCGCTGGTACTGGTTTTAATGACATCGGATAAATAAGGTTGCTTACTTCTAAGAGGGGCTTGAATATAATCCCGATAACTAATATTAGTCTTTTGTTTTAATTCCAATAAACCTTGAGGAGATGAATAAAATAGTTTTACACTTCCCTCAGTATCAGTCACCACTCCTCCCGTAAATATCGAACTACTCCTTACAAATACATCCATTACCTCTCCGGATTCTTTCAATTTTTCGGGGGTGGATAGTTCAATTTTTTGGGATAAAAACACAATGTCATTAAGACTTTTCGATAAATTCCAATCCAGCCTGGATGCTAAAAAATCCGCATCATTGAGCATTACCTGATGGTATCGTTCTTTGACAAAATGGGGAGTCAAATAGAAAAGATTAAATGCACCTGGGATCCCTATAGCTAGGATAACTAGTATCCCAATTACCCCAATCAGCTGTTTGAATAATTTACTTTTATAAATAAAGTTCATAAACTTATCCTCCCAGAAAGGTTATTGCAACTCAATTTATATCTCATTTGATCATCTCGCACAAGACCTATATCCAACAGTCTTGAGTTACTTTAAAAATTATACAACTGCAAAATCATATCATATAATCCAAAGAATCTCTACGATGTATTTAAACATTTGATAGTTCCAGAAAAAAATATCTCCCCTCCAAAATTCATAAACCCCAAGCATAATCAGTCATATGCTCAGGGTTTAGGTCAATTGTTACCTAGTCAATATTCTACTTTAAGGTATATTTAATTTTGCCAAATTCCTCTATTTCCAGTTTCTTTTTTTCATAACCCTTTCTTCCCATTAAGGCGTAGGTTCCGTTCTTGCCTTCTTCAACTCCAGGTTGATCATAGGCGTTTATATTAAGCAACTCGCCCATGTAGGCTGTTTCCCACTCTAAGAGCAGTAATAGTTGACCAATATTATACGCATCCAAATTGGAAAGAATAATCTTTTGGTGTTGTCGATTGGCAAGGGTGAGTGCATATTCCGTCGCTTTTTGTTCTGCATATAACAACTCTTCTAAGGTGCGTCCCCCTAAAAAGTGAATATCTTCAGGTAATTCGGCATCTAATGGAATTATTCGGGTTTCCTTAAATTTTTCAACGGTTACAAAGGTAAGAACTTTATCATCGGGCCCCTCTACATAGAGCTGTACTTGAGAATGCTGATCAGTCACTCCAAGGGCTTTGACGGGAGTTTGTCCTACGTATACCTCACGCCCCTGCAGATCATAACGTTTCCCCAGGCTTTCTGCCCATAATTGAGCGTACCAATCTGCCATGGTTTTTAAGCCATCAGCATAGGGCATAAACACAGAAATATTTTTTCCTTTTTGCCAAGATAAGTAGGCTAATCCTGCCCGTAGTTGAGCTGGGTTAGCAAGTACACCTTTAGATTCCCAGATCCAATGATCCATGCTTAGGGCACCATCCATAAGCAGATCAATATCAATCCCGCATACCGCCGCTGCCAGCAAGCCTACAGGAGTTAGTTCGGAAAATCGGCCGCCTATCCCCGCAGGTATCACAAAGCGATGAAAGCCTTCTACAAGGGCAATTGGCAAAAGATTTCCTTTTTCTTTATCCGTGGTAACAACAATATGTTCAGAATAGCTGTTTCCACACTCTCTCCGCAATATATCACGAACAATGAGAAACTGCGCCATGGTTTCTGACGTGTTGCCCGATTTGGATATCACATTAAATAGGGTTTTCTTAGGATCAAGTATCTCCATCAGCTCATTAAAGCGAACCGGATCGATATTGTCTACTACATATAAGCGGGGCCGATGCCCGCGCTTTTCTGGAGGAAGTTCATTGTAGTAGTAGTGATTTAAGGCTTGCTGAACAGCTAAGGGTCCGAGGGCTGAGCCTCCGATTCCTAACACGACAAAGTTATCAAACCGGGAAGCAACAGTGTCAGCATACTTAACTATTTCCGGAACCTGTTCCTTTATCGAAATCAAAAGCTTGGTAAAATCTAGCTGACCTGCCTCCCAGCGTATTTCAAGGGAAGTTTTAGCTTGGTCTAGCTTGGTTTGAAGACCCTGGAGCTCTTCATTCCTAAATCCATCTGGGTTTTGTGGACCCTTCATCATCCCAGTATAGTCAATCTGTAATCCTAACTGACCTTGATTACCCATTCACTCAACCTCATCTCCGCGTATGGATTTCCATGGCTAAATTGAAAGCTGATTTGCTAAATCATACAGTTCTCTGTTAAAGGGTGGCATCTCGCCGTAGGCGACATCGAGAGGGATAGAAACCACTTTCTGATTGACATATGCTGTCATTTTATTAGTCTCCTTAGACATAATAATTTCAACAGCTTTTCCTCCCATGGCTGCAGCAATCACAGCATCTAAAGCGCTTGGGTTGCCGCCACGTTGAAGATGTCCCAAAATAGTAATCCTAGTATCAAAGCCTGAACGAGAGTGTAATTCCTCGCCAATTTTATAGGCGCTTCCCGCCCCCTCAGAAACAATGATAATACTGTGATTTTTCCCACGCTGATGACCCCGTTTTAACTTTTCACATATCTCATCGTATTCAAAGGGAATTTCGGGCACTAAAATCGACTCAGCTCCACAAGCAATTCCTGCCTGAAGAGCAATATTTCCACAGTGCCTACCCATAACTTCAACAACAAACGTCCTTTCATGGGAGGTGGCGGTATCTCTAATTTTACCAACGGCATCGATAACCGTATTAACTGCCGTATCAAAGCCTATGGTTAGATCTGTTCCAGGGATGTCATTGTCGATAGTTCCAGGTATCCCAACTATTTGAATTCCTTTGGCCAAGGTCTGAGCTCCTCTGAAAGAACCATCTCCACCAATTACTACCAAAGCATCAATTTCATGCTTATGTAATTGCTCTAAGGCCTTTTGTTGACCCTCAGGAGTCATCATTTCTGCCGAACGAGCTGTTTTCAGGATGGTTCCGCCGCGTAGAACAATATCTGCTACAGAACCTAAGCTCATTTCCGCGAGTTCTCCATGGATTAACCCTTCATATCCTCGACTAATTCCATAGACCCTTAGCCCATGAAAAATCCCTTTTCTGACCACGGCGCGAAGGGCAGCATTCATACCAGGAGCATCCCCTCCACTCGTTAGCACCCCTATGCGTTTAATATCTCTTGACATTGAATCACCTCTTTCTATTGTTTTTCTTAATGTTGCTTTTTAGTCAAATACGGCTACTCTATAGTTTCTTCATGATCAAAGCAATTTAATACTGACTGATAAATTTTAATCAATTCTTTATCTTTAACAAGCTTGTCCTGCATCTTTTGGTACGACAAGATAATGCTATTATGATTACGGTTAAAATAGCGAGCTATTGCCGGAAAAGAAATATGGCAAAGATTTCGTACTGTATAAATAGCCATTTCTCTAACTTCATTAATAGTTTTTTTACGACTTGCACTCTGTAGGTCTTCAACGGAAGTTCCCATAGTTTGAGCAACATTTCGAATAATGTTCATTGGATCAGGGGCCTTAAGCATTTTGCGTTCTTTTTCGTACCAATAGGCATGAAAACAAGCTAGACTTAATTCATCTTCATGGAGCTCGGCAAATTTTATGTAATCCTCAATCGTCTTGACAGCGTCTGCTAAATTATCGATTCTCTCGGAGACCATGCTTAATACGGATTTAGCGATGAAAAGACGTCTTTGATGGACATATTCTTCTAAAAAGGCTTTCAGCTCAAATTCTTGAGGGTGCTCTATTGGAATAGCAACACCACTTAAAAACCGTGAAGCCAGCCTCTCACCTAAAAACCCCAAATCTAATCGATCGGATTCACAGGTAACTACCAACTTGCCGCCATTATTATTGATATATTCATAGGTATAATGTAACTCTTCTATTGTTTTGGCTTTTCCAGACAGACATTGAAGGTCATCAATCAGCAACAGACGAGTTGTACGATACCTCTCACGAAATTGTTTGAGTTTTCTTTCCTGAGCTGCGTAAGCATATTGACGAGCAAAGGCTAAAGCATCGGTGATAACCAGCCCATTTTCAGATTGGTTTTTTTGGTAGAGATAATGAAGCAGAGCAGATTTCCCAACCCCTCGGGGTCCATAAATCAATGTTACATTAGCTGCATTCTCGAATTGGAATTTCTTTACTAATCGGCAGGCTCGAATGTTAAAATCTCTTACAAACCAGTTCAAGCTAGCCTCTCCTTTATTAATCCTTGTCTGGCCTCTGATCCGCTAAATATCTATAGCATTCACCAGCAATAACTGTTAAGGGTTTACTACGGCGGGTTAAAAGATAAAAGCCGCGTTCAATATTCAAGCCTTTAACCTTAGCCCACTTAATCCCTTGTTTTTCGCAAGATTCAAGTGCATGTTTTGAAAGAAATGAATAGCCTATACCCGAACGAACTGCATTTTTAACAGATTCAGTACTTCCAACTTCTAAAGCAATATTGAAGTCATTGAGATCTAAATCTCGTTTAGCCAGAGCTTCTTCAAATGTACGTCGATGTCCCGATCCTGTCTCGCGAATTATCATAGGATCTCCTTTTATGGAATCAAGATCAATGGATTCACTAGTACTTAACGGATGTTGGCAAGATACTACAAAACCCAATTCATCTTTCATCCAAAATTCGGAGGTTAATTTTTCAGTATCAAATATTGCCCCAACTACAGCAAAATCCACTTCATGGGCAAGTACCTTTTCTGCCATCTCCAAGCTGTCCCCTATAGATAGTTTGAATTTGATCTCTGGATAAAGCTTACGAAATTCGGATAAATATACCGGAAGTAAATATTCACCTGGAATGTGAGAAGCCCCAATATGTACTTTTCCACTCATCAGTATTTCTGAATCTCCAATTTCACGCATAAGCTCTGACCATTCATCAAGCATGTGCAAGGTATGACGATATACCGTCTCTCCTTCCGGGGTAAGAGCAAATCCCTTACCTTTTCGATAAAGTAACTTGACACCAAGTTTTTCTTCAAAAGCTCTGATTTGGTTTGAAACAGCAGGTTGACTGATCCCTAATTTTCGCGCTACAACAGTAAAACTCTGTTCTTCGACTACCTGTCCAAACAACCGCATCAAATCTAACATATTGCACCTCTATCCTGAGTGAACTTCAACAAACCTTGAGTATGGCAGCATAGACTGTTAACTTGATTAAATTAGATATAGAAAGAAGAGGGCAAGCCCTCCTCTTATGGTATAGAATCACTCAAAACAATTCACTTTATACTTAAGCTTGAATTGTAACTTTTTTCATCCTTTGATCTTCCAGAGGTTTGTCAGATCTATCTCTCGGGGCGTTGACAATACGATCGACTTCCTCCATACCTTCGATGACTTTCCCAAAAGATGCATATTGTCCATCTAAATGAGTTGCACCCTTAACTACAATAAAGAACTGGGAACTTGCAGAATTAGGAGCTGAAGTACGAGCCATAGATATTACGCCACGATCATGTCTCAAGTCGTTTTTAAAGCCATTACCGGTAAACTCTCCACGAATAGTCTTTTTACTTCCACCCATACCAGTGCCATTCGGGTCTCCTCCTTGAATCATAAAGCCTGGTATACATCGATGGAAAATTAGTCCATCGTAAAAGCCTTCAGAAACAAGGGTTATGAAATTTTCAACAGTTTCAGGCGCTATTGATGGATAAAGTTCAATTTTAATCGTGTTGTTGTTTTCCATTTCGATGATTACTATTGGATTTTCTTTTGCTTGATCTTGAGTTTCGTTTGTCACCCCAGTGACCTCCTTTATGTTTTGGATATTTTCCATTGTATATTATACCACTGGAATTAGAGTTTCCCTAATGTATGGAAAATATTTTAGTTAGTACGGCTTGTCCTCCCACGTTTTTGACTATAGAGATAGATCAAGAACACAATGATTGCTAATACAATTCCGCTCCTTGCCAAGTAATGGTGTAAGATATGGGTGATCTTCTGCCAATGCACGCCAAGAATTCTTCCTAACGAGATAAAGGTTAAAGACCAGATAAAAGCCCCAGTGGCAGCCAAGATAACATACCTTCCAAAATTCAGCTTACTCATCCCTGAGAAGTATGCTGTAAAGTGACGAAATCCAGGAAAGAAGTAGCCAATGACAATTAGCCTGTCACCATAACACTGAAACCATCCCTCAGCTCTAGCAATCTTCTTTTCATTGATATGAAGATAGGGAGCGACTTTATGTAAGAAGGGAATACCTAATCTCCTTCCTATCCAATAACTTAAAATCATTCCGAGAAAACTCCCAAAGGTAGCAACCATAAGTGTTTTTCCAAAATCCATTCTTCCTAGAGAGGTCTGAAAACCACTAAAAGTCATCAGGAATTCGTCTGGGACAGGAACCCCAACTAAACCACAGGTAAGTAAAACAAATAAACCAATATACCGAAAATGATAAATTATGTCAATTAAATTCTGTTCTAACCCTTGCATGCCCTACCTACTTTCCCCACCATATTACCCTAGGTAAATTTTAGGGCATAGTTTATTCTAAACTGTCACGACTATTATGAGCTTAAGACAATTATCACAAATTAGCTTATTTAAATAATACTTATGTCCGTGGGTATTTTACC
The DNA here is from genome assembly GCF_000765145.1 of Desulfosporosinus sp. HMP52. Lineage (GTDB taxonomy): Bacteria > Bacillota > Desulfitobacteriia > Desulfitobacteriales > Desulfitobacteriaceae > Desulfosporosinus. Next base: position 78,570 of record NZ_JMGA01000020.1, on the reverse strand, counting down.
ATATACCTTAACTCTTAGCCATCTAATCTTATCATGAATAACACTTGCTTTCTTCAGACATTTTTTTCCTCAAGGCTAAGAGAATTTATCTAAGTAAATTCTACCTTAGGTGGTTAAAATCCTTTATTTATGAATAAAAACAGACGCTATTTCTAGCATCTGTTTCAATTTGATTAAGTTTCTCCTTTTTATAGCTATTTACCGTTATTTTCTTCACTTTTTGATGCTAAACGACGGCTTACCATCCCGTTGGATGATTCATAAATGAATTTCTTGTTATCGACTACAGTTTCAAGGGCGACTGATTTTCCCCAGAGAAATTGTACTAACGCTAAAGTTTTCTCGAGATAAATTATATCTAAATCAACCCCTTCATGACAGTGTTTTAGCAATAGCCCCCCTTTACCTTCAAAATCTCTTTCAATAACAACAATCCGAGGATGTCCTCCGTTAACTAATTGTTTGACAAGATTATCACGAACCTTCTCCCATTCGTTTTCAGTAACCTGCCAATGAGCACCAACTTTACGATAGTTGAATAGATTCAGATCCTCGACTAATTCTTTGCTGAGGTGATTTCTAATGAAAGAAAGGTCGTTTTCGATCTCACGTAGTTCAAAAAGTTCAGAGATAGATCTCTTTTCGGCTAAATGTTCCCAAATCTTGACTCCCAAGTAGTAAGGATTTAAGCCTAAGCGCGAAGGCTGAACAACCTGACTATGCATTAACGCAAATTCAATTGCTTCAGAGTCTGTAAGACTGAGTTCTCGCATGATTCTTGCGTGCCAGAAAGTTGCCCAACCTTCATTCATTATTTTAGTCTCAATTTGCGGATAAAAATAAAGTGATTCTTCTCGAATAATACTTACGATATCTTTTTGCCAATGCTCAAGACCTGGGGCAAATTTAATCAAGTATAACAGTAAGTCTTCAAATTCATGAGGCGAATCAACACCAGAGTCATCTCTTGACAGGTCTTCCCACAAATCTTCATAAGGTGAGGCAACGCCCTTCTTAGTCTGCTTAACAGAATTTCCCTTCCCAAGACTTTTAACAACTCCTTTGTCACAGTTGCCTTGACACCCCATTTGATTAAAAAGCTGCCTCTCACTCATTCGCTCAAGCTTACCTAGATTCTCAAATTCTTGTAGCGGGCCGATATGGGCTCGATAATCTACATGCTCTTGAATTGCCAAGACTGCATCCATGAACTTCTCAACTTTGTCTCTACCATACTTTATCTCATAGTCGTGGATTCTCTCTGCATGAGCACTCATACGTTCAACCATATCCTTAGGGGTTCTTGAAAAATAGTGATTATGCTTAAAGAAATCGACATGAGCATAAACGTGCCCAATAACAAGTTTATTCTGTACGAATCGATTTCCCTCTAACAAGAAGGCATAGGCTGGATTGGTATTAACAACTAATTCATAGATTCGGCTAAGGTTCAAATCATACTGCATTTTCATTTTATAAAAGGCTTTACCAAAACTCCAATGAGTAAAACGAACGGGCATCCCATAAGCTCCAAATGTATACAATGCTTCCGCTGGAACGATTTCAAAATTCACCGAGTAGAAATCAAGCCCCATGCCTCGTGCCACTTGGGCAATCTCTTGTGCTGCCTTACTTAAGGCTTCCATCTCACTGTCCATGACTCCCCCCCTCGTATACTGTCATTAGACTAAATCAACTTTACCTGAGCGGAGCTAATTTAAGAGAAAACTGTTTTGAGTGCATCATATACTTCGTTACGATCCCTAATCGTTACTAAACGCAGTTTCGGGTCTGATATACGCTTTAAGGTGGACATAAGTGTACTTGAATAATGGGTTCTTAAGATCTCTCCATATCCGACAACCTGACTTACTTCAACCAAATTCTTCATCAGTGTCAATGCTCTGGAATTATCTGAGCCAATGTTATCCCCATCCGTAAAATGAACCGGATAAATATTGTAGTGAGCTGGAGGATAATCCTTTTCAATTAGATCCAGTGCAAACTTATAGACGGATGAGCAACGAGTACCACCGCTTTCACCCCGAGTAAAAAACTCTTCCTCGGTAACTTCTTTTGCTTCAGTATGATGTGCCAGAAAACGCATTTCTACGTTTTCATATTTTAAGCGAAGAAAACGCACCATCCAGAAAAAGAAGGTTCTGGAAATATACTTTTCAAACTGGCCCATTGATCCGGATGTATCCATCATTGCTAAGATAACTGCATTGGTCTCAAAATTCGGGCGAGTCTCCCAAGTCTTAAACCTCAGATCTTCTGGAGTAATCTTTATTTTCTTATCTTTATCCAGCTTCTTAGAAAAGGCCTGCCTCTTGATACTTTCAAGTAAGGTACGTTTTTTATCAACGTTAGCCATCAATCCTTTTTTACGTACATCATTGAATTCCGGACGATCATGAGCAATGAGTGGCCGTTTCTTATCATCAAGATTAGGCAGTCTTAATTCTTCAAATAATATATTTGCCAGATCTTCATAGGAAACTTCTGCTTCATAAATATCCTGTCCTGGTTCTTCGCCTGCTCCACTGCCCTTACCCCTTCCTTTGCCGGCAGCTTGTTCCCGTCCTAAGATATCCCCCGGAGCCATCTTTTTACTGCCTTGTCCGGTGTGGTTTTGCTTATTAAAGTCATACCTAAAGCGAAATTCTTCTAATGACCGCATGGGAATCTTTGTGTTCTTTTTTCCATCAGATAGAATTATGCTTTCATCGACAATCAAATCTCCCATTTGTTGCTTAATGACTTCCTCCACTTTCTCCTTATGCCTTGATTGATCCAGATGTCCTTTGCGATGCAAACTCCAGTCATCTCGGCTTATAATAATGTCATCCGCCATACAAATCCCTATCCTCTCTACCGGTTAAGGAGGGCTCCAACATATTTGACAATCTCATTGGCACAGATAGAACAGTATCCATGTTCTTTAACAAGTCTATCCATAACATTGTTAATTCTCCTCAGCTGTTCCTGATCAGGATGAGATACTGAAGTGGTAATTTTCACTATATCCTTAAGGTCGGCAAATAATTTCTTTTCGATAGCTTCTTTCAGACGCTCATGAGATTCATACCCAAAGGTTCTGCCTTTTCTGGCATACATTGAAATGCGAATTAGTATTTCTTCTCTAAAGGTTTTCTTAGCATTTTCTGATACGCCTATTTGTTCTTCAATACTGCGCATAAGTTGTTCATCAGGTGCCATTTCTTCCCCGGTAATGGTATCGTATATTTTTGTAGAATTACAGAAGGCTTCAACATTATCCAGATAATTATTCAAAAGTGATTTGGCTGATTCTTCATAAGCATATACAAAAGCCTTCTGAACTTCCTTTTTAGCCATTTCATCATATTCACGCCTTGCTACAGCAATGAGATTCAAAAGGTTTTCTTTTTCTTCCTTCATAATTGAAGTATGCTGAGATAACCCATCTTTCAAAGCTCGTAATATATCTAGGGCATTAATACACTTATGCTCATCACGAATTAAAGCAGTTGATATTCGGTTAATAACATAACGCGGATCTACACCGCTCATACCTTCGGCCAGTTCTTCCCCTTCCATAGTCAGTTCTTTAATATCTTTTTGATTAAATCCCTCAACATCCTCACCATCATAAATACGCAGCTTCTTTACCAAATCCATACCCTGCTTCTTTGAAGGTTTTAACCTTGAAAGAACACTAAACACAGACGTGGCCCATAGACTGTGTGGTGCCAGATGTACGTTTCTGATATCACTTTGGCTAATTAATTTTTCATAAATTTTTACTTCATCACTCACCCGCAGATTGTATGGAATTGGCATAACAATTATCCGTGATTGTAAAGCTTCATTTTTCTTGTTTCCAATAAACGCACGATATTCATTCTCATTCGTATGCGCGATTACCAGCTCATCCGCGGAAATCAAGGCAAAACGACCTGCTTTGAAATTTCCTTCTTGGGAAAGACTTAAAAGATTCCAAAGAAACTTCTCGTCTGACTTTAGCATTTCTTGAAACTCCATAAGCCCTCTGTTGGCCTTATTAAGCTCACCATCGAATCGATAGGCACGAGGATCAGACTCTGACCCATATTCTGTGATCGAAGAAAAGTCAATGCTTCCTGTCAAGTCTGCGATATCTTGAGATTTAGGATCGGAGGGAGTAAAGGTTCCTACACCGACCCGTTGCTCCTCCGAAAACAAGATTCTCTTTATTGGAAAGCCTTCGACCTCCCCGGCAAACTCTTCATCCAGACGCAGGCGGCAAACGGGGCATAGATTTCCTTCAATACGTATCCCGTAGGTATCTTCAAATTGTTGACGTAAAGATACTGGCAACAAATGCAAGGGATCTTCATGCATAGGACACCCATCGATGGCATAGACCGCTCCTTCCTCTGTTCTCGTGTATTCTTCAAGTCCTCTTTTCAATAAGCTGACAATAGTCGATTTCCCACCGCTTACAGGCCCCATTAACAGTAAAATCCGTTTACGAACATCTAAGCGCTTCGCTGCACTATGAAAATACTCCTCAATCAGCTTCTCTAACGTCTTATCCAGTCCAAAAAGCTCTTTGTCAAAGAATTTATACGTCTTCTGATCCCCAATCGTTTCAACCCCGGCGGCTTTGATCATCTCATAGATTCGAGCATGGGCATGCAGGGCCAATTTTGGGTTTTTTGTGACCATTTGCAAGTAATCAGCAAACGTACCACTCCAGGCCAGTGCAGCCTCTACTTCGCGATATTCACGCAACCATTTAATGACTTCCATAGTAGCCCTCCCTTCACTAACAATCAACAAGACTTGTCGGGATAATATCTATGTATATGCTTTGTCGAAGAATATAAGTCATTGAACCACTGTGTATACTTAATTAAAAAAGACATCTCAAGAGATGACTTTATCTCAAGAGATGTCCTTTTAATATTCTATTCCTTTACGGGATCTAATTCCTTTTTCATAGGGATGTTTTAGGGGCACCATTTCTGTTACCAAATCCGCCTTTTCTATCAGAGACTGGGAAGCGTTTCTTCCTGTCAAGATCAGTTCCATATTAGCTGGTTTCTTATCAATTAGTTCAGCAACTTCTTCTTCCGGAATAAGTTCAAACCAAATTGCATTGAGTATTTCGTCTAGAATGACAATATCCCAATCCTCGGAAATTACTATTTCTTGAGCTCTTTGAAGTGCCTTCTTAGCCTCAAGGATATTTTCCGCAAGATTTTCTCCCTTGTGCACCCACCCGGATCCTCCATAATGCTCGAGTTGACATTCAGGACTTAACCGTTTAATTCCCTCTAACTCACCGTAACTGTTGCTCCCCTTCATAAACTGTAAAATGAAAACTCGAAAACCATGCCCGACTGCCCGGACTGCTAAGCCAAAAGCTGCTGTAGTCTTCCCTTTCCCATTTCCAGTATATATTTGGACTAATCCTTGAGATAGATTCGACATTTTTACACCTTCCGTATCCATTTTTCGAGTTGAGGATGGATATAGACAACATTTGGAGAAATAAGGATTTCAGGGAACCGTTCCAGGGTTTGACGGTTAAACGATATGGAAAAAAACAACTTAATCGATGATTTCTCATCCGTTGCTCTCAATTCTACTTTGTCTGGATAAAGATAATAAGAATAGTTTCCATCTCTCCAAGAAACTTCTAACTCTCCGATTTTAGTGGATATTATTCCGAATTCCTCGACTTTGACATAGGCAACACTGGCAAAGGATTGTTTTAGCCGCTCAGCTTCTATAGCAACCTGTCCTACCTTAAATTGGGACTCTAGAAGTTGCTCAACAACAAGTCGAGCTGGAATCGATATATCTTCAAAGATCCGCCTCTCACTGCTTATCTCAACAAGGAGTTGTTCAAATTTTTGGACATGAATCGAACGAACCTGATGAGCCTTCTTTAAGGCCTTTTCAAAGGTGTGATACACATCTTCTAAGCATTCCAGAAGTATCAAATCTTCTTCACGCATGTTGATTACCCCCCTGTCTCCTCTTTGCAACTATCCATTACTATTCTAACTGAATTTGCTTGATTAATAAAGCTAGTTTTATAAGAATATGGAAACAGGCTTGTTTTTTACCTCTTATTGCGCAGACGTTTGGATACTTGCTGAACTCTATACTCTATCCAATCCGTTTCACTCTCTGTATCACGCCCCCTTTTCAAAGCTTTCCAATAGCATTCCAAAGCAGCACGGAAGTTATAACGTTTCTCATAAAACTCAGCCAAATATATCAAGGCTGTCAAGGTAAATTCTCCATGCAATTTATTCTTGTCATCTTTTTTACTTTGGAAGACTGGAAGACCTTCTTTTTGCTCTTGCATTTCTTTTATAAGAGCTAATGATTCATGAACTTCGTTAATACGTTGTTCATCCTGGAACAATTCAAAAAGATTTAGAGCTTTTAAATAGTACAACTCGGATCTTGAAAAATCCATCAAAAGAAAAAGCAGGTTTCCTAGACTTTGATAACGCAAAGCCAGATCTATATTTTGTTCTGGATAAAAGAGAACCGATAGTTCTAAATAATAACGAGCTTCTTTAAAATTATCCAAATTCTGTTCGATTTTACTCAAGAAAAAGCACGCTTCACTAAAAACCTCTTTAGAATCATACTTTAAACTTAGGGCGACTGCCCTATGTTGACTTTCAAAAGCCAATAATGTTTTGTTTTGGTCAAAATATAATAAAGCTAAATACTGAAGTGTCGTTGCTAATGCGACCATATCGTCTATTTGAGTGAAAAGTTGACAGGCATGCTTCAAGTATCTTAAAGCTTCATTTTTCTGGCCCAGACGAAAACACAATTCACCGGAAAGAACATTTAATTCAGCTTCCCCTTTAGGGAATCCATGTATACGGCAGAGGTTGAGGGCTTGAGTATACGATTGCTTTGCTTGAGCCCAATCTTCAAGGGTTGTGTAGACTTGCCCTAGGTCAGCAAAAAGCATCCCAAGCCTTAGCTGAGGAGATGATTTTGGGTAAACGGCAATTGCCTGTTCATACTCGTTAACAGCTTCCTTAAGCCTCTTCTTTCTGACGGATATACTTGCTAAACCCGCCCAGGCTTCAGCCATTCCTTTGTCGTTCTCAATCTCTTGACAAATTCGTAGAGCTTCTTTAAAGCCCGCTTCGGCAAATTCGTAATCTCCCAGCCGCACTCTTACCGTTGCCAGAAGTCTTAGAGTAAATGCCACAATTTCCGGAACGGATAACTCGTACGCTTTTAGTAAGCCCTGAATATAGTATTTCTCCGCTTTTAGATACTGCTCATCTCCCAGAAACTGAGTTCCATCTTCCATAAGATTTCGCCAGATATATAAATCTCCGTCGTGCATATTTATCCCCTCCGTGTCTGCTCCATCATATGCACGAGTTGATTTATTGGGCATATTATAAAGATATAAGTTTCAAATAAAGCACTGCTGATTTTCTGTACATAACGTTTTAACTTGCCCCTGCTACAGGGTAGTGAGATATTTTGCTTACTTACTAACGTTTAAAGACATTATTTGATGTCTCAAATTGAACATGTGCTTTATAAAGTAGTTCTGATCGAACTAACTTGCAATCTAGACATAAAAGTCGAAATATGATAATCTTAAGCTCAGAAGGGAGTGTTTGGCTTGAATGCTTATCGTCCTACACAGTCTTCAAATTATTGGCTATTTGCACTTAAAATCCTTATTCTTGTTCTCGGACTATATCTTTCTGCCCTAATCCTAAGTAAGGTCTTTTCCTTGGTATTTGCTGTTACTTTTTTCTTAATTCGAATACTCGTCTTTATTGCCGTGACTTTTATTGTCTTACATTTTTTCCTAAAGCTGTTGTTCAAAGTAGATTTAATTCAGACAAGCAAAGGATTTATCCATCGTTAAGGTAAACAAAAATTTTAAAAACAACATATTAAAAACGCCTTTTTTAGGCGTTTTTTTGTTTAGTCTTACATCATCCGGCTATTGTGTGAATATCCTTTAGTCGAAGGAGGAGTGCCAAAATGCGGATAATTATTTTCAAACGTCCCTCATGGCGAAATCTAGCTTTATGGGGAATCCTTTTATTCGTCATGCTTGCTTATCGTGAAAATGTCACTTCAGTTTTCTCTGGAAAATTAAAGCCTATCTACTCTGTGAACATTGACAGTAAAGCTATTGGTCTGACCTTCGATATTAGTTGGGGGGAAAAGACAGCAGAACCCATCCTAGATATTCTTAAGCAAGAAGACATTCGAGCTACGTTTTTTTTATCGAGTCCCTGGGCCGACAAACATCAGGAGTTAGTGCGCAGAATGGTGGCAGAGGGGCACGAGATCGGTTCCCACGGAAACCGTCACATTGATCTTAATACACTGGCCTCGGAAGAAATTGAAAAAGAAATTATTACAGCCCAGCAAGTTCTCGAACCGTTAACCAATCAAAAAATCAGACTACTTCGTCCCCCCAACGGTGCCTATAATAACAAAGTAATTGCCGCAGCCGATAAATTAGGTTATCGGGTGATCCAATGGAGTGTTGATTCTCTAGACTGGAAACGTCCTGGTCCAAGTGCTGTTATTAACAATGTACTTAATGGTTCCCGGGCGGGAAGCGGAGCTAAGGCAGGAGATATAATCTTATTTCACGCTTCTGATTCTGCTCCGGATACCGTCGAAGCCCTGCCCACCGTCATTAAAAGCCTTAGACTTCAAGGAAATGCGTTAATTCCTGTAGGACAATTGCTATCAAAAGCAAGCAGCACCTGGCCTCCCGAGAGCAATCTAAAAGAAGACCCTCTCACAGCCAGATAACTACCATTTTTCGTTCATTTCGGCCACCACTTTCTGAAGACTTCTATCTGCTTTCAGACGCTCAACAATCTGATTCAGACTTTTTTGTGCATCAACTCCCAATTCACCCTCTAACCCTTCTTTTTGAGCTTGATCAAGTAATTTCTTTCCTTCGTCTAAGTCCCCTTCTGTCACTGCTTTAATTCCATTCACATACTTAATTAAGGCATCCCCTTGATGGAACCCTTCTATAGTAGAAAGGCTTTTAGACAGACTTATAGTATCGCCTTCACGAACTGCTAAGATAGCCTTTTTAGTCTCATACAACAAATTAGTCGGACGCCATGTTTGAGCATCAATCATCCGGCTAAGTTCTATAGCTCTTGCCCATTGCCCATCAGCAACAGCCTCATCAAAGGCTAGTGAGAGAACTGCAGGGTTGTTGGGATTTAGTTGTTGGGCAGTTTGAAGCTCAGCCTGGGCAGTCTGACGGTCTCCCCTAATCAAAGCTGCTTGAGCCATGATTAGATGCCTTAGGGTCTGTTCATCAATTGATAGCTCTTTCCATTCTAGATTGCTCCCAGAGAGTAATTCTTGAGACTCCTCTGGCTTGCCGTTAGAGATTGACATTAATGCTTTAGCCAATTGTTTAAGATTACCTTCACTCATTTTGTCCAAAACATCTTGCGCAGTCAGTCTGTCCTTTGGCAAATAATATAGGTATAACCAAAAATGATGCTTTTCATCTTGGTATGAGGCTAACTCTGTTACATCTAGGCTTGCACTACCTGTATTAAGAGCAACCCAAAGTTTTGTTTCTTTAACGTAAGGCAGCTTATTTAACCATCCTTTATTCTCAATCCACTGTAAATCTTCTTGTACTATAGAAACATCGTATACACTTCTTGCCTGCTTCATATGTTTAATTCGCCAAATTGACGGCCCGAAAATAAATATTAAGAAAATAACCAAAAAAAACAAAATTGAAATCTTCCATGGATTTCTCGAACCACGTTTACGCCGCGCAAACAATTCAATCCCTCGTTTCAAGCTAGCTTTATAACTCTAAAGAAGTTCTTCTTTTGCAACAATCAATGAGATCTTGAACCAAAGAATCTTCTTAATGTCCTTTCCATGATGAAAAGCCTTCTCCAACCACTTCTGGCACTTCAGAAATCGCAACAAAGGCTTGAGGGTCAAAATTACGTACGATTTCTTTAATCTGAGAAAGTTCTGACCGATTAATAACACAATAAACAACTTGCTTTGCTTCACCCGAGAAAGCACCAGTCGCTTGGAAAAGCGTAACCCCTCTCTCAAGTTTGGCTATAATCTCTTCGGCAATTCTTTGAGGTTGGGATGTTACCACCAGAACTGACTTAGATACACTTAACCCCTCCTGAACAAGATCCACAACTCGGGTAGCGATAAACATATAAATCATAGCATACATTGCTACCTCGGGCCCAAATAAAAGGGCAGCACATAAAAATATTATTGCATCAATTCCAAGCAATATTTGACCAACACTAAATGCAGTCGTTCTTGCAAGCAGTACCGCTAAAATATCAGTGCCGCCAAGTGATCCTCTAGATCGAAAAATTATCCCCATCCCTATCCCTGTGAGAACCCCTCCGGAAATTGAAGCCAGAAGAGTATCATGAGTTAGAGCTGGCAGATGCGCAGTCAGTGATAAGGTTGCCGACAGTACTGTAACACCGACTATACTGAATACTAGAAAATCTCTGCCCACCATTCGAAGTCCTAGAAAGAATAGGGGCAGATTTAAAAAGAGAACAGCCCAACTTACCGGCCAATTAAACAAGTAATGCAAAAGTATTGCTATACCTGTAACTCCGCCATCAGCGATTTCATTAGGTATAATTAATGTGTTAATACTCACACTTACTACAGTTGAACCGATTATAATTCCAAAAAAGTGCTTAAACAACTGCCAAGTGAAGTAATCTTGAATCCGTCTTATCAATAGAAACCTCCATTTCTGCACAATTGTGCTTAACATTTTAAACTTAAATTATACAGTAGAGCCTTTTAAGAGACAAATCATATGTTTACAGATACAACTTCGATCTAGTATACCTCAATCTAGTATATAGCAACAAATATTGACCCGCTCATTGTATTCGCTAATTTTTAACTTGACAAACTACATATAATTGGATAAAGTATTGAAGTGCCTCAATTAGCGCTCGTAGCTCAGTGGATAGAGTGACGGTTTCCGAAGCCGGAGGTCGCAGGTTCAAATCCCGCCGGGCGCACCATGAGAAATACGCCACAACCATTGTTGTGGCTTTATAATTTTATTTAAGAATTAATTATTGATGGTTGGTAACAGAGTTGCCAACCTTTTTCTTTTCATCAGTATGCAAGTGGCAAGCTACAAAATGCTTATTACCTATATCGATTAACTCTGGATCCATTACTTTACAAATATCTTGCATTTCCGGGCAACGGGTATGAAAACGACATCCTGAAGGAGGATTAACCGAACTTGGAGCATCTCCCTTTAGGATTATTCGACCCTTTTTCTGATTAGGATATGGAAGGGGAATTGCAGATAATAAGGCAATAGTATAAGGATGTCGAGGATGCAGATATAATTCTTCTGAGCTTGTAAGTTCTACTAATTTCCCCAAATACATAACTGCTACGCGATTACTTAAGTGTTTAACCATAGCCAAATCATGGGCAATGAAGAGATAGGTTAAATTAAACTCTGCTTGCAAATCCTCCAGCAGGTTAATTATTTGAGCTTGAAGTGACACATCTAAAGCAGAAATCGGTTCATCACAAATGATTAACTTGGGATTGACAGCCAACGCCCGGGCAATCCCCAGCCGTTGACGTTGTCCTCCTGAAAATTCATGAGGATAGCGTTCTCCATGATTAGGGCTCAGTCCTACGATATTTAGAAGCTTAGAAACACGTTTTTCCCGCTCAACTCGGTTTAGAACTTCGTGGATTAAAATAGGTTCGCCGATAATATCTCGTACCTTCATTCGAGGATTTAACGAGGCCAAAGGGTCTTGGAAAATCATTTGCATTTGACTGCGGATTTTGCGCATTTCTTCGCGAGATAGCTCAGTAAGAGACTGTCCTTGGAAAATCACCTTACCCTGAGTAGGTTCAAGTAATCTCAGAATAGTCCGCCCAAGGGTTGATTTTCCACACCCGCTTTCTCCAACCATACCCAGGGTCTCCCCAGGATAAATCTCGAAGGAAACTCCGTCAACTGCTTTAACATCACCAACGTGCCTTTGAATAACCAGTCCCTTTTTAACTGGAAAGTATTTCTTCAGATTTTCAACTTTCAGAAGTGTCTCCGTTGCCTTATTAGTCCCAATCATATTTTTACCCTTTCGTATAAAAAGCAACTTACAAAATGACCAGGCTCGATTTCAGACAAGGTAGGCTTCTCTCGCTCACAAACGGGCATTTTTCGCCGGCATCTCTGAGCAAAATTACACCCTTGAGGCAAACGATATGGATCAGGGGGATGACCTTCTATAGGATCCAACCGTTGTTTTCGCAGCTCAAGTTTAGGGGATGATTCCAACATTCCAGAAGTATAAGGATGCATAGGCTTAGCAAACAAAGTATTGACATCTGTATATTCAACCGTATTCCCGGCATACATAACTAATACTTTTTGACATAATTCTGCAATCACACCTAAGTTGTGGGTAATTAGCATAATAGCAGTGCCCAAATCTTGCTGTAGCTTGTTCATTAAATCCAAAATTTGAGCCTGAATCGTAACATCAAGGGCTGTTGTTGGCTCGTCAGCTATAAGAAGCTTAGGGTTACAAGATAACGCCATGGCAATCATAACTCGTTGGCACATGCCTCCACTAAATTGATGCGGATAATTATTAACCTGACCTTTCGCCTCAGGAATACCCACCTTTTCCAGCATCTCAATGGCCCTTGTCTTAGCCATAGAGCGACTCACTTTCTGATGAAGAACTATGGTCTCAATCATCTGCTCCCCAACCGTAAGCACAGGATTTAAGGATGTCATAGGGTCCTGGAAGATCATCGCTATCTCATTGCCCCGGATTTTCATCATTTCTTTTTCGGTCAATTTGAGCAGGTCTTTCCCATAAAAAAGCACTTCTCCACCCTCTATTCTTCCTGGCGGGTGGGGGATTAACCGCATCATAGACATGGCGGTAATACTTTTTCCTGAACCCGATTCTCCGACTATCCCTAGGGTTTCCCCTATTCCAATCTCTAGGTTAACACCATCAACAGCCTTAACTACTCCAACATCGGTATAGAAGTAAGTTCTAAGATCTTTGACATGAATTAACAAGTCTCGACCCATTACTTTCTCCTCCTTGCTTATAACGGGGATCTAACCTATCACGCATGCCATTTCCCAATAAATTATAACCTATTACCGAGAATAAAAGGGCTGCACCCGGCCAAAAAATAAGCCAAGGTGCATTAAAAATAAAGTCTTTGCCTTCGGATAGCATTACTCCCCAGCTCGGAGTAGGTGGTTGTACACCCAAGCCTAAGAAACTTAATCCAGCTTCAGCTAAAATAACCCCCGGGATATTCATTGTCGTATAGACAATCAGTGGAGATAATATATTTGGGAAGACATGATGTACTATGATTCGCCCATCCTTTGCACCAATTGAACGAGCAGCTTCAACATATGAGCTAACCTTAACTAAGATAACTTGTCCTCGAACAAGTCGGGCATAATTTGTCCATCCTGCTATACCTAATACAAAAAATACTGAGATCATGCTTGGTTCAAAGAAAGTCATTATAATAATTGCCATCAGAAAATATGGAAATGCCGAAAAAATATCTGTTAATCTCATGATTAAGGAATCAACCCATCCTCCATAATATCCTGAAACAGAGCCGACGATTAACCCAATAAGCAAAGAAATACTTGTTGCAGTAACCCCAATTATTAACGAAGCTCTAGCTCCATAAATAATTCTGCTCAAGATGTCTCTCCCTAGCAAATCTGTTCCCATGAAATGTTTGAAATTGGGCCCTTGCAAAGAATCTTTCAAGACAACTTGCAGAGGATCGTAGGGTGCAATAGTCTCAGCAAGAATAGCAACGAGGGTCATCAAAGCAACAATGTAAAGTCCAAATTGCGACCCCTTTGATAATTTCAAGTTTGCCAGCTCCTCCAAAAGGATTAATCATATCTTATGCGCGGGTCTAAAACTGCATATAAAATATCTGCAAGCAGGTTTACCAATACGAATACAAGGGCTAAAAAGAGAGTAACACCTTGTACAACTGGATAATCTCGTCGGGAGACTGCATTAATAAGCATAGTTCCAATCCCAGGGAGAGAAAAAATCATCTCTGTTAAAACAGTTCCTCCCATCAGGCTTGCAAAGTCCATACCTGCATGGGTTGTAACGGGGATAAGTGCATTTTTTAATCCGTGCTTTAAAACTACCACAGGCTTAGAAAGTCCTTTGGCACGAGCTGTTCGAATATAATCCTGTCCCAAGACATCCAACATACCGGAACGAGTTAATCCTGCATATATTGCCATCGAGGCAAATCCCAAGGTAAACCCGGGAAGAATATAGTATTGTAGTTGAAATCCCTCACCACCGGAGCCACTAACCGGCAATATACGAAGTATAACTCCAAATATCAGTTGAAGTATCATTCCTAACCAAAAGCTTGGTACGGATATACCTAGCAGAGTAAAACCCGTAGTAAAAGTATCCCAAGGACTGCCCTGCTTAACTGCAGACAATACACCAATAAGCACACCTGCTGTAATTGCGAAGGTCATTGCTACTAATGTCAGATTAAAGGTAATAGGAATTTTGTCTAGGAGCATCGTAGTTACTTCTTGGTGCTGAATATAGGACCGGCCAAGATCCCCGTGAAGGATATTCCAGACATATTGTAGATAACGACTAAAAAAAGGTAGATCTAATCCTAATTCCTGGCGAACATTGTTCATAATCTGAGGAGAAGCGTGTTGGCCCAGCATTAAGGTTACTGGATCCCCCGGTACAAGTGACAACATCAAAAAGGTCAGCATTGATATCCCTAAACCAACAGGGACGCATTGAAGAATACGCCAAATGATAAAACGTATCATAAACTTACCTTCTTCCTAGTAGTCTATGATAGCCACACACTACGCATATCTTTTTGATCAAGAGCATTAATCTTTAAATTATGAACCTTATCTCCATATATACGGAGATAGTTTGTACTAAACGTCCAAATTGCTGGTTGATCTTCTACAATTAACTCTTGTATCTTTTTATAGATCTCCATTCGCTTTGTTATGTCAGTTTCCTCTAAGCCCTGTGTCAGCAACCCCTCAACCTCCGGATTAGAATAAAAAGTAACATTGTTCATTCCCCACTGAGACTTGGAATAAAGCATTCGCAGGAGATTGTCTGGATCGGGATAATCCGCAACACAGGCCACCCGGAACATTTGAAGTTCACCGGACTGCATAGCATTTATGTAGGAACCCCATTCCATATTCTTTAAATGAATTTGAATCCCCACCTCTTTAAGCTGGGCTTGAAAGGCTTCCGCAACTCTCTGGTTTTCTTGCGTGTAGTTATAAGCGTATTGAATGGGCCCGAGTCCCTGACCATCAGGGTACCCTGCTAAAGCTAAGTACTCTTTAGCTTTTTTCTTATCAAAGGTTGGTGCTTTAAGGTCAATATTATAACCTGGCATTGTATCAGGTAATGGACCATTTGACACCGTAGAACTACCCTCTAATACAGTATCGGCGATGCTCTGGATATCAAGAGCGCAAGCAATGGCTTTACGGATATTTATATTATCCTTAAAAGGATCCTTAGTCAGGTTAAATCCAATATACTGAGTTGTTAGTGTAGTTGTTTCTAGAATTTGATCCGGGATTTCTTTAAGAATAGATTGTCTTTGACCCGGAGGTACCATATCAACATAATCCAAATTTCCTGCACGGAACTCATTAAAGGCTGTAGACTCATCTTTAAAGATTTTATAAATGATTTTATCCACATGGGCCTTAGTTCCATAGTAATCAGGAAATTTTTCTAAGATTATGTCTTGATCAGCATTCCACTTAACAAACTTAAAGGCCCCTGTTCCAATTAATGTCTCGGGCCTTGCCGCCGGCGTGCCGAAATCTTTCCCAGCTTTTTTCGCAGCCTCGAGCTTATAAATACTTACCGCAGGGTGCCCTAAAGAGGTCAGAAAAACCGCATTTTTTTCTTTCAAGGTCACTTCCAGGGTATAATCATCAGTGGTTTTTAATCCAGAAATTGTTTCAAGTTCTCCACTGTTCACTTGAGCGAACCCAACAATAGGTTCAAGTAGGAAGGCTAAAGGGGATAGTGTATCTTTAGCGGCTAAACGATTCCAGACATCTATTATATCCTGGGCTTTCAAAATCGTTCCGTCATGAAACTTTACATCTTTCCTAATATGAAACGTGATAACTTTCTTGTCTTCTGAATAATCCCAGCTTTCAGCAATTGCAGGTTTTATCTCTAGGGTATTTGGGTCATATCTTATCAATCCATCATTGAGTTCTTTGCAAATTTCAATACCATTAATTTCTTCTAAAAAAGCTGGTTCAAGAGCAGAGGGACTTGAAATCATTCCGAAACGGAAAACCCCACCATCTACAGGGGTTAATCTGGTCATTTTTTCTTGCTTTTTTAAGGCAGTATTTAATCCACAACCAGATAAGATTATAGTTCCTATCAATAAAACAGCGATAGTTATCACCCATTTTTTCTTACCCTCAAACATCCTCTTCCCTCCTCCGTTATGAATAATACTCAATTTTTGATAACTTTGGTTACAATTCTATAAATATCCTTATGTATATCCTCCCTACTTCGCAGCTTTCCGTTGTCTACACAATTGACCTTTTCCCATCCGTATGATTCTCTTAACTGTGAGGCATTGTTGTAGGAGTGAACTAAATAGTCATGATTCCTTTCATGGATATCCTTTTCACCATTATCAGTTTCCATGGCCCTGCTGTTGATAAGTATTTGACTTACTTTTGGAGGCATATCCAGGAAGATAACGCAGTCTGGGATTGGGAGCTTAAACTTTACAAACTCCAAATCCCATAACCAGTCGAGAAACAACTTCCGCTCAATTGGGTCTGTTATTTTGGCCGCTTGATGAACCATGTTTGAAGTGGTGTATCGATCTGCTAATATAATACCTCCATCCTGATAGAACTGTCCCCATGCTTTTTTATAAGATGCAAATCTGTCTGCAGCATAGAAACTTGACGCTGCGTAGGCATTAACATCGTTAGGGTCATTACCAAATTCCCCATTTAAATACATTTTGATTAAAGCAGAAGAATCACTGCCGTAATCAGGAAATGTCACCTGTCTAACTTTATAATTATCAGAAGATAGTTTATCAAACAGCAATTTAGTTTGAGTTGCCTTACCGCTTCCATCCCCTGCTTCAATTACAATTAGTTTACCATTCAAGAAATACCGACTCCTTTGTTGGCTATTTTTAAATTTGGAATTATTAGCGATTAACGTGGCTTTATGGTAATTAGTCTATCAATAAAAACACTTTTCAACAACACTTTTAATGTTGAAAGTTGATATTTCACACTATAAATCAAAAAGCAGTATTTCCTATCTAATTTGTGGTACCCTGTATTAATAATTAATTCTAGTATAAAAAATATTATTAGCGCCAAAAATGGCGGAATGAAAAACCAGCTCAAAACTCAAAGTGTGTTTTAAGCTGGTTTTATATCATTAGACATTTTCAATCATATATTAAGTAACTTTTCGGCTTCAAAACCTTATTAGGCTATGTTCTTGATCTATTTATGAAACCTTACTCATAACACGTAATTTATCCGCAAGTAAGGCGATAAATTCGGAATTAGTCGGTTTCTGCCGTTCAATATTCATAGAATACCCGAAAATTCTTTTTAAAGTATCTGTATGCCCTCGTTCCCAAGCCAGCTCAATAGCGTGTCGAATCCCACGTTCTACCCGGCTCGGAGCAGTGTCGAATTTCTTGGCGATACTTGGATATAGCTCTTTGGTTACGGCACCTAGTAGAGAAACATCTTCAACTACCATTAAAATAGCATCTCTAATATACTGATACCCTTTCACATGTGCCGGAATCCCAATTTGGTGCATCATTGTCGTAACTTCAACATGTAAATTCAAACCGCTTCCGACATTTGTTACAACTGGAGCAACTGAACTATTCTGAGCTGGTTGAGAAGATGGGATATCCTGAGTCAATGAGCGAATGCGTTTACTCAGAATATCTAAATCAAAGGGTTTAAGTATAAAATAGTCGACTCCCAGCATCATTGCTTGATGAGTTAAGGATTCTTGTCCAAAGGCTGTGAGCATTATAATTTTAGGACGATTTAAAGTTGTTCGTGAGTTAATTCTTTCTAATACGCCTAAACCATCCAAATTAGGCATTACTAAATCAAGAATAATCAAGTCTGGTTCTTGATTCTGAATGAGTTCCCAAGCTTCTAACCCATTATTTGCAACTCCAACAACGATTAAGTCTTCTTGGCCTTGGAGATAGTTTTGTAGCATTTGACATAAATTCCGATTATCATCCGCGACAATTATTTTTATTTTCTTACTCATTATACAATTCATCCCGCCTTAATTGTATTCCGGTTCAATTATAGTATTGATTAGCATTTGCATCTTTCCGGTGCTCTTATTATACGCTAAGGCAGATGTCGAAATCGCAAATAATAAGGCAACAGGCCTATCCTGTTAAAAATGCTGTGATTCCTTCACACAATGGGGTTATATGGATATTTATGGAATTTATATTTATCGCAAAATAGTCCAATATTTTTCATTTAGAATTATACTCCCTATATAATTAGCGAATTAATGTGAACACAATCGAGATTTATCTAACTTATGACCTGAGTGCATAAAGATTCTAACATGAAACGGTGAATTATAGTGAAAACTTTCAAAATAAGCCCCTTTGATGTTAAGTTTATTGTCATTATGGACATACTATTCTCGAATGATCTTAAAAGGAGGAAATATTATGATAGCTGCAGTCGATAAAGACGCATGTATTGGATGTGGAGCTTGCCCCGAATTTTGTCCTGAGGTCTTTAAAATGGAAGATGACGGATTAGCTGTAGCGTATACAAATCCAGTACCTAGTGAAGTTGAGGGCGCTGCTAAAGATGCAGCTGACGGCTGTCCAACAGATGCGATCCATGTCAATTAGGGAAAATTGATTAGGTTAGTAAGAAACAGTAAAAGCGGATGATTTCATCCGCTTTTACTGTTTCTTACTCTTATTGTTTTGCCTGCTCAGCAAATTCCCGTAGTCCTTCAATACCAACACGGTCAATTAAGCGCCCAATTCTTTCCTGGGGTTTTGCATTTTCTTTATAGTATGAAATGACAGCATCCATGATTGGTAATATTTCTTCCTTTTTTAAGTTTTCTAAAAGAATATTCCCCTGTCGTGGCTTAACTCCACCATTTCCTCCTACGTACAAGTGGTATCCTTTACTAGTACCCATTAATCCCAGATCTACTGAAGCGGAATCAGTGCATTTATTGGGGCAGCCTGCAACACCAATTTTAAATTTAGATGGCAATTGCATACCATGATAGCGTTTGTCTATCTCCATACCCAAAGCCAAAGTTTCTTGCAGACCTCGTTTACAGAAGGTATCACCAGGGCATACCTTAACACTTCGCACGCATAATCCCACTGCATGACCCGGATCCATTCCTAGCTCGTCCCATATCTTAGGAACATCTTCCGGCTTTAATCCAACAATAGCAATACGTTGAGCTGAAGTCACCTTAATTGCCTGAGCATTGTATTTTTCCGAAACATCTGCAATCTTTCTCAAGATTTCCGGAGTCACGACACCTGCCGGTATATGAGGTGCAATTGAATAAGTTTTCTTATCCATCTGCAATATTCCTCCGGGTGGTTGGGCTTTGGCCGCAGCCTCTGCAGACATTTCCCCCTGTTCCACAGAATTAACCTTTTTCAGCAGAACATTTGGGTCAATATTATGCATCTGGGCAGCATTAGCTAATGTTTCATTAACCGAAAACGCGCACCCCAAACAGTGTAATCCCAATTCTTGCATAGCTTCCGCTGTCTTGGGATTCGAAGACATGATATCTTTTAATTTCATATCAAGTGTAAATCGCATTTACTCATCTCCTAACCATGAATGAGCATTGGCAAACAACGCGTACACACATGTTTCTCTTCACCTTGATGAACATATGTCATCACTGGGGTTAATTCACTTGTTGTTCCACAGTTAGCACATTCTAACTCAGGAGCTTCTTTTTTTACCTCTGCCATATTAAAACGACCTCCTTTTATGGTTATATCTTATCAGGAAGAAAACCTTTTAAGTGTGATCTAAAACACGATTCAGAGTGTCTTTGAGCACGCTCTAAGTAAACTATTATCAACCTCAGTTTAAACCAATAGAAGATAAACTATTCAGAAGCTCAAAATTCTTTATCAAAAGAAAAAAACCACGGTTTTACCCTTCTGGTATACCGTGGTTTAGCTCTCTATAGTTCATCTAGTAGACAGATACAAAACCAATCCAATAGTTAAGTAGATAAAACCCACGTACAAGCGCATTGGTGCTTTTCTTTTGCTTGAACTCTTAGAACTGTAAGGTCTATACTGACCTTCCATGATCTTCCCCTCCAATATACGAGAGGTCGTTAATACGCTTAATCCCTTGAATTTTCCAACCCTTTTCGGTTTTCACCAAATTCATAGAAAAGACAAATTGTTGAACTTTTTCTACAGTTGACGTCCATGAAACCCGTACAACGATCCCTTGTGAATCATTGGCCTCTGAATTCAAAAACTCAACCTTTTGTAAAGATAGTAGCGGATCTTTGTTTACAAGAGATTCCCAGGTCTTGAATTCTTTTTCATCCATAGAGCCTTTGGGTAGATCTAACAGTTCACGAGCTAAATCAGTTTGCCTTAGGTCCATAAACTTCCAAAATTGTTGAATGGTTTCCCTCGATGAATCACCGTATTGCGGATCTGCCAGAGTCGATATCACTGCTTGAGGAGTCTTTAAGACAACGATTGTCATTAGACAAAACAGCGATATCCCAAGTAACCAAACATATCGACTTTTTCGCATAAAATCCCTCCTTGCTTGTCTCTACTATATATTCTAAGAGGGAAATGCTACTTTAAGACCACATTAGCCAAAAACTTTTCTTAATACATTAAGCACAAACTCCGGTAAACGGACATAATAAATACGCATATCTCTGTCCTCCTTTACACGCCTTTGATATCCAACGCTCAGTGGTAATGTATGCAGACAAAGCAAATATTGATATCCTAAACTGATTGGTAATTCTTGACAGCTTCTTCAAGCTGTGCAACGAGCAAACGCTCTTCTTCTGTATTTGCTGTGAAATACAGTCGTCCAATTATTCCAGTAATCACCTTTAGGACATCTTCTAGTACTAACTTTTCCTTCATAGCTAATTGCGCGCTGGTCTCAATCAAGGCAATTCCAAACTGATGTCCTACTCCTTCTTTAATCATGCGTGTACAGCTTTTCCCTAACAGCCTCATAACTAAAGATGCTTCCTGAACATCTAACTGACGTACCGCATCAATGGTTGTTGTTAGTCCTTGAACCATACGTAAACCTACGCTATTCCAGCTTATTTGTTGATTATCCATAATATGCCCCCCCTAAAGCAATTCTGTTCCCGTGCCATACTATATGCCTTTGCTCCAGTAAGGGTGATAAAAAGAAAAAGCAGATAAGGTAATTTCCTTATCCGCTCTCTCTTGTTACTTTTATTAATTTTAATAGATCCTACCAAAGAAATGGTGAGCTAGGAGATCCAAAACCAACGTGGGAAGTCGCACATGAAATGTGCCTTCTTCACAGTTACGTCTTCACCGTCTCAAGACCAGGGACGCAGTGTCACACAAGCGGAAGTCTTTTACGTGAACATGAAAGCAAACTTCCGTTTAACCTAACAATCAGTCTTGCACGGTCTACCAAGACCCACACCGGAAGGCGCACATTTAAATGTGCCTTCTCCCCAGTTACGTCTTCCCCGTCCCAAGACCAGGGACGCAGTGTCACACGAGCGTGGAGTCTTTTACGTGAACAGAAAAGCAAACTTCCGTTTAACCTAACAATCAATCTCCCACGGTCTACCAAGACCCAAGCCGGAAGGTGCACATGAAATGTGCCTTCTCCCAAACAACGTTCCCCCGTCCCAAGACCAGGGACGCAGTGTCACACGAGCGCGGAGTCTTTACGTAAGCAGAAAAGCAAACTTCCGTTTAAGCGACCCCAGATACGGGGCAGTGCACACGGCCCCTTCTCGCCGTCCATGGCTACAGGGGCACTTGGCCATCCATGGCCGGCGGACGTGCACTGCCACCAGTGAGCCAAGGATGGCTCATCTGGCACGATAATCTCCGGTGGAGATTATCGCCGTAGGCGGGTTCTTCAAAACGATAACTATCGCCGAAGGATGAACCCCGCTCCCCAGAGAAAAGAGCTTAAACGGTTAGTTTGCTCTGCGTCGTAAGCACGGAGCGCTGTGTGATACAAGTCCCCGCTATTTCCCTAACTTTGCCACTTTAATCCTCGAAACCATAAGACATGCTAAAACTAACATGCTCACCAGATAAATATACCAAGGCAACATATTGCGAAAAAACATTAATAAAGCCATAAACCCACCAGCAAAGGTAATGGGGACACCTACGAAATACGTTGTAATATTAAGCATATTAAACCGAGCTAAACGAACTGCTCCACATAAAGCAAATAATGCTGCAATACCTAGCCCAATATACCTTACATAGTCCGGTTGGGGGTATAAAATTGCTTGATAAGTAAGAATAGCCGGAGCAACCCCAAAAGATACCAAATCGCTCAATGAATCCAGTTCTTTACCGAAATCAGAACTTACCGAAAGTCTGCGGGCCACCTTACCATCTAAACTATCCATTAAAACCGAAAGAACTATCATAGCAGCTGCCAGAGTATACTGCTGTTCGATAACCCAAATTAGGGCTAGAAAACCAAAAAACAGATTTGCTAAAGTAAAAATACTTGGGATCATACTGGTAGTAATTGGATTTCCCTTCATTTGAACCTCCTCCTCTTGATATTATCTAGTTTATCATTTTTATGGTGATTATAAAAGCTCTTAGCTTAAATGACTAGTATATTCCTCGATTTTACGAAATACGAGCTTGTTTTCCCCACGAACATGGGTTTTTATGGGCAAAGATCCTAAGAAAAATCTACCATAGTATTTGTCAATAACTCTGTCATCCAATAAGATAACTATTCCTCTATCCCCCTTTGATCGAATAAGGCGTCCAAATCCCTGTTTAAAGCGAATAACGGCTTCGGGCAATAAGAGTTCTCGAAAAGGATCCTTACCTTGGGATTTAAGATACTCGGAACGGGCCTCAATTAAAGGTAATGTCGGTGGCCAAAATGGAAGTTTCACTACTATAACGCAAGATAATGTATCGCCAGGAATATCAATACCTTCCCAAAAGCTATTAGCACCTAAAAGAACACTCCTTGGATTTCTCTTAAAAGCTTCTAATAAACTGCTGCGTTCACCTTGTATTCCTTGAGCCAGTGATTGGATCTTTGTCCTAGCTAATAAAGGATTTAGGTACTCATAGGTTTGCCGAAGCATTACATGCGAAGTAAAAAGGA
This sequence comes from Desulfosporosinus sp. HMP52, assembly GCF_000765145.1. Taxonomy (GTDB): domain Bacteria; phylum Bacillota; class Desulfitobacteriia; order Desulfitobacteriales; family Desulfitobacteriaceae; genus Desulfosporosinus. The sequence continues at coordinate 55,016 of NZ_JMGA01000020.1, read as the reverse complement.
CTAGTGTCCTACCATGCATTCGCTCAGCGACTCCCGCTATAAAGTCTGCAAGCTCGGGAGCATTCTGCCCCTTGGAATCTAAAAGTCTGATACCATTTTTAACGATAATTAATTGCATCTGTTGCTCATAATCAAAAGGAGAATCCACCTGGGCAGTAATTGTTGACCTAGGCAAACCAATATCTTGTAGAAAATGCTCGAAGGAATCCGAGATGCTCAAGGTGGCTGAAGTCATGATTACCGAGTTAAGTCGAGAAAATATTTTTTCTCTTAGAGTATCACTAACATCAATTGGAGACGTTTTTAGAAACAATCTAGATGATTGTTCTAGCCAAGTAACTTGTTTAGGATTGTTTAGGTTTATTGCCAGTTTAAGCGTTTCTACATATTCCTGTAACTCTCTTTGATGAGTAGATATTGCATACTTAAGGTCTTCGACCTCATCAGCATCATCTTCACTTAAAACACTCGCTAAACTATCCAATATAGAAAGTAGCGCTTTAATCCTTCCGGTAAGGTTTTCTATTTGAACATTTAACCCTTCCCACCATTGTCTGGTAGTATGTTGGGCAATAAATCGGAACGTTCTCTCCGATCCTAAAATCAAAGACAACAACTCAAATAGTTCCTTAGTTTGTTTTAAAACACTTACACTGTTTTCAGGAATCCCATCTAGTCGTTTATTAAAAATCTCCCAAGGGACAGAAGGAACTAAATTTTCTAAAGATCCCAAACGTTGCTTCGTAGATGAATAAAAACTAAGTCCCGTGGATCGGTAAATGCTATCTACGGCCCTTGTTACACTCTCCAAACATAATTCAGAGCCTAGATGCTGTAAGGCAGTTTGATAGATCTGGTGTGCTTCATCAAGGACTAAGTAATGATATTCTGGCAATACATTATAATCTGTTTTTAAATCAGAAAAAAGGAGTGAATGATTTACGATTAACACATCTGATTCTTCGGCTTTTTTACGTGCTCTGAGTAAGAAGCAAACTCCTGCCTTTGAACATCTTCCAGGAATACACATATCATTATCGGCATTTACATTAGGCCAAAGTTCCATTAAGCCGGGTACTTTTGATAGTTCTTGGACATCACCCGTCAATGTTTCCCTTACCCAAACTAGGATAGTAAGCACTGCCAGTTTCTGTTGCACACCCAGGTTTTCTCGGCTGGCTAAGCAACCCTGCCATTTCTTTATGCAGAAGTAATTATTTTTCCCCTTTAATACTGAAGCCTTAAAAGGAAAAGGCAGGACTGATTCTAAAATCGGGATATCCTTCTTTTGAAGCTGTTCCTGTAAGGGAATAGTATGAGTTGCCACAACAACCTTTTGGCCTGTTTTTTTGGCAGACCATAGACTTGGTATCAAATAAGCAAATGATTTTCCTGTTCCGGTGCCGGCTTCAACAACAACATGTTGTGAGGAAGAGAATCCCTTTGCTATGAGTTTGGCCATTTTCATTTGCCCCGATCGACTCTCATAACTCGGGATGTTTTGTTCAAGATTTCCTCCCGGAGCAAAATTCTCCACAACCCAGTCTGTCGAGTCAGGAATCCTTACTGAAAAGTTTTTCTCAGCTGAAAACAACCCCTCAGAAGAAGGGGTAAGAACCAGATCTGTACGAATGGGCCTTTCCGGGAATGATCGGATTATTTCTCTCTGTAATTCTTCAAAGAAGCCCTTGCCGGCCCATTCAGCAATAAATCCATTTGCCTGATTAAAGAAACTAAGATCAAACTTTAACCCTTTTTCCCAGCACGCTTCATAAAGCTTCCAAGTCAACCATGTCTTTTCCTCTATTATTCGCTGATCCTCTTTCCTTGATGGAAGAGATAGTTTTTCTGCTAGAAAATCGAGCTGATAATGATGCAGTGTTGGGAAGAAAATCCTTGCTAATTCTGAGGTGTCCCAAAAAGGCTGCAGAAAATGGAAATTTAATTCTCGCTGAAGAATAGTGAGGAACAAGGACACTTCATGACCTACTAAGACTGCATCACTCATAAAATCAATAATCTCTTGACGATGCTTAATTAACCAGTTATCTTTATTAAAGTCAATATTTCTATGTCTATAGTCTTGACAACCTGGTTCTTCTGAGTCAACCGGTTGATAAGAATAACAGCATGATTCGTGAATCAGTCCTTCGCGGACTCGAAGTGCAGATAACTGCACTATTCTACCTTGTGAAAATTCAGAACCCAATGTTTCAATATCAAAAAACACCATATCTTTGACCACAGATGTTGACCCCTCTCTTCTTGATATTGTACACTATTTTCAAGACTGGAACCAACAAAAGCAGGATTTTTGAAATCCATAGCGAATACTCTTTAAAATACGTTCAGAAATATGAATATGAATTTGAATTCGACTATCTTTAATTAGGAAGAAGGATTCCCATTGTTAAGAAGAAAGATATCGATGTTCGGACTCACTCTCGCCATTTTATTCACTAGCCTTTTCTTGAACGGATGTTCTCCAAAACCCTTTTTAACACAAGATGGAACTTACGTAATTTTGTCAGTTTCCCCAACAGGCATGAACCAATCGGAGCTCCTGGAATTACCCTGGAACACTAATATGGCTGTTCTACAAAAGTTCCTTTTAGAAGCTTCTTTTGTATTGAGTGATCTGCACACACCGAGTCCATCTGAGACATCTACGGAAACCCTAGTAAAGGCGACAAAAATTCAGGCTAATTTCCCGCAACCAAAGAGAATGAAATTTATGGTTGATAACCACACACTTAATCTTGATGTACAGTCCATACAAATTGAAGTGGAGGGGCCAAATGTAGGCCAGGTTATCATCAATCAAACTATTATTTTACAAGGACTGGAGAACCCTAACCTTCAACCTGCCTTTCAGGAATTATTAGATGCATTGCACAATAACAAAGCGAAATAGAAAGTTGCTTAACCGCAACTTTCTTTTTGTACAACTATCCAATTTTAGTTTAGAATATTTGCTAAACTTCATATTCTCAGCTCTTGGCAGAGGTTATAAAGGAAGCTTTTCTTAGCAACACTATAAGGGATTACGTACATTTTAGATGTGCGAATTGAAGGGGATACATTTTATGATATTTTTGTTGGACAATCATGACTCTTTTACGTATAACCTTTATCAATACTTCGGAGAACTTGGAGAAGACATCATAGTTAGGCGACAAGACGCCTGTAAACTTGAAGATATAGAAGAGGTACATCCCGACCTAATTGTAATCTCACCCGGCCCTTGTACCCCTGACGAGGCTCCTCTCTCTTTAGCGGTCATTGAACATTTCAAAGGACGTATCCCTATCTTAGGGGTTTGTCTTGGTCATCAAGCTATAGGACAATTCTTTGGTGGAAAAGTGATCAGGGCTAAGCAGCCAATCCATGGCAAGACAATGCCTATTCGACATGATCAACAAGGAGTTTTCCATGAGTTAATTAACCCTTTAGTAGTAACTCGATATCACTCTCTGATAATCGAGCGTTCCACTCTTCCCGAAGATCTTCTAATTACTGCCGAAACGGAGGATGGCGAAATCATGGGGATTCGTCATTCTGACTTACCGATAGAAGGTATTCAATTTCATCCGGAAGCCATATTAACTGAATCTGGCCGCCAGTTGTTAAAGAACGCCCTTCGAAATGCAAAAGACTGGAATTCCCATAATTCTTCGTCACAATGGGTTGTTCAGCCGCTCTCAATTTCAATTCCTCCCCATCGTTTATTTCCGGCCTTAAAGGGAGAGTCTGCGCCCTTCTTTTTAGATAGTGGCAACGGCTACCAAGAACTGGGAAAATATTCTTATATGGGGGCCTTCCCCTTTCTGGAAGCAACCGCCTATTCGGAAAAGCTCGAACTTTTCTATCCCGCCAAATCTCAACTTGACATAACTCCCCTTCAAGGAACCAAAAGTCTGGAATATCTTGATCAGATTAGTCGTAAATATTACCTCCCCCATTCTCCCTTTCCCTTTTCGGGAGGGGCAGTGGGCTTTTTAAGTTATGACTTGAAAAATGAACTTGAACATCTTCCTAAGGCTGCAAACGATGACCTTAATTTACCACTATGGCGATTTGCCTGGTATGATGGAATAGTTATCTATGATCATGCCGAGAACAAATACTGGATTGCGGCCTGTGGAATGCAGGAAGATGGATCTTGCCGACGAGAATTAGCCAATTCTCGAATTGCGCGCTTAGAACAAACAATCAATGTTTTTCTGAAATACGAAACTCAACAAGAATTATTAACCCTCTCTGATAATCCTAGCGCCGCTATTATTGAGCCTAGTGTAAGCAAGCAACAATACCTAGCGGACTTACAACGTGTAATTGACTATATCTATGCCGGTGATATTTACCAAGCCAACTTAACTCAACGCTTCTCCCTAAATTGGGAAGGGGATACTTGGAGTCTTTATTCTCATCTTCATCAACAAAATCCCGCTCCTTTTGCAGCTTTCCTGCCTTACCAGGATTTTCAGGTTCTTTGTAGTTCTCCTGAACGATTTATAAAAATTGGCCCCAACGGACAAGTTGAAACACGGCCGATTAAGGGTACTCGTCCACGCAAAGACTCACCCTCAGCAGATCAACAACAAGCCATGGAACTTCAGAACAGTCCCAAAGACCGAGCTGAACTTACCATGATCATTGATCTAGAAAGAAATGATCTCGGGCGGATCTGCAGATTTGGAACAGTTAAGGTTCCTGACTTAATTAGGCTTGAAAAATATCCAACGGTTTGGCATCTAGTTTCTACGGTAACGGGACAATTGTTACAAGGATTAAAACCCAGTGAGATTATTAAGGCAATTTTTCCAGGAGGTTCCATCACAGGTGCTCCTAAAATCAGAGCTATGGAGATTATCGAGGAGTTAGAACCGCACTCTCGCGGTCTTTATACCGGCAGCATTGGTTATATAGGCTTTGATGGAGCTTGGGACTTAAACATAGTTATTCGGACAATATTAATTAAAGATGGCAAGGCCTTTGTTCATGTAGGAGGTGGGATTGTCGCTGACTCCAAGCCTGAAGATGAATATGATGAGACTCTCCACAAAGCAAAAGCATTATTTAAAGTTTTGAGAGGTCATCTGCATGACACCCATTAGTACAATTTCGACAAATGATCGTCTAGCTTTATTTGGATTTGGACTATTTGAAACTCTCCTTATTACAACTCGCGGTGCACTCTTTGTCGATCTCCATTGGGAGCGTATGTATAGGGGGGCTCAGATACTGGGCCTCAAGATGCCTAATCAGCAGGAATGGCTATTAACCATTCAAGACTTTGTCCGTCAATTTAGTCAGCCCGAACCATTTGCACTTAGAATTACCTTAAGTGGAGGAACACCAGCAACCAATCTTCCTTCTCAGTTACTGCTTCATCAACGCTCAATACCATACACACCAGAACAGTACTCTTCTGGTATAAAGCTGCACCTCTTGACTTATCCCCGAAATGAGCAATCTCCACTAAGTCAAATTAAGTCAACTAATTATCTTGAGAACCTATTGGCAAAAGAAGAAGCTGTGAGTTACGACTGTGAAGAAGGACTGTGGCTTAATACCCAAGGATATTTAGCTGAAGGGACAATGAGCAACCTCTTCTTTGTTAAGAATAAGACTCTATATACCCCTGCACTGACAAGTGGCTGTTTGCCTGGGACTCGCCGCCAAATTATTCTTGATTTAGCTCGCTCAAATAATATCTTTACCAAAGAAGGTTTCTATACCCTAAACGATCTATCGTCTGCTGATGAAGTCTTCATGACTAACTCCTTGATGGGTTTAATGCCAGTACAAAGTTTAAACGGTTGTTCTTTTAGAGTTTCCTTGCCACACTCTAAAGATTCTATTACGAGAAATCTTGAACACGCATACTCGAATTTGATCAAAGAACAATAATTCTCTACCTTTCATTTTAATAAGGCAAAGGTGCCAAGAGTTTGAATTCCTCAAACTCTTGGCACCTTTTTGAGTTTAATTAATATTTTTCATCCAGAACCTCAAACATTTGCGGCGTTGCTTGCTTGAATGCTTTATTTTCTCCAACTGTATCAGCCCAATTCTCATAGGCTGTACGATTTTCCCATTTCGAAAAAAGCATTATATCTTTGGTGTTTTGCTGCTTATTAACTGAGGCAAATTTAAATCCCTCGATATCTTCAACAGATTGTATCCCTGTCCTAACTTCTCCTAGAATTCGATCCTGATCAGGACCATTGAAGGTATGAATAACTGTCAACATAAAATATCCTCCCATTAACCTTAATTTAATATTTAGCGTTCTCAGTTTGTCCTGAATTTTCTGTTCACATACGTGATTTTTCTATGAACTTTTATTCGACAATCAGCATAAATTAAGTTGACAGGAGTAGGAGATATAGCAAAATTGCCCATCGTTTTATCAATCATTTCATGCTATACTAAACCTGATGCATCAGGAATCTCTGGAATTATCAGAGGGGGATTAAGTTTAAGATGAAGTTAAGTTACATACGAACTGACTTTCCTAACGGGCGCTCACACATACTAATGCGCGATTCTGAATCCACAAATCCTGAACTAGTTCATTTCTTATTAGTTTTAAGCAGCAATGGCACCTTATGGGTTGACGTCTTTTGGCCATACGATGAAGAATCTGAAGGTTATACCCGCAGAATCTCAGAGCAGCAGTTCTGGCAGACCTTCCGTGAATGGAGACTACAAGGAATCTTTTTAGGGGACAATGGCAAAGTTGCTAATATGCTGGCTCGAAAGAGATTATCACGGAAACAATCACATAAAGAATCTCTAACAAAATAATCAACTCTAAAAAAGCGGCAAATGCCGCTTTTTATTTTATATATTGTTGTAAAGCCCTTCTTGTAAGTTTTGCAACTGCTTAAGGTGATCATGTTCGTTTGAGAATATAGGATTTAAAACCTCTTTCTCAGCGCTGTTTAAATACTGCTCCGAATATTGAACCGCTCTAGCTAATCCTTTATCCTCTCCGTCATAAAGACGTTTAAGCATTTCAGCCGGGGCAACCTCCCTCATATTTGCTAGTCTAGTTTTCCATTCAGCGATCATACCCGGGAAACCCGCCCCTTCTTCAACCTGCCCTCCATTTGTCTGAATATAATAAGCTATCCGGGTCGCATGCTCTTTATGATCTGTAAGAATTGCTATAAGATGGTTTCGTAGTGGGCTATCCGTTAATGTGTCTATATAGGCCTGGTATTGATCGATAGCCATATGTTCGCCCTTGAGTATTGTGTTTAAAGCTTCAAATGATGTCTTCATAAAGACCTCCTGCATCCTATTTTCATTGTATTAATAGTTTGCGAAGCATTCTCTGAATTATGTATCGTTTATAATCTTGAGCTGGATTTAACTTTTTCTAAGCGATAAACAAAAGCTAACAATTCAGCCACGGCTTGGTAAAGTTGAGGAGGTATTTCCTTTGACAATTCAACTTGCATCAGAGCTTCTACAAGTACCTCGTTCTTTTGAATAGGGATACCTTCTTCTTCAGCATTTTCTATTATTTTACGAGCAACTTCTCCTACTCCTTTAGCTACAATTCTCGGTGCCCCAGCCTGGTCGTAGACTAAAGCGGCAGCCTTATCTTCTCTTTTCTTTTTAGTTATGGTCTTGTTTTCGTTATTCTCTATCATCTCAGAATATCAACTCCACTTCGTCGAGATCCATGGAGAAAATTACGAAATTCAAGGTTCTGTCTTAGTTCTCCCGATTCGACTCTTTCTAATTGAAAGCCTAGTTTTATAAATTTCTCTTTTGTTTCAGGTATTGCTGCTTCTAGGAGTCGCGGGAGCAAGGAATCATCACTTAGCACCTTGCATGTGAAATTCTTCTCATTAAAAAAAGCATCAATTCCTATTTCTCCAAGTTCCTGAGTTTGAACTAAGATAGCAATTCGACAATGGTTTTCATCCATTTTTGATCCTTTACGCGAACTTTCGATAGCTATTTGAGCGGGGATAAGCTGCTCATGATTCAAGAGTGGTAGATGTAGGATCAGGTACGCACTATCCAGGGCTCCTGTTTTTAACCACAATTGCTGCCCAGTTATTTTCTGAAGCATTTGAACAAGTGGGTTATCCGAATCATTCCTGTCCTCATTGTTTTGACTTTGAATTGCTTTCAGGAGTACTCCTTTAAATGTATCCAAGAGACTTTGTTTTTCAATCTCTTTAGCAGGTTGATCTAATTTAAGCATATTATGTATCCGGTGTTCGTAATTTAGACCAAGCTTTTTCAAGCTCTTCAACAATTCATCTTTTCCATTGTCTCCAGATAGACTACTCCACTGAGGAATTGCCTTTTTCAAGTATGTTAATAATTCATTGTTAAACGCAGTTCCCTGCATACTTCCGAATAATGCACTAAACACTTCTAAAGGCGTTGTTGGAAAGTTTTTTACTAAAGCGACGATAGTTTGATTATTAGGTAAGCCCCGCTCATTTATCTGTTGGACTTGTGGAGGGACAGAGAAACTATCTTTTAGTTTGCCGGGAATTGGCTCACGAATAAGTAATAAGCCTCCCTCATTTAAATTCCCTACCTTCACCCAAAATTTCTCCCCCACCTGAGTTGATGTTTCTAAAAGGGCGTTTAAACTTTGTCCTTTAACCCTAATAGTCCCTTCGCCCTTATCGGAAATGTTCATAACTTCTACCAGAAGCCGCTCTCCAAGCTGAAACTTGCTTAGAAGGGCTGCGTTAGCCGAACTAGGTGCCGATATGCCACTTACTTCCACGCGTATACACCATCCTTACATAAGCAGCCGATTCCCATGCTAAAGGTTAAAAATTATCTACTTTCTTGGCTTTATTCTATTTCTTACCTTGCCTTTCCAAAGAACTTTTAAGCATTTTTAAGGCCTTCCTCATAGAACAATCCAGTTGATCAGCCACCGTTATTGATTTATCTTCTGACTTATCATTTGACATTAGTCCACTTTTAGCAGATCGTCGCTTCGCTCTCCGCCCTCTCGCCATTGGCGTAGTCTCGGCTTTTATCCCCGATTTTGGCCGGATTTTCGAAGGCTTCTTCCCTACGCGATTAATGGTGTTAGTTGAAGTTGTATCATTCTGCTCAGCCGTTAAGATATCGGGTGAAGGAAATTCTTGATTAACCCATTCTTTAATGCGCTGAGGGTGCTTCGTTACAACAAAGGCTTCTTGGATTGAGCCACTACTTTTAAGCAACAGCTTGCATCCTGTTTGTGTTTCATATTTATAAACAATACCTCTTTCAGAGGATCGGTTCACATCAATAACACCTGGAATGATGTCAGTAACTTCCACCAGAAGGCTTAGATTTTCTAACCATTCTAATGCATTTTGAATAATACCATGTTCACGTTTGACTTTATTCCTACGATGTTTCATTGATATCCTCCGGATATACTTTCTGTAGATGCTTAAAAATAAAGATGCTTCGCTTGTATCTCCCCATGTTGAATATTAATTAGTCCAAAAGAAAAGTATTGCTCTCTTCGTTTGTCTGTTGGAGAACCAGGGTTAAATAAGAGCAGACCATTTCTCCACTCTAAAAACGGAGTATGACTATGCCCAAAAACAATAATATCTACTTTTGAATCAACAAAAGCATAATAAGCTCGATCAGGGGTGTTTTTTCCTTTTCCCACATGACCGTGAATTAAGCCAATACTTACACTCTCACATTCAATAATATCCCGGTCAGGAAGTGCAACATCCCAACCATCACAATTCCCGCTCACAGCCCGAACCTGTGCTATGGAAGACAATTCCTCAAGCAATCCCATATTCGTCAAATCACCTGCATGTAGAATCATATCTACTTGATTCAAGTGTTCCCAGACAAAACTTGGCAGAGATTTACCAGGACGCAAATGTGTGTCTGACAATACAGCAATGTGCATTTTATTCACCTCTTGGCTTTAACTTAACCCCGTTTGGGGGATACTGTCTTAATGATATTATAGTAGGTATCTCTTTCAACTGCTTCTAATCCCAATTCATGAATCATCTCAATTAGCTGTTGTTCTGTCTGCATCTGAGGACTTGTAGCTCCCGCAGTATGATAGATTTTTTCTTCACGTACTACGCCATCTAAATCATTGGCTCCGAAGGATAGTGCCATTTGGGCTACTTGCGGACTTGAAGAAACCCAATAAGCCTTGATATAGCGAAAATTATCTAAGATTAAGCGAGCAACAGCAATCACTTTTAATGTTCGTACGGCACTTGCTTGAGGGAGATCCTCGAATTTTGTATTTTTAGGATGAAAAGCAGTCGGAATTAAGGCCTTGAAGCCTCCGGTCTCATCTTGCAAGGTCCTTAAAGCTAAGAGGTGATCTATTAGCTCTTCATCTGTTTCAATAATACCATACAGAACATTTGCATTTGATGGTATACCTAGGGTATGGGCAAGACGATGTATTTCTAACCAGCGCTCTCCGCTCAACTTTCCGGGACAAATGATTTCACGAACCCTTGGACTAAAATTTTCCGCTCCTCCACCGGTAATAAAGCTTAGTCCTGCATCTTTAAGAATTTTGATTATTTCTAAAACCGGTAAATTCTCTTTTTGCGCAAAGAAATCGTATTCTGCCGCCGTGAAGGCTTTTAAACTTACTTGTGGAGCAGACTCTTTTATTTGTTTAATCATTTCTAAGTAGTATGAAAAGGGAAGATCCGGATGTATGCCTCCAACTATATGAAGTTCAGTAACGCCCTGTTTGGCGAAGTGCCTTGCTTTATCAACCACTTCTTCAATAGTCATCGTATAGGAACCCTTTTCCCCTGGGTCTTTGGCAAAAGCGCAGAGTCCACATTTAACTTTACACACATTACTGTAGTTGATATGGGCATTGTTATTATAAAAAACTTGATCCCCGGTCATCATTCGTTTCTTTTGGTTAGCTAGATAACCCAGACCAAGTAAATTAGTTGTTTGTAAGAGTAATAAACCATCATCTTTGTTTAGCCTTTGCTGAGTATTTATTTTTGTATAGATTTTTTCTAATCCATCGATTACTGGAGTAAAACTCACAACGGACCCTTCTTTCCTATAATTGTTATGTATTTTAATTATAACATAATTCCTGAAATTCGAGAAAAGATATAGGAAAGATGTCGAAAAGGTACAGGAAAGGACTGTAATTAATTACAGCCCCATTAAACATTAGTGATAATTTTTCATTGTTTTACGTTGTCGTTTAATAGCTTTACGAACCTCATTCGCTACACGCCAGGTCTCAGGTTGGTGAGGGGTTATTAATTCCAGACGACCAGAGCGTTTGTCAATCAATATATCGACAGTTGGTTTTCGGCCTTCTTTTTTCTCTTCTCCTGGATGTAAAATATCGATGCCGATTTTATTTTCATCGTATTGGGGGGGAACAAGATAATTCAGCACTTCTTCAGTTGCATCCATTAATTCAACCACTTGTTCTTGGGGATAACCTTCCCTCAGGAGAATCTCTCTCACCTGTGTTAAAGGATGGTCTAGGGTGAGAAGCATCTGGGCGCGTTGTACCAAATTATAATCAATGTCCATGATGCACCTCTTTTTAAATTATTTTTACGATACTTACATTTTCCCCTTAACTTTGTATTGAATACTGATACATCTTAACGGAGTTGCCTTAATTCACCATGGATATTTAGTCTTAACTGGTGAAAACTCGAGAATCCAATGGTTTACTGATTAAGTCTAAGATTATGGTTTACTATAATTCAAAAAATTGCTTTAGGAGGAATTAAATGTCAAAATTACTTTCTCTCCCGTTTTTAATTGCTGCGATTTCTGGTGTTGCAATGGCAGTGCAAGGTACTTTAAACTCATCTTTAAGTCAAAAGACCTCACTTCTATCTGCCACACTCCTTGTCCATATTATCGGTACACTTGTCTCACTAGGAGTAATGCTCACTTGGCGAGCACCATTCTTCAGCCATACCTGGAGCTCTATTCCATGGTATTTGTATCTAGGTGGGGTTCTTAGTGTCATTATCGTCGGACTTGTAGCAACAAGTATTCCAAAAGTTGGTGTCTGTAATGCTACGACTGCAATCATCATTGGGCAAGTCAGTATGGCTGTTCTTATTGATCATTTCGGCCTATTCGGAGTTACAAAAGTTCACTGGAGTCCATGGCAATTGCTCGGCATCGGTCTTTTCGCGGCAGGCGCAAAACTTCTTTTTCGCTAAAAACTTACTTACTATTGCGATTTACGATTAATGCCATATTTGTGATTATGGCATATATTTCATCACTCACATTATACTTACTTATTTGGCCGTTTGAAGACAATATCAATGTAATTTTTCCAGCAGCGTTTTTATCACTTTCTATTAAATTCAGCAAATAGGCATAGGAATCACTGCTAACTGAAAGTTGCTTAAACTCTCCATCAGCAACAAAGATAACCCAATAACCTATAGATACTTCGTTGTTACTATTATTGTATAGTGCATTAGATACACTAGAAAAACCTTGGCCCAAGAAATTCTGATCACTTGTGAAATCAGTATTAGGATTTACCGGATTATTAAGAGAATATTGGTCGTTAATTGTACTCGCTTGAGAAACCGGATCTGAAAGATGACTATATACGCTCTTAAAAAAGCTTGGAAAAAGGACATAACCTACAACTCCAATAATCAAGATCCACAAAGCAAGTGCTTGTAAGTCCCGCCATAATTCATTGCGCGGTGGTCGTCCCCAAGTATTAGGCATATCAATCCCCTCCAATATACTTGAACTTAACTTTATCTGACAACCACAATGCTTGATATACCATATATACGTTTGTTTACTTAAAGATATGATTATTAAACTTGCATCTCTTAATTCCAACCTCTAAAATAGACTTGAGGTGGGAATATTGAATCTGCTTCGCCAGAAGCTATCCTTGTTGCCAGAAAAACCTGGCGTTTATTTAATGAAAGATAACCAAGCTCAAATTATTTATGTCGGGAAAGCAAAAGTTCTTAAAAACCGAGTTAAATCATATTTCACCGGTTCACACGACGGAAAAACTGCCCGACTAGTTAGTCAAATTTCAGATTTTGAATATATCACGACGGATTCCGAAGTTGAAGCTCTTGTTTTAGAGTGTAATTTAATTAAGAAATATAACCCAAAATACAATATTCTCTTGCGGGATGATAAATCTTACCCTTACCTATCGATTACTGAAGAAAGTCACCCTCGAGTTCTTGTTACACGCCAGTTGAAGAAAGACAAAAGTAAATATTATGGACCTTACCCTAATGCAACGGCAGCCAGGGAAGCGGCCCGTTTACTAAATCGACTATTTCCTTTTCGGAAATGTCGTCAAATCCCCTCACAACCCTGTCTTTATTATCATTTAGAACAGTGCCTTGCTCCTTGTATACAAGAGGTTTCTCCTGAAGTCTATAGAGGAATGCGCAAAGAGATATCTACTTTTCTAAAAGGGGATCAAAGTGGTATCCTTACACTCTTACATGGGAGAATGATTAAAGCTTCTGAAGCTTTACAATTTGAACGAGCCAAGGAATACCGAGACCTTATTGAGGATCTAAAGCAGTTAGGAGAAAAACAAAACATCACCCTCAATGATTTTATTGATCGCGATGTTTTGGGTTTTGCAACGACAACTGACCAGATGTGTATTCAAGTATTCTATTTGCGTCAAGGAAAATTGCTTGCCAGAGATAATTTTATTTTTCCCTATTACGAAGATCCGGAAGAAGCTTTTGTTTCTTTTGTTGCTCAGTTTTATATAGAACGGGCTGTATGGCCCAAAGAAATCCTAATTCCAGCCATTGAGTCCTTGGCACTGTCCAAACTCTTCCCTATTACAACTCCTCAGAAAGGGAAAAAAAGAGAGTTGGTACTAATGGCCATGACAAATGCTCAAACCACTCTTCATGACCAAATCACTCTTGAAATTAATCAACAGCAAGAAACAGGAGATGCTTTAAAGACACTTGGGGAACTCTTAAACATTTCAGTTCCCAGAAGAATTGAAGCCTTTGACATTTCCAATATTTCAGGAGCACACACTGTTGCTGGAATGGTACAATTTATTGAAGGTAAACCTGAACGCAGAGGTTATCGTAAATATAAAATCCAACCCATGGATACTTCTGATGATACTGCTGCCATGAAGCAAGTAATTTTTCGCAGGTATAAACGATTAGTTTCCGAAAACGAAACTCTTCCTAACTTAATATTGGTGGATGGGGGTAAAGGGCAAATAAGGGCAGCATTAAGTGCCTTAAAGGAAATTAATCTAGTAATTCCAGTTGCCGGAATGGTTAAAAATGAACGTCATCAAACCCACGGGCTAATTAATCAGTTCGGAGAACAGGTTCTATTACCTAAGAATCATCCTACGTTTTTTTTACTTGGCAGAATTCAGGATGAAGTCCACCGCTTTGCGATTACTTTTCATCGTCAGCAGCGTGCCAAAAATATGACTTTTTCTATTCTAGATGATATTCCGGGAATTGGCCCAAGACGCAAACAACAGCTGTTACGTCATTTTCCGTCACTTGAAGATATTCAATCTGCTAGCATCCTGGAACTACAAGCTTCCGGGATCCCTTTCAATACTGCTAAAACCATCTACGATTATTTTCACTCAGATTCTAAAAGTGATTGACATTAATAGGAGGAACTACAATATCGTGATCCTTAATTATAGAGTTGAACTATGTCGCAAGTGTTATTTCAAACGCACCCATAAATGCTCAATTACCGATTTTTATATTCATAATTCTTCTATAGCTCTGGTTAAACCGGGAGGAGAATGTATTAAATATACGCCTATCCCCTGGATACCACGACTATAGCTCTCTCTAGTATTTGATTACAAAAAAGTCCAGCAAAATTGCTGGACTTTAAAACTTTTGAAACTAGTTAACCCGACGAGCACCTACATACCGAGCAGCATAGTAACTATCGTTAAGGCTTGTGGTACGGACACCACTGTTTGAAGCATGTACGAATTTTCCACCACCAATGTAAACACCTACATGAGACGGGCCTTTTGCATATGTCGAGAAGAACACTAAATCGCCCGATTGTAGTTGGTCTTTCTTTACAGGTGTCCCTACATTAAATTGCGCAGAAGATGTTCTGGGTAAAGATATCCCTGAACCCTTAAAAACATACTGTGTATACCCCGAGCAATCGAACCCCTTCTTGCTCGTTCCGCCAAATACATAGGGCACTCCTGTTAGACTTAGGGCATTACTGACAAGAGTAGAATCACTTGAACGGGATACCTGTTGTTTAGGTGCTTCTGCAACTTGCACCGCTTTGGTATTAATCTTTTCTGCCTGCGCTTTCTTTGCAGTTTGCAAATCCGTTGTTGGTTGAGTTTTCTCTGCAACAATTGCGGATTTACTTTGTGTTGAGATAGGTGCAGGCTCTAATTTTTCTGGTGCGGGTGGACTTTCCACATTTACACTGGTCTTTGCTGTGATTTCAATCCATTGTAGTTGCTTTCGAACAGTCTGATTATAAGTGTCATCTAATACATTAGATGAAGCGGTTAGCAAGGGCTTCATGGGAATAGGACTCGGAGTCGTACCCTGTTCAGATGAAGCTGATACCGGAAGGCTGCTTGCTAAAAGAAGACCAGCGAAAGTAATGCTTCCCAACCACTTCCGCGTAGATGAGGAAACCACCAAATGTACGTCCACCTTTCTTAGCTTACGAGGTTAGTTGACGGATTCGGGCAGTAGGTGTAAAGCCCTACACGTGAATAGGCACGTGATTCACCCCAAAATTATCCCCCGCTCCAAAGTACTGCATTTGGACTCAGCTTTTTCTTAATATATATTATTCGAGACAAACCTAAAATGTCCTGCATTTACTCTTGAGGAAATTTATTCCTCAGTAAATATTTTCCAAACTGAAGGGGGTGGGTAAGTCTATCGTTTACTAGTTCTGTCGTATTTGCTCAAAACGAATCATCTCACTCAAATCCCTACAACAGTGTATCCGAAATTCAACCTAACATTCATCCATTATATTCCCGCCCTGCAACACTTTGGTAATTAATTGAGCCATATACGGAACTTTACAAATACCTAAACAGAAGTGCCCCCACCATTTTAAGGTGAGGGCAATAAAACGTATAAAGCGAGCTCGTTAACCAAGGTATTCAGTAGACTGACTTACTAGAGGTTCTAGTCAGATATGGGTAAAAATGAGCTTAAATCCCTAAGATTAAGTCTATCTTATAAATTAAAACATCGAAGATAAAGTCTAATTAGTAAGGCTAATTATTGGTGCAGGAATACGACCTCCACGATGAACAAACAAATTCGACGAGTATGGATGAATAGCAATTATCGGCGCTCCACCTAATAGCCCTCCGAATTCGACTCTATCCCCAGCCTGTTTGCCAATCGCTGGGATTACTCGTACAGCAGTTGTTTTCTTGTTGATCATTCCTATGGCTGCTTCGTCGGCGATAATTGCGGAAATCGTTTCTGCACTAACATCACCCGGTAGGGCAATCATATCCAGACCGACTGAACAAACACAAGTCATTGCTTCCAGCTTGTCAAGTGTTAAGGCTCCTTCTTCAACAGCTCTCACCATTCCCGCATCTTCTGACACTGGAATGAAAGCGCCACTCAGCCCTCCCACATGAGATGATGCCATTGCTCCGCCCTTTTTGACGGCATCGTTAAGCAAAGCTAAAGCTGCCGTTGTACCGTGAGTTCCACAGCGCTCAAGCCCCATATTCTCTAATATTTCTGCCACGCTGTCCCCGATTGCGGGAGTAGGTGCCAGAGACAAGTCTACAATGCCAAAAGGAACGTTAAGTGACTTGGAAGCGGCACGTCCAATCAACTCGCCCATCCGAGTAATTTTAAAGGAAGTTTGCTTTATTAAATTAGAAAGCTCACTGAAGTCTGCATTAGGATGTTCTTTTACAACCTTAGCCACAACCCCTGGCCCACTAACCCCGACGTTGATAACCCTTTCCGGTTCTCCGACACCATGGAAAGCACCAGCCATGAAGGGGTTATCTTCCGGCGCATTACAGAATACAACTAACTTAGCTGCAGCTATTCCATCATTATCTGCAGTAAGCTGTGCAGATTTCAAGATTATTTTACCCATTTTTAGTACGGCGTCCATGTTAATTCCAGCTTTTGTGGTACCAATATTAACCGATGAGCAGACAAACTCTGTCTCGCTCAGCGCTTGTGGGATTGAATCAATCAGTGCCAAATCACCATTAGTAAACCCTTTTTGCACAAGAGCTGAAAAACCACCAATAAAATTTATCCCGATCTCACGAGCGGCTT
The DNA here is from genome assembly GCF_000765145.1 of Desulfosporosinus sp. HMP52. Classification (GTDB taxonomy): domain Bacteria; phylum Bacillota; class Desulfitobacteriia; order Desulfitobacteriales; family Desulfitobacteriaceae; genus Desulfosporosinus. Next base: position 37,695 of record NZ_JMGA01000020.1, on the reverse strand, counting down.
TGTTCAAAGCTTTTGCAATCCGCACCATTTCTTCTGAGTTCATTTGAGCAGCTGCAATCGCTATGGGAGTCACCGAAACTCGCTTATTAATGATGGGAATTCCATAACGAGCTGAAATTTGCTCACCAACTTCTACTAAGCGTCCGGCATTTTTAGTAATCTTATCGTAGATTTTCGTTTCCAGTTTGCCGATGTCATCAGAGCTACAATCGAGTAAACTTATACCCATAGTAATTGTTCTGATATCAAGGTTTTCTTTCTGAATCATATTAATTGTTTGTTGAATTTCTTCTCGTGCGAACGTGATCGTCATTGACTTACCTCCACTATTCCACTAATAGAATTAATATAAATACATTAAATGCGGTGCATAAATCTAAAGATATCTTCGTGTTGAACCTTTACCTGCAACCCTTTTTCATTACCCTCTTGCTCCAGAGTTTGAGCCAATCCATCAATCTCGATAGTCGCAGGTTCTAAGTCAACAATCATAATCATTGTAAAAAATTCATCTAGTATTGTTTGGCTAATATCTAGTACGTTTACCTGGCATTCTGCTAGGCGTCCTGATACCCAAGCAATAATTCCAATCTGGTCACGACCTATTACCGTAATAATTGCACGGTTAGATTCTTCTCGTGGCATTGTCATCGTTCTTCCTCCCTTTGTAGACCAATCAACTATATGGGGATTAGACTAACATATTTACGTTGTATACTCAAGCCTATTCTTCTAATCTAGACTTCAATAAGTTGAGTTACCCTATAATTACATAAAATTCACACTCAAAAACGAAAGGTTCTCAAGGGATTTTTATCAAAAATTGATTTTTTAGTTTAGGTACTCGACAATAAGATGAATAATTATTACTATTGAAAAAGAGAGCTCGTTCGAGCTCTCTTTGGAAAACTTTTATGAACAACTTCCGCCGCAACTATCGCCACAACCTCCGCCGGACTTTGCTGTACGAATTTCGAATCCACCACCATGACTGGATTCTACAAAATCGATAACAGCTCCTTCTAAGTGGGTTGTAAGTTTCTTATCCGTAAGAATGGAAACACCGTGCTCTACATCAAGAATATCTTCATCTGTTTTAGACTCTTCCAGAGTCATGCCGAAATTCGGCCCACCTCAGCCAATGCCTGCAAGATAAAGGCGAAGGAATGCATTTTCTTTATTTTGGTTCTTAAGCACTTCTTTAACTTTTTGGGCAGCTAGTTCCGTAATATTGACCATTATCTTCACTCCTTTTAATTCAACTGATTCTAAATATACCATACTTCAAGTTTTTTTAAAAGTATCTTATAAATATAACTCCAATTTTCTAATTTATACTTGTTTGCCATTGCTATTTGGTTGAAAATCTTTCCAAAGACGACGAACCTCAACTTCAATGCTTGCCGGCAGATCTTGTGAGATTTTCTGCCATTGCTTTAATTCCCCTTGAATTACCTGTACCCAACTATGATCTTTTGACCAAGTAATAAAGGCCTTCGGCTGGGGAAGAAATATAGTCTTAGCAAGTCCTAAGAATACTAGAATTGTGAACAATCGCCAAAGCCAACGCATTATCGTAATTCATCCTTTCAAGCTTATATACTATCAGCTTGTCCAGAATCCGAAATTTTAAATCGTTCAGCATGCAATTGTTGCCAGAATCCTTCCATATAAAGAAACAGCGGATCAAAAAAAGTTCTCCCGGTCTTCGTAAACAAGTGAGCCCGATAACTACAGATTCTTTCCCGGTAAAAATTTTCGCAGGAGTTTTCTCCTACTAAAGTCCAGCCCTGAACACCAGCCCATATAAACAACCGGCTTAATCCTATCGCGCCAACAAAGTCTAATTTATCAGCATCGTACAAAATTTTTGCTTCAAGAGTCTTTGGTTCATGACCTGCTTCTCGAGAATGAGAAACAATAGCTTCTCTAACTTGGTGAACAATCTCTTCAGAATAGCCATTTTTCAAAAGTATGTTCACAGCTAAACCCGCACTGCTTTCGGCGTGAGTCCTCTCAACAGCACCAGACCGACCTATATCATGTAAAAGAGCCGCCAATTCGACGACAGTGATATCAGCACCTTCTTCTAGGGCAAGTTTTCTCCCCCACTCTCTGACTCGTAGTGCATGGTCTAGATCATGGGCACGATCCTTTCTTGCATAGAAACCTTGAGCGACTTGAATAATCTGCTGTAAGGCATCGTGATTCGCTGTATTATCCATTTTCCAATCCCCCCCATTCCAGAAGGATAAATCAGTAAGATTTCAAACTTAGTGCTGGTTTAAATTCATCTTATTCCCGTAACTTCGGCTTGTCAAGTTTACCAGTTATGGAATATTGTACTCATTATTCTTAATGCATTCTTTAGTTATCTAATTTTCACCTATTAACAAACCGATTGCTTAAATTATGATATACTTTTCCAAAAATATATTTTACTTAGGAGGAGCTATGCGCAAATACTTACCAACAATTTTACTTATAGTGGGGGCATCTATGGCAGCCTTCCTTTACATAGTCTCAACTAACTCTATGATTCCACTATCAACTCTTAATCAGGAATCCCCTACGAACCCCGAGCCCCTCCCCAGGACCTCAGAACAAAGCACTGATTCCCCCACTTCACATCTTGATAAGCAACTCACTACCACCAGCCCCACCGAATCTAATCGTGTCTCTGACCCTCGAGCGGTTCTTCTCTATGAAAAGGGACTGAAGCTTTATTATCAACGCCGATTTCCTGAAGCTTTAGTTTTTTTCAATCAAGCTTTACAAATCGATGACCTTTGTTATGAAGCACTGAATGCCAAAGGGGCCACTCTAGCTTTTCAAGGGCAACATGATCAAGGGCTTGCCCTTATTAAGCAAGCCCTTGATCTAAACCCCACCTTTGTTTATGCAAATTTCAATTTAGGCTTGGCCTATGAACTTGCCGGTAAGTGGGATGATTCTATCGCATCCTATCAAAAAGCTTTACAGCTCGATGATCAAGACACCTGGAGTTATTATGGAATAGCCAGCATATACGGTCGCCAAGGTAATGTTGAGAAAGTCCTGGTATATCTGGAACAAGCTATAGCACTTGATCCTGATGTTAAGTCAGTCGCCAGAAGCGAGCATGACTTTTCCCCAGTTCAACATGACCCTCGTTTTCAAGCTCTGGTTAAGCCCTAACCTTACCCAAGGAGTTTCTCTAACCGGTCTACAAGCTCTGAGAAAACTCCCAGCGCATTTCGTACTGGGGCGGGAGTCTCCATATCCACTCCTGCTTTTCTTAATAATTCGATGGGATAGTCTGAACTTCCGCCACTTAAAAACTCTAGATACCTAGCCACCGCAGGCTCCCCTTCCTCTAAAATGGCCCGAGCAAAGGCAATCGCCGCGGAGAAACCGGTTGCGTATTTATAGACGTAAAAGGCATTATAAAAATGAGGTATACGTGCCCATTCTAAAGCGATCTCTGGATCTAATATTACGTCGTTACCATAGTATGCCATATTTAAATCACGATACATTTCCGAGAGACTATCGGCAGTTAAAGCTCCCCCCTCCTCGACTACTGAGTGTATCTTTTTCTCAAATTCAGCGAACATCGTCTGCCTGAAAATAGTACCTCGAAATTGTTCCAAATAGTGGTTTACTAAATAGGCCAATATTTTGGTGTCTTTGGTTTCTTTTAAAAGATGTTCCATGATCAATGATTCATTAAGGGTAGAGGCTACCTCAGCCACAAAAATTTTATATCCGGCATAAAGATGAGGTTGACTGCGGTTGGAAAGATAAGTATGCAGTGAATGCCCCATCTCATGAGCGAGGGTAAACATTGAATCGAGTGTATCTTGATGATTAAGTAATACGTAGGGATGAGAACGATAGGTACCCCAAGAATAAGCTCCACTAGTTTTCCCTTCATTTTCATAAACATCAACCCAACTCTTGGAGAACCCTTCTTCAAGAATACTTATGTAATCCTTACCTAATGGCTTCAAACCAGCAATAACCATACTTTTAGCTTCATCATAGGTTATTTTCATAGTTGTTTCAGGTACGATAGGTACATATATATCATACATATGTAATTCACTAAGTTTCAAAGCCTTTTTGCGCAGTTGCACATATCTATGCATCTGAGGCAAGAACTCATGAACCGTATTGATAAGAGAATCATAAACTTTTAAGGGAACCCGATCATCGTCTAAAGAAGCTTCTAATGCCGAAGGATAGTGCCGCGCTTTGGCGTAGAAAACATCAGACTTTATACTGGAATTTAAGGTTGCGGCCCAAGTATTCCGTTGCTTAGCATAAGTACCATAAAGTGTCTGGAATGCTTCCTTGCGAACCTCCTGTTTTTGACTCTCCATAAATTGGATAAAGTTTCCTTTAGTTAATTCAATAGAGTCTCCGGATTCATCTGTTATATTTGGAAACTTTAAATCCGCATTATTAGCCATTGTGAAAATTGCTCCCGGTGCCTCTGCCAATTCACCAACTTCAGCTAATAATCTTTCCTCTGCTGAACTAAGAATATGTTCTTTCTTACGAAGAATGTCATCCAAGGCATGGTTATATAGTTCCATTTTAGGTGAAGTTGCGCGGAACTCTTCCAGCTTTCCCTTAGGCATGGCTAATAATTCCGGCACTACAAAAGAGACTGCACTGCTGACCTTGACAGCTAGAGCACTGGCGCGATCGGTTAGGGCTTGATAATTTGCATTACGATTATCCTCATCACGCCTCATACGTGCATAAGAGTATACTTCTTCTAAACGAAGACTCAGATCGTCCATCCACTCGAAACAGGAGATAAGATTATCCGTATTATCTGCTAAATGCCCTTCAAATTTTTTCCCCTCTCCCAATAATTTCTCAATCTGAGAAAACTCTTCTTCCCATTTGCTAATATCTAAAAAGATATCCTCTAACCGCCATTTATGAGCCTCTGAGATTTCTGTTCTAGACTTTAGTCGTTGCTGATCCACAAATAGTAACCTCCTTTAGTAATAATTACCTTTATTATTATATACATCCTAACTGTAAATTACTATTTTCTAGAGACTTTGAAAATTACCCTTAAACACAGCGAAACAGGCAGCGTACGTTCCACTGCCTGCTCCACCTTGTCCACTATCCCCTTGGAAGGTTCCCCAACCTTCCAAGTTATATTTTACTCGATCATTGCGACCTATGCAAGTATATTGCTATTTGCTTTCGACGATAACTTGCCGTTAATCTCTATCTGTATTATGATAGTAGGAAAATACTCAATATTCATCAATCCTTTACATAATATGGCAGAATTGTAGCTCCTATACCTAGGCTCTATAAGATTCTGACTCATCTTTAAATGATGGGACAGTTTTTTTTATACCTGCACTTATTATCTAGCTGCGATAACAATCCAACAAACCCTCAAAGATTCAAATCAGACAATTAACCTAGAGATTTGGCTACTGCTAATATCTCTTTATATTTAGGAAGGAGATAGACATGCAAAAAATTGGTTTTTTAGGTCCAAAGGGAAGTTTTTCAGAGGAGGCTATACTTTTATTTTTAGCTGCTCACCCTGATTTAACAGCAACAGCCCCAGATCTGATCCCATTTTCAACGATACCCAAATTACTATTTGCCTGCAATGATCATGAAATCGACTGGGCTTTTGTCCCTTTAGAGAATTCGACAGAAGGTCAAGTAGGCGTAACAATGGATACGCTGGGACAAACTGAGCACCTCTTTATTACCCATGAATTTATCCATCCAATTGACCAATGTCTCTTAGCACACGAATCTATGCCACTTGAACAAATCGAACGAATTTATTCTCATGAGCAAGCGATCGGGCAATGCAGGGATTTCCTAGAGAATCATCTGCCTAATGCTCAGCAAATCACTTGTCTTAGTACTGCGGAAGCGGCCCATAGAATATCTTCCATCCGAGAAAATTGGGCGGCTATCGGTCCGCGTCGAGCAGCCCGTCTCTATAATTTGCATATTCTCAAAGAATGTATCCAAGATGCTACCTTAAACGCCACTCGTTTCGTGATGGTTGGTCATAACCTTGCGGAAATGTCCGACGGCGATGATAAAACCTCACTATTGGTGATTGCCGAAAACACTCCGGGCTCTTTATATCGAATATTAGGGGAATTTGCCAAACGACATATTAATTTAAGTCGTATAGAATCTCGTCCCTCAAAACGTATACTTGGAGAATATGTTTTCTTTGTTGATGTCGACGGCTATGTCTTTGCTCCCCCCATTCAAGATGTACTTTGGGCATTTAAAGAAGAACACATATCGGTTAAACTTCTTGGTTCCTACCCCAAAGCACACCCCCAAGAGAGAACTTTTTAAGGAGTGAGGATAATCCTCACTCCTTAATCATATAACTTTTAAATATAACTTTAGATAGACTCTACTTATCGATAAACATTTTGGTAATCAACTCGCTAATTTCTTCAGGCGAGCATGATCTGGCTTTTTTCTCGGGCTTCTTATCCAAACCTTGTAAACCTATGGGGATTTCCCATCCTGTTAATTGACTTAAGCCTTCCAGCGCTTCCCACTCATTTGAGCAAGTTGATTTTGGATCCTTTGCCAAAGCTCGAATTACATTTGAAGAAAACTTAAAAGGACTTGCAGTGGAAGCAATAACTGTGAATGTTTGATCCTTGGTTGCGGTAAGATAATCATCATAGACTTTCATCGCAACTGCAGTATGGGGATCAAAGACATATCCATACTCTTCATAACTGCTAGCAATTGTATTAAGAGTCTCTTCTTCATTAGCCCATCCAGCATAAACAGTGTCTTGGCATTCTTTCAAAGTAGCGGAATCAACCTTAAATTCCCCTCGATTGCTTGCATCATACCATGACTGAATTTTTTCCGAATCCCGTCCACTCATTTCAAATAGAAAACGCTCAAAGTTGCTGGAGATTAAGATATCCATTGAAGGGGATATGGTTTGAAAAAATGGCCGTTGACTCTGATATACACCGGTTTTAAAGAAATCTGCCAGAACATTATTGGAATTCGAAGCACAAATAATACGGTTGATGGGCAACCCCATGCGTTTAGCATAGTAAGCAGCCTGTAAGTTGCCAAAATTCCCGGTAGGGACTACAACATTTATTTTACTCTCCGGAGTAACCTTACCTTGTTTGACAGCCTGTAAGTATGCCCAGTAATAGTATACTATCTGCGGCAAAAGCCGACCCCAGTTAATAGAATTAGCGGAGGAGAAAATCAACTTATTCTCTTGCAGCTGAGTCTTCAAAGTATCGGAAGCAAAAATCTTTTTAACAGCTGTCTGACACTGATCGAAGTTACCTCCAACCACACCCACAACATGAGTATTTAAACCTTCAGTCGTAGTCATTTGACGCTCTTGAACCGGGCTTACACCGCCCGCAGGATAGAAGACAACAATGTGCATTCCTTCTCTGTTTTTGAACCCTTCTAAGGCAGCTTTACCAGTATCCCCAGATGTAGCCACAAGAATTAAGACGTCCTCTTCTCGGTTAAACTGTTTAAGACTCGTTTTTAATAAGTCTGGCAATACTTGCAAAGCCATGTCTTTAAATGCTGCAGTCGGTCCATGCCAAAGTTCCAGTACTCCCAAACTTCCTACGGGAACTAAAGGTGCCGGATCTTCTCCAGCAAATCGACCGTCAGAATAAACTTTGATAATTTCCGCAACTGCTTCCTCAGAGAAATCCGATAAATATGGCATCATAACACGTTTAGCGACCTCACCATATGTTAACCCCTGAAGGTCTTGCCAATTCAAGTTGGGAAACGTCGAAGGAACAAAAAGTCCCCCGCCTGGTACCATTCCTAATGTGATAGCTTGTGACGCTGTTTGACCGTAAAGATTACCCCGTGTGCTTTCGTACAATCCATTTCCCTCCTTGACCCCATTAACTCGATTAATTATTTACATTCTATTTGCTGTATATTCGCCTTATAAGAATAAATTTCCTTCTTAGTAGTTCAAAGTATATCTAGTCTAAAAATTTACTCGACTTTTGAAGGAAACTTCTAATTTATTGTTGAATACCTCTTAAGAAAATCCGCTGATTTCAGAAAGGAGCGCAGAAATGTCAGATTACTCAATCCGTAAATATCGTCAAACTCTTATTATTGGACTCATCGGAGTTGTTAAAGAACTCTTTCCCGGTGAACAACTTAAAATTTCTCACTCTATCCTGGATGGTGTATACTGTGAACTTGAAAACTCCGTACTCTCTTCCAGGGAAATCCAGACTATTGAGGATCATTTAAAAGTTTGGGTAGAGTCAGATCAAACAATCTCCTATCAAACCTGTAATGACCATCTATATCATTGCCAAGTTGATCTGGATTTGATCACCACAATCTATCCTCCTCTGGAACGGTCCGGGTCTTTAAAACATTTCAAGTTGATACATTTTTTGCCTGGGTTTATCATTCTCTTTCCTAACGTAAACCATCCTGAATCACTGTCTCCCTTTATTCCACCAGAAAAACTATCTGCGACATTTTCAGAAACCCAAAGATGGCTTGAAAACTTACACCTTTCTTATGTTCATGATGTGAATGCTATTATTTCAAGTAAGTCTTCTCAAGACCTGATCTATTTGGCAGAAGCTTTGCACGAAAAGACGATTTCTTCAATTGCCGACCGAATCTTTAGCCAACGTTCTAAAGTAAGAGTTATCCTTATTTCCGGCCCTACATCTTCCGGAAAAACAACCTTCGCTCAGCGATTGTCCACCCAATTACGTGTTAACGGTCTCCGCCCAGTTGCTTTATCCCTCGATAATTACTTCTTACCCCGGGATAAGACCCCAGTGGACAGTAACGGTCAATACGATTTTGAGTGCTTAGAAGCTCTGGATTTACCTCTCCTGGCCGATCAATTAAACGCCTTAATCGGAGGATCTGAAGTAGAAACTCCACTCTTCGATTTCGTTTGTGGCGGGAGATGTCAAACGGGAAGAACCATGCGCTTGGGTTCTGATGAGATTCTTGTAATTGAAGGAATTCATGCTCTTAACCCAGCATTACTCCCTTCACTGGACCGTTCACAAATGTTTAAGATATATGTCAGCGCCCTATTCCAGCTCAATATTGATGCTTATACGCGAGTTTCTACGACTGAAGTTCGACTCATACGCCGTCTTGTCAGGGACAATCAATTTCGAGGAACTGAACCCGCTCGAACACTAGCACAATGGGATAGTGTTCGTCGAGGAGAAAATAATAACATCTTTCCCTATCAGGAAGAAGCAGATGTTATGTTTAACTCCAGCCTCTTGTATGAACTAAATGCCTTACGCCCATATGCAGAGCATTTATTAGTCTCAATTACTCCGGAATGCCCAGACTATGAAATGGCTGTTCACCTTTTAACTCTGTTATCCTTTTTTGAAGTCTTAGATATTTCTACGGTTCCGTTTAACTCTATTTTAAGAGAGTTTTTAGGCGGAAGCGCCTATAATGTATAACTGCCACATTCTAACCACCCGGCTATTCAGAAAATAGGCTAACTTTATATAATTGTACGATAAAGTGCGAAGAGATGATGCTCTTCGCACTTTATTAGGAAATTAGCTTTTTGCTATTTGTCACTGGCAAGCTTACCAGCCTTTGCGTAATTTTCTTTTAGCATATCCCGAATAATAATCGAGATATTTTCTGGCGCCGCTCCAGTTGACTCGATAATTGCCTGGGTAACTTTTTCTACTAGTAATCGTTTTTGATCAAGTGTGCGTCCTTCTAATAAATCAATTTGTACAAATGGCAATGTTTTTCCCTCCAGATAATTTTAATCACTAATTTTATCGTGTTTTGAAACCAATAAAGCCGAAAAAGAAAGCCCCCGGCGCTCTGCCAGTTGATAAATGTGTTCCGGCTCTTTTATCAACTGGCACTTTTCTGTTCTAAGGCACCTTTTTATAGCATGCTCCAATCTTAAAGCTTCACTCCACGTCCCAACTTCCCAAGCTTGGGCTAAAGTAACCGGTAGATGTGAAGAAGTGTATTTTGCACCTTTCCTACCGGAAGAACCTCGGTTGTGTTCTTTTATCCTGCGGTCTAAATCTGTGGTTGCGCCAGTATAAAGTGTGTTATTCCCACACCTTACCAGGTATACCCAATAACCCATACTCTACTCCTTAGGCCAAAACTCAAGAACAGGACGACTAGGAAGTAAACTGAGTTCAAAACACAAGCCTAAATATTTATTTAATCCACACTCCAGTGAGCTATCTAAACCATAGTTAAACTGGGCAAAATATCCGGCCCAGAAACCATGTGTCCCTCCAAGCATGGTTTGACAGGTCAAGATAACATCCTCCATATTACAGAGTGCCTTAACTTTTGCCTCTATAAGCAGTTTATGGATGATCTTGATTTCTTGCGCTCGCTCAGATAAGAGTAATTTGGGAAATGCCCACACTGCATACGTCATAGAACAACCGGTAAATTTCAACCACTCTTCGCCTAAATCATAGATATAACAGTCGGGCTGAAGTAAAGCCGCTTGAATGGCTGCATCTCCGATAAGGAGTGCTGCATCAGCAACTAAAAACATTTCTTGGAGATTTGAAGACATGGTCAAATACTGAGGTATTACTCCATAATAATGATGGAGTATAATCTTCGTCAAATTTACAGAAGTTGCCGAAGCGTCGGTTAAGGCAATTGTCAAGCCATCTAAATCATTTAAAGGTACTTTAGAGAACAAGATAATTGATCCAACTCGTCCTTTTGTAGAAACCGAGAGATTGGGTAATATAGCGTAATCCTTCCAATGCTCACCGTAGGAGAATGCGCTTATGGGTGCCATATCTATCTCCCCGGCAGCTAACATGGCATTATGCCCTGTTGGTTCAGCTATAACCGCTTCTATTAAAGGATGGTTCTTATCTAAGAAATGGAACATGGGCAACATATTTGTATTTGGGTTATGCCCGATGCGAATCATGCTTATACCCCCATGTATGAGATCATTTTTTAACAGTATTGCGCAATTCCCCGATTCCTTGAATCTTTACAACAACTTCATCTCCGGGGCGAACAGGGCCTACTCCCTCAGGTGTGCCAGTAAGTACTACGTCGCCAGGATTAAGTGTCATAACTTGAGATATAAAGCTTATAAGTTTAGGAACTGGGGTTATGAAATTCTGAGTATTTGAAGATTGCTTAGTTTCTCCATTTAGGATTGACTGAATATCTAACTGACTGGAGTCTAAATCAGTTACAACCCAGGGGCCGAGGGGACAAAATGTGTCAAAGGATTTCGATCGGGTCCATTGACCATCCTTTTTTTGCAGATCTCTGGCTGTGACATCATTGGCACAGGTATAACCAAAAATTGCTTCTAGAGCTTCTATTTCAGTAGCTTCCTTTATAGATTTCCCAATGACAACAGCCAATTCAGCCTCATAGTCTACTTGTTGGCTGATTTTCGGATAAACGATCTCAGCGTCCGGGCCGATAACACTAGTTTTAGGTTTTAGAAAAATAACCGGATCATCCGGTAATAAATGTTCCAACTCTTTGGCATGCAAAGCATAGTTTAGTCCAACACATACTACTTTACTTGGCTCTACAGGGGCAAGCAAGGCTACCTCATCAATAGATAACATAGTACCTGTAGGCTTACTAAGAGGATTTAAGAATGATCCATCCAGAACCTGCACTTTTTCTTCTTCAAGGATTCCATATCCAATCCCACTTTTACTGCGAAAACGAACATATTTCATAAGAATCAATCCTCTCTAATTTTCTGGGAAACCAAACCGTCCTCTTCCCGGTGCATCTTGCAATACTCAGAAACCGGGCATACCTCACATCCCGGCTTTCGAGCGTTGCAAATTCTCCTTCCATGGAAAATAAGAAGATGGTGAAGCAATGACCATTTGTCTCGCGGAAAGAGCACCATTAGATCGTCTTCAACTTTTTCAGGGGTTTTGCCAGTTGAGAGACCCAAGCGATGGGCTACTCTGAATACATGAGTATCAACTGCAATTGATGGGATTCCAAAGGCATTGCTGACAACGACATTAGCTGTTTTTCGTCCTACACCGGGAAGCATCTTAAGTAACTCCACATCCCCAGGTACCTGTCCCTGAAAGTTTTCAACTAGAACTTGGCAGGCAGCAAGAATATTCTTAGCTTTATTGTGGTAAAGGCCCAAAGAGCGAATTTTGTTTTCGAGCTTGGCTAGCCCTAAGTCTAGAACCCCTTGGGGGGTATTTGCTTCTGCAAATAGAGAAGCAGTGACAAGATTGACTCTTTCGTCTGTGCATTGTGCAGATAAGATTGTTGCAATTAAAAGTTCGAAGGGCGTGTTGTACTCTAACTCGCAGTGTGCATCAGGAAATCTCTCCTGCAAAGCATTAAAAATCAACATCGAAACCGGCTCTTTTGAACCAATCTTTGCCATGCTGTTACCTCCGCAACTAGCTTAAGACTTCCTCAATAAAGATTGTACGTTTTCCCACCATATTGTACTCTTTGACTACATTTGAGCCAAATTCAGACTCATCAAAAACACGTACAATCGGTCTAGCAGGCATACTTAGATTTTGATCGACTACGACCCCAATCTCGCCTGTATTGAGTCGTACTGTAACTCCTGTGGGATATGCGGCAATATTCTTTAAAAAAACTCTAATCATTTCCAAGGGATATAATACCCCAGCAAGACCCATAAGTATTTCACAAGCCTCGTGGGGCATAATTCGTTTAACATTACTGTGATCTGAAGTCAGCTTGTCGTAAAGATCTGCAATAGCTACAATTTGGGCCAGTGGATGTATTTCGCCCTCTTTCAAGCGTCGGGGATAGCCTGTTCCATTGACATGTTCATGATGCTGAAAAGCGATGTGGGCGACAACTAGATTAAGATCTTTTCGTTTTCTAAGATCTTCAAATCCCAAGATAGTATGTGTTTTAAGAACTTCAATTTCTTCTTCTGTTAAATTTACTTTTGATATAAGCTGTGGATCAAGATGAATCTTTCCAAAATCATGCATTATTGCACCAATAGCTAAGGTCTCTAGTTTTTCTCGGTCAAGCATTAAGGCCTTACCAAGAATAGTCGAAAGGACACATACGTTGACAGAATGGGCAAACATCTGGTTGTCTAGGCTGCGCATATCCATCATATTGACTAGTATATCCTTTTTAAATAAGATCTCTTCGACAATTTTATTGATAATTTTTTTTAGGTCAAACCCATCCAAATCTTTGCCTAACCGTACCGACCTTGTACTTTTCTCAAGAATTTCCATAGCCTCACGGCGATGCTCTTCGCTAATAACATCTTCTACAACTACATCGTCAAAACGATCATCTTCAATATAAAGTATGGAAATTCCCATATCCCTTAATTTCGCAATATACAACGGAGTAAGTTTAACACCTTTACCTAACAGGACTCTTCCTGTGCTGGAGAAGATTGTCTTGCCTAATATGTCACCCATCTTTAACGAATTAACACTTACTTGCCGCACTTATAGGTCTGCTCCTTCCTATGGAAGCATAGTTTTCAACCCAACAATACAATCCTACACTATTTTCAACATTTTTCCCAGTCCTCAATGCGAATGTATAATGACTGAAACGAATATTGGGAGTATACTATAAAAGCAATTTCGTAAATGAGGTAAAAACAATGCTTTTTGATCTAACTATAATCTGCACTCTTGGTTTTTTTGCGGCGATGGTTGATGCAATTGCCGGTGGAGGTGGGCTTATTAGTTTACCCGCTTTGCTTATGGTGGGTATACCCCCTCACTTGGCACTAGGGACTAATAAATTTTCTGCTTCTTTAGCTTCTTTAAATAGTTCCATTACCTTTGCTCGTTCAGGAAAAGTTCACCTTCCGCTGGTCAAATGGCAAATCCCCTTTACATTATTTGGTGCTGCTCTTGGCGCTTGGGCAGTGCTTCGTGTCAGTTCAGATTTTTTGAATAAGGCTGTTCTTGTCTTAATACTTGTAGTAGGAATTTATACCTTTGTCCATAAAAACCTTGGAATGGAGAATAGGTTTAAGGGACTAACTCCCTTCAACACAAGTATTGGCTGTCTATTCGCCCTTATCTTAGGCTTCTATGACGGTTTTTTTGGTCCGGGAACAGGCTCCTTCCTGATTTTTTCGTTCATCGCACTATTTGGATTTGATTTTGTTATTGCTTCTGCAAATTCTAAAGTTCTAAATTTCACTAGTAATATCTCATCCCTTTTCCTATTTGCTTGGAATGGTAAAGTTCTCTATTCCTATGGTGTTCCAATGGCAGTATTCATGATTCTAGGTTCCTATGTCGGCACGAGGCTTGCTATTCATCGAGGTGCAGCACTTGTGAAACCTTTGTTTATTATAATGTCTCTTTTAGTCGCTGCAAAATTAATTTTTCAGTATATATAGGTAATGCTAAAAACAAAGACTTATTGGGTTCTCTAACGAAGTAGGAGGGTAAAACAACGTCAACAAGAAATGGCTGTTCCAGAATTGAATTATATTCAGCTGTGCATGAGATCTTCTTGAAGAAATAAACTAAACGGTATATTGAGAAGTAGAAAAGACTCCCGATAAGTGTAGTGCTTATCAGGAGTCTTTCAAATAATAAAAAGTTCACTTGGGATCCATGTCCCAAGACTCGGGGCCTCTTGGATAACCTTGAGGCTTTTGGAGTTTTGGGTGAGTATTATCAGCTATTCCAAACAAACGCACTCTAAGCCAGTTTGTGCCTGTACGAGCACTTATTAGTAGATATCCTTGAGTATCATTTCTAAACCGAAAATCAAGGATTCCATAGGATACCGTGGCATCTTGTCCTCGGAGGACATAAGACACCGGCAACGAATGAGTATGTTTTTCGACTATTGCCAGGTTAGCTTGGCGAACTGCTTGATAAAGCGTACTTGAGTCTTGGCAAATACCCCCACCTATTTCTTTGATCATTGACCGATCCACAAAAACTATGGCTGGAGAATAACCTGAAGCCGCTGTACGCTCTCCCACTATTTCATTAAAGGAAAACACACCACCCGGAGGGATTAAACGATTATTTAAGGCCATGGCAGCCAAACGGACGTTATTAGTACGCTGTTCTTCATGTGGGTTAAAAAATGTCGAGTAGTCCCCCAAAACATCTTCAATTTTAGCTATATCATAAGTGCTTGGCTGAGGCTGAACCATATCAACAACTGCTTCCACTTGTTCTTGCTCATGTTCTTGGGAAAGTTTCAGCCAGGTTGCCTCAATATTAACTTCTATTCCAGTTGAACCACTGGTTCTTTTCAATTGACCATCTACAAACTCTATTGTAGCAATACGCGCAGGTTGATTGATTCTTTGGCTAAATTCTCTTATCTGTGCAATACCTTCTTCTTGATTCAAACTTAGATCGCCCATTCGGAGAACATTTAAAGGACGAGTAAGATTTTGAAGAACATCTATAATCCATGATCCTGTTGTTGGAGGATAGACGAGATCTAACCATTGTTCAATCTCAACATTAGTCCTTTCCCACTTTAAAGGATATACTTCTTCTTCATACGTAATAGCATCTGGTAGCTTTTCTCTTATTTGAGCAGATACTTGCTCTCTACTCAAATAAGAAATATCTTGGCCCCAAATGAATAGGCCAGAAGGTGCCTGATCTCGCGTTTTGCCATAAGAAACAACGGCTCCAAACCCTAGTGTAACACATAGTTGCAGCAATAAGACTAAGATAAGTAACCTTGTTTTTTTCATAGTTGTTATTTCTCATTATTCTTTCCTTAGTTTTTTTGCAAATGAGAAGTAACTTCCATCAATGTACTTCTCGTAGTAATATGAGTTACCATTTCGGGTGTAATGAATTCACCGGCATGTAAGATATCAGCGTTGTCCAAAATTATGTCTTTGTCTACTTTTTTCCCGATAAAATATTGGAGTTGTCTCTGCTCAAAAAGATTAAAATCGGTTTCACGTTCTTCAGGGATATCTACCTTTTCAAATGTATCTGGTTGAGGGTCTACTTCCTCAACAGGCTCTTGATTAGTATCTTCCAGAATTTGGTTGTTAATAGCTTGATCTTCCATAACTTCATCTTCTTTAAATATGCCTGATGTTACGGTTGAATTTAATAATTCATCGTTTAGTTCAAAGCTCCCCAGTGCAGCAACGGGGGTAGATTCTTCTTCGATAATTAGCAACTCTTTCCCGAGGGTAATTATCTTTTCAGCCTGGATTTCTTGCATCTCTCCATCGGACTCAAACAGACAGGAAGCGATGCGGCCAGTTTCCTCATTGATAATTACTTCTCTCACCTCGCCAATGAGTTGACCCTTTTTAGTTAAAACTTTTGTTCCAATTACTCGAATATCCTGCTTTAATAAGTTTTGAATCTCTGAATTTTGAGCGACATCTTGTATGACATCCTGATTGGGAATGGTAATTGCAAACTCTCCAACACCTAACAGATCTGTATAAGAAATAACTTTTGCTCCAAAATAGTCCGAAGGTTGATCAATAATTAAAAAATCCAAGGATTTTCCCTGAGGGTTAAGAACTAAATCTTTTACAACTCCAATTTGAGTCCCATCTGAAATACTTATAACTCGTAAGCCAATTATAACTTTTGTTGCTTTCACAGGCTAATGCCCCCTAATCATTAAATATTTGTTTACTAAGATTCTCTTTGATTACCCATGAATCAAAGAGACGCCGAAGTTCCGGATCAAACTGTGCTAAATATGTCCTAACATAATTGTTTAATTCTATCAAGGAACACTCACTGTCCCCGACATTATTTAACAGCCAATAACTATCCATTATTAGACACAAGGCTAAATCCGGTGCTGGATTCAGTGCTAAAGCATTAAGGAAATAAAGGGACGCCTGATTGAAATTTCCCGATTGCTTTTCACTAAATCCTAAATCAATAAGTTCATCAATAGAGAAACCATTTATTTCTGACTCATTAGTACTTTCGTAAAATATATCATCTATTATAGTCTCACCTGATAATGTTTCTTCTACTATTATTTTTTCTACTACTGTTTTTTCTACTACTGTATTTTCTACTATTGCTTCTTCTACTATTGTTTCTTCCACTATTGTTTCTTCCACTATTGCCTCTTCTACTATTGCTTCTTCTACTATTGCTTCTTCTACTATTGCTTCTTCTACTATTGCTTCTTCTACTATTGCTTCTTCTGTAATCGGATCGTTTCCGCCAAATACTTTATAGTTTTTGATTTTACTAATTAATTTAATTTTGGGCCATATTGTCCCTGAAATTATCAAAACTAGCACCGATAAAATCCACAATGCTATTAGGCCTGAGCGAAGCGCATAAGGAAACATTAAGACAGCACAACTTAACAGAACAGAAATCAAAAATGCTCTCATTCTGGTCAATCCTAACATCTTCGCTTGCCAAATTAAAAACGCAATAAATGGAATACTTACTAAAACAACAGTAATATTATATGTCAGAACATGGGTCCCCCCCTTATTTTAATTCAGTGTTTGTTTAAAAATTCGACAGAAGTCCTGTTTCTCCTTCTTCTTACTCTTTGAATTGCATTCTTTTTGATACATTTTCCAAAAACTTTCTTTAGGGAAATGAATTATAAGCAAAGGATTATTTGATTTAAAATAGAATAGTATATATAGTTTGTCCTAATTCAATTATCCTCTAATAATACTCATCAGATTTCGGGTTATAGGGGGCACATTTCTATGTCAAGTCATCAAAAAATGGATTCAGAAAACAACTTTACATTGATAGAACGAATTCAGGTATTAGAAAGCCAACTGGAAGAAATACGTTTACAGACAAATGTTCTTTTAGATATTGCCCGCGCGCTAAATGCATCTCTTGATCCTAAAGTTATTGCTGCTAATATTATAAGCGCCATTGCTTCCCTTATTAGCATTGATCAAGCAAGCGTGTGTTTATTCAATGAAAATACTCAAGAGTTTGAAGTTATTGGAGTTTTTGATTCACGTACAATCACTCCAAAAATTCCACCAAATCTTGATTTCTCTTTTCTCGCTGAAGTATTATCGAAAGGTGTTACTCATTATTGCTCACCTGGCAACAGAACGCAGAACTGGGAATGGATATGTTGTTTACCACTTCAAAATGCTCAGCATAAGACTGGTACCATAAATATTCATGCTATCAGACAACCTGAAATTACTCCTGAGCAAATGCAATTTCTTGAAACTGTTGCTGGTCATGCTACTTCAGCCTTGGAAAATGCACTTTTGTATGCCATAGTTGAACGAGAATCAATTACTGACGGCTTAACTGGTGTCTATAATCATCGTTATTTCCAAAAACGCTTGCATGAATATATTTCACTTTGTCAACGTCATAAAAGATCTGTAACTTTTGGCTTGCTTATGGTTGATGTTGATAACTTCAAACAATTTAATGATTGCTATGGGCATGTTTTTGGTGATACAGTTCTAAAAACTATTGTGCGAGAGCTTAGAAACAATTTACGAGAAGAAGATCTAATTGCCAGGTATGGAGGAGAAGAATTCGTGGTTCTTATTCCCGAAGCAACAGAAAAAATCGTCCTATTTATCAGCGAAAAGATTCGGGAAGTAGTTGAGAATACAAAAGTCTATCATCTAACATCTCCTTATGTATCTGTTACAGTGAGTATCGGTGCTACTTTATGGCGCCCCTCTGATACTCCCTCATCCGTACTCTTAAGAGCAGATCATGCTCTGTATGAAGCCAAAACTACCGGGCGGAATCAAAGTATCTACCGATAATACAGATAGGTAGAAATATAAGATTCTATGCTTTAAATAAGACCAAAAAAAAACACCCGTTATGGGTGTTTATTTGATCTTATTTGAGGTTGTTTATCTAGGCTTGAACTGCCCTGGGCAATGTGCCATTACTTTTGGGTAAGTTGGTCGTTAATTTCACAAGTTGACAGCACGAAGCAGCAATTACAACTGCACATCCGCCTAAAAATCCACCAATTATTAATACAGGAATGAAAGCTAACATAATAACTCCCCCTCTCAAATAATTGTTCTTCTGTCTACTAAAAGTTAAGCAACAGCATTAATTGTTCTTATCTTCACTATTATAATATCAAACATATAAAAAAAAGGAAAGTGATTGTGATCACTTTCTTAAAATTTAACTCTTTGGAATAGTCTAAACGTTCAAATTCATCTGTCATCTCCACGCAATACCCTGCTCCGTATAACTCACTTGTTTTTTACTAAAGTCATTAATCCATTGTGTAAATGCTTGAGACTCCACTTCCGGTACATGTACGAGTAGCTGAACAACCTCACTAAAATCTTCCTTTGAAATTATCCAATTACGCAGTCCAAATTGATACTTAATCATTTCAAACCATTCATAGGGTAGAGTTAAATGGTACACCTGATAAAGTGACAATTTCTTTAAATTGGTCTCATTAATTAACTGCCGGGCTGTTCCACCATATGCTCTGGACAGGCCACCAGTCCCCAGCAGTACACCGCCAAAATATCTCACTACAACCAACAATATATTCCATATATCTCCATGTTGTAAAATATCCATTACGGGACGTCCCCCCGTCCCTTGAGGTTCTCCATCGTCCGAAGACTTCTCAATTAAGCCTTCATATAATCGATAAGCGTAGACGTAATGGCGAGCGTTGGGATAATTATCACGAATATTTTTCATTGCCATGTCAAATTGATTTATTGAGGTCAGCGGAACTGCAATTCCGATAAAACGGGATTTATCAATTATTTGTTCCCATGTATTCATTTCAGAAATTGTGTTGAAGGATTTCACTTTACATCCCCTGATTACGAGCTTGAGCTTTAGCTATAAAAGAATCGGCATCAATAACAAAACGTTCGTGCTTCCCAACACCAATCTGTCCGGCATCATCAAATGCTTCGACCGTAAAAACTAGTTTTCGACGGTCTATTTCCACAAGTTCAGCGATGGCGAAAACATTCACACCTAAAGGGGTTGCAGCATTATGTTTAATTGATAAGGAAGTTCCTACACTTGATTGTCCTTCAGGCAACTCTAAGGCATTAACAGCAGCTTGTTCCATAAGGGCAATCATTGCCGGAGTTGCAAAGACTTCTAGCTGTCCACTCCCCATAGTTTTTGCAGTATTTAAGGTACTTACAGTTGTCTGGGCCCGTCCTTTTCTACCAACCTTTAAATCCAAAGCGAACACATCCTATTCTTTGTAAGATTATCGATTTTCTCAATTAGTTTACCACAAAAACAGATAATAGCGTTGTGTTTCTTCACAACGCTATTATCTGTTTTATTATGCTAATCGAGTCACCTTTAAATATTATTAATGATGAGCTCCCCGTGAAATGTCACTAAGAGCATCACCTGCTTCATTGATATGGATTTTCTCAACTGCCAAATCCCCTAAAGCAACAATTCCAGCGATTCTCCCCTGTTCTATAACGGGTAATCTCCTGATTTGATTATCCGCCATTATACGAGCAGCTTCGTGTACATCTTGATCAGAAGTTACTGTGATAACCTGGGAGGTCATTATGTCCTTAGCGGATACACTACTAACATTCTTTCCATCAGCTATAACCTTTAGAACAATATCTCTGTCAGTAATAATACCTAAAACTTTCTGCCCTTCACATACAGGAATAGAACCCACATCATTACGCTTCATCAAGCGTGCAATTTCTTCAACTGAAGAACTAGGAGCTACTGTTTCAATCTGTCTAGTCATAACGTCGCGAACTTTCATACTAATCCCTTCCTTTTAACAAGATTTCATCAATTATCAAGGATAGTATGATCAATAAATACAGAATCATGCAAGATTAAAATGTCCTTATGGTTTTTTGCCTGAAACAATTGCCACAACACCACCAGCCAAATTAGTAAAACAAGCATCCTTCAGTCCACACTCTGTAAAAATTCGAACTAATTCTTCTTGAGCAGGGAACTCGCGTGCTGAGTCATGGAAATATTGATAAGCACTCGCTTTTCTCGTCCAGACTTTACCCATTAAAGGAATCAGTTTTTCAAAATATAACCAATATGCTTGTTTAAATCCTAATAATGATGGTTTAGCCATATCAAGTGATACTACTTTTCCTCCAGGCTTAACCGTTCTTATCATTTCTTTTAAACCTTGTCTCAAATCGGGCAAATTCCTTAACCCCCAGCCAACTGTGACACCGTCAAAAGAATTATCGGGGAAGGGTAGTTCCATTGCATTCCCTTGAACAAAACGTATATGAGCCGAATTTGAAGTTTGTTGCAAGGATCTTTCGGCGACTTCCAACATTTTTTGAGAAAAATCTAACCCAGTCACGTTTCCTTCTGAGCCCACAGCTTGTCCTAGTTCAAAGGAAAGTTGACCAGTTCCGCAACAAACGTCTAGTATATTCATACCCGGCATTGCTCCAACCTTTTGGACGGCAAGACGCCGCCACCCTTTATCCATTCCCAGGCTCATTAAGGTATTCATCAAATCGTATCGCGGTGCAATAGAATTAAATGTCTCTTTTACATATGTAGCTTTATCTTTCCCTGCAAAATCCATCATAATCTCCCTATCTAATGATTTATAGTTATTATTAGCATTTTCTTAAATACTACCCTTCCGTTAAGCATTTGTCTAGAGAGACTGTCTTCTGGTTGGAATTATCTTGCCTCATTCAAAGGCAAATCTTCATAAGCGAACTATTTGGCTGATGATCCCATAATTATAGTGTTTATTGCAGTATACTAAGATTAACAGTATACTGTAATAAACAGTTAGGAGGCATCAATTTGAGCAAATCTAAACAGAGTCGTCATACAAATGCATTTATTCTTCTCCTTTTAGAAAAATCATCTTCTGCCTATGGTGCCCAAATTCTTTCTAGCTTGCAGGAAGAATTACCCTTTTGTTTAACTGACAGTCCCAGTGTTTATCGTGCCCTTCAAGATATGGAGGAAAAGAAATGGGTTGAAGCGAGTTGGAAAACTTCAGAGTCTGGATCTCCTCGGAAATGGTATTCCATCACTCCTTCCGGACAAGCTGCTCTCAATAATTATGCTCAAGACATTAATCAACGCAAAGCAAATTTGGAGTATTTTCTTAACAGCTATACTCAAATCATTAATGACAAGTCTGAGGAGGAATATCCAAGATGACAGAATCTAATCGGTCCATTGAGTATTCAACAATTGGTATACTTTCGTTAGCTCATATGTTAAATGACATGTATAGTAACTACTTACCTCAAATGCTTCCCTTTCTAGTAGCTGCAACAGCTCTTAACGCCACGAAAGCAGCAATATTAGTCTCAGCGTTTACTATCAGTTCTTCTTTCATACAGCCAGTCTTTGGCTATTTTCTTGACCGCCAGGGTAAACGATGGCTTGTCCATGTAGGAACCCTATGGATGGCAATTATGCTCAGTTTGACCGGCTTAGTCAACAACTATTTGCTTTTAGTTCTCTTAGCCAGTCTTGCCGGTCTCGGAACAGCTGCCTTTCATCCTCAAGCATCAACAATGATAACTGTTGTCAGCGGTGATCGTAAAGCAGTTCTACTCTCCACATTTATCGCCTTTGGAAACATTGGTTTTGCACTCAGCCCCCTAATACTGGTTCCCCTATTTCAGAACTATGGTCTTAGTGCGACAATTTATACGATTATTCCAGGTATTATTGTCGCACTGTTATTATACTTTTTCGCCCCAACTAATCATGTACTTCGTGGGGGAACTACGCCACCTACTCTGGCCGAGGTATGGCTTTCGTTACTGAAAGCTCGCAAAGAACTTTTAGCAATTACTAGTGTCATTGCCATCCGTGCACTAGCCTATACCGGTTTATTAACCATTCTCCCCCTATATTTCCACGAACAACATCTTTCCTCTATAACCTCCAGTCATTTAGTCTTTATAATGCTCTTTGCTGGAGCAATTGGAGGGATTTTAGGGGGGTATATATCGGATCGATTTGGCAGAAAACCTTTAACGATCGGTTCTCTGGTTCTAGCTACACCATGCTTTTACGGTTTCCTTTATACAAATGGCACTTTGAGCGTTGTTTTGCTAGCTCTCGCCGGTGCCTGCTTGTTATCCAGTTTTTCCGTAACTGTAGTTGCAGCTCAAGAAGCCATTCCCAATAATAAGTCTTTAGCCGCCGGGTTGACGATGGGATTCGCAGGAGGGGTAGGGGGCCTTCTGGTAATACCCATAGGGAGAATAGGAGATCTTTACGGCCTATCAACCTCAATTTCGATATTGTTCTTACTCCCACTTCTTGCCGGACTTACCGCATTATTTATGAGAAATCGACCTGCGGCAAAGTCGCAACGAATCGCCGCACGATAATTATTAATCTAGTGTCATCTATTAATTGTAGGAAGAGCCCTGTCACTTATATCCTAATTTGGTATAAGTGACAGGGCTCTTCCGGGTGTTTTTGATTTTTTTATATAAAGTTTCTGTTCAAATTCCCTAGAATTCATTTATTTGATATAGAAAGCTCTCCTCATAAGCTCATATATTAGTTCTTCAATTCCTTCTAAAGGACGAGGCTTCCTTGAACTTACCCAGTCACTAATGGCTGCATCCAGAGTTCCGAAGAACATCTGCCGACCCACTTTTATATCCGCTAAAGTTATTTCTTCTTTCTGAACTCCTTCATTAAGAACTTGTTCAATTAAATGAAAATACTCTCTTAAAGGCCCTGAAATAGCTTCTCGAATTTTTGGGTCAGATTGTCTTAACTCAATCTGCGTAACTATTGCCAAAGATCGATTTTCCTGCATGTATTTAAGATGAGTCCGAATTATACAAAATAAGCGTTCTTTAGTTGTCGTACATTGCGCTATTGATTGTTGGATCTCACGAATAAAATTCCCCATGCGATCCGAAAAAAGGCTAACCAGGATATCTTCTTTATTCTTAAAATATAAATAAATAGTTCCGTCTGCTACTCCAGCCAGTTTGGCAATTTTAGATACTTGGCAAGTAAAATAGCCGTATTCCGCAAAAGCCTCCGTGGCCGCATCCAGAATAGCATGATATTTCTCCTCACGGGGCTTAATCATCAAATCATAAACTCCCTTCATCCAGACCATCAATAGTGTAGATAAATTATTCTATCCACTTTATATCATATCATATATTTTTTCCAACATCATCTTCCGAAACATCCACTTCTTGTAAGTAGATGTCCTTATTCTGCTTTAGTAGGGCTATCCCCCCCGAGAAGTCTCGGAGTTCAACTTTAGCGGAACAAGTTCACTTACCGTAAACTTGATTTAGCATTGTCTGGCCTTTCTCAGTCAGTCCCCAAAAAGTAAATGTTTCTGGTGAATGGAAGCCACAATTTTCACAGTGCCCACTGCAGCGATTCATTCCACAACTCGGGCTGCATGCTTGGCCAAAGATTTCTCGACAAATATATCCCATGTGTTCCATCTGTTCTAAAGCGCTTTCAATTTCCTTTAACGAATAGCCTACCTCAAGAGCAAGCTGTGACATTGATAAGGTAGCTTCTTTACGAGACAAAACTTTCAAAATATCTGTAAGCAATCCGATTCACTCCCCAGGGTTTTCTAATCACTGGATGCCAAGAAACAGTCCGACATGGAGAATAAGCCAACCCACTATAAAACTAAGCAAAAGGTTATAGACAACGCCGAAACTTGTCCAACCAATACTATGGGATTCTTTATAGGTCGTTACAACAGAAGCCAGACAAGGGATATATAACATATAGACAACTAAAAAAGTATATGCTCCTAACGGAGTCATAGCTCCGGTCATAGCTTGAGCAATCGACTGGGAAGCATCTGCAGCAACACCATATAGAATTCCTAAGGTAGAGAGAGTTGTTTCTTTAGCGGTAAAGCCAAACACAATAGCTACCATAATCCTCCAGTCAAATCCCAAGGGTTGTCCAATAAAGGTAAGCCATCCTCCCATCTTACCTGCCCATGTCTCATCCATAGGGACTCCCTGGGGATAGGAACTTAAGACCCAAACAACAATCGAAGCAACTAAAATGAACGTCCACGCCCTTCTTAGGAAGGAATAAGTTTTTTGCCAGGTAGGCAATAAAATATTGCGCAGAGTAGGAATGTGATATAAAGGGAGTTCCATAACAAAGGCTGAGCGTTCCCTTTGTTTAACGACTCTTCTTAATAAGATTGCTGAGAACATGACCAGAATCATGCTTAAAGATAAAAGACTAATCATAATAACGGCACCCAGAGATCCTGGAAAAAAGGCTGCCACAACAGCACTCATTACACCTAAGCGCGGAACACAAGGAATCAATGGGTTAATTAACATGGTAATCAAGCGATCTTTAGGATCTTCTAAAGTTCTTGTAGCCATAATGCCCGGTACATTACAGCCAAACCCGGACACCAAGGAGAAAAATGATTTTCCATGTAGTCCCATGAGCTGCATAAACCGATCTCCTAAAAATGCGGCCCGTGCTAAATAGCCACTATCTTGCATTAAAGAGAAAAAAGCAAAGAATATTGCAATTTGAGGAACAAAAGCAAGAACAGCACCAACACCAGCGAAAATTCCATCTCGCACTAAGCTTTGAATAGCAACAGGAATCTGCACCTTCTGCATCAGACCTACAATCATATCTGCGGCCCAAGCCATTCCATCTGAAACAGCACCACCTAAAGGTGCACTGGCAACAAAGGAAAACCAAAATACTACAGACAATATTATCAACATAATTGGATAACCCCATATCGGAGATAATATCCATTCATCAAGTCTATCCGTCCAAGTACGTTTTATCGGGCCCTCGTTTATCCTGAATTCTGGCAGGATCTTAGAAATATATTGGTACTTGGCATCCGCTACGGTCATTTCAAATTTGTCTTTGCTCCACCCTTCAACTTCATAAGCCTGGAGCAAATCTTCTCCAGGCAAGGTGTCCGTATCTTGCAGTACGTATTTTATAGAATCTCCTGAGTCACAGCAGGAATCATTATTCTTCGACCTTTTGGAGTTCTGAGGTATACTCCTCCAGGTCTGTCCAATTTCCGAATCCCGTTCTAAACGTTTAATAGCCAACCAACGCAAGGGATACTTTGTCGCCCAGATTGTATCCGCTAATAAATGTTCCATTGCTTGAATCCGTCTTTCAAGTTCCTCTGGATAAGGAACCTCATCCCTTAAAGGATCTTTTTTGAGGTTTCCCACTCGGATTGCCTCAGACAAGAATTCTTCGACTCCTTGTCCTTTGGCAGCAACAATTTCAACAACAGGCACATTTAAGACCTGGGCTAATCTATTAGAAAGGATTTTTATGCCTGCAGATTTAGCTAAATCCATCATGTTTAAACCGATTACAACTCTTGGGGCTAGCTCAAGAATCTGAAGAACTAAGTAAAGGTTTCGTTCAATATTTGAAGCATCAACCAAAGCCATAACAACATCTGGTTTTTCGCGCAGAATATACTCACGTGTAACAATCTCTTCCTGAGAATATGCGGTCAGACTATAAGTACCCGGAAGATCAATCAGTTCAATTTGTTCATTGGCTCTCTGAATTACTCCTGATTTTCGTTCTACAGTTTTTCCCGCCCAATTTCCTACTTGTTGATTTGATCCAGTCAAAGCATTAAAAACTGTGCTCTTACCAACATTAGGATTACCCATAAGAGCTATTTTCATGACTCCACCGCCTCCTCTCCATGCAACACAAAAATTATGTCCTAGCGGCACCTCTATACACACAATAAGAATAATGCGATTTTATTAACAATTGATATTAATACAGGTTAAATATCAGAACCTGATACAGATTCTTAATCCAGGCAATTTTGGTAGAACTAGGCTAACGACTTGCTAACGATGGTTCCAGAAGACTTTGCTCAGGTACAGAAACTATTATCTTAGCACATTCCCCACGGCGCATAGCTAAGTAATATCCTTTCAAACGAATCTGAAGCGGGCCACCAAATGGAGCACAACGTACAACTTCTATTTCTACTCCCGGGACAATTCCCATATCCATCATTCTCCGGCGCAAAGCACCTCCGCCTTCAATATGCTCAACACGCGCCCATTCCCCAGGTTTTACATCCTGTAAAAAGCGTTCCATTAGTTCCCCCCCTTTATCAAAACGATAACCATTCTCAGGCCTACTTGAAAATATAACTGAGAATACATCTCACTTCATTTACAGAATACTATTCATTTAAAACCCTGTCAATAATAAAAATTCGATTGCATAGGGCGGTCCCTAACAACCTACAGACCATTGCATCAACGCGCAAAGACATGATATAATTAAAGTAGTATTATATGGTAACAGGGGAGCTGGGGTTACTGGCTGAGAGGGACTATTGTCCGACCCTTAACCTGATCTGGGTAATGCCAGCGTAGGGAGCAGAGATAAGAACACGCCGCATTATTATTTGCGGTGTTTTTTTATATTCTAACCAAATTACAAGGGAGGAAAGATTATGGCAAATATTATTATGGCTCTACAAGTTGTTCCCAAAGTCGAGGAATCACGAATCTATGAAGTTGTGGACGAGGCCATTAAAGTAATTGCAAAGAGTGGAGTTACTTACGAAGTTGGCCCAATGGAAACTACTATGGAAGGGGAACCTGACCAACTCTGGGCAATTATTAAAGAGGCTCAAGAAGCTTGCATTCGGGCTGGTGCATCCAGAGTAATGTCCTATATTAAGATGGATTACGTCCCTACAGGCTCTACAATAGGCGAAAAAATTGATAAGTACCGCACCAAATAGATGATCAAAAAGAAGTGGAAAGATAGAATTCCTTCACTGCTATTCTTCCTCTTTCTTCTCGGGATGTGGCAGTTCCTTACTATCACCGCTCAAATCCCCCTTTGGATTCTTCCCACACCTTTCCAAATCGCTCAAGCCCTATGGGAAACACGCCAACTCTTATGGATGCATACTCTAACGACATTACTGGAAACAACTGTTGGGTTCCTTCTCGCCGTTATCTTCAGTCTAATAACCGCTGGTATTATGGTTTTATCCCCTTGGATTAAACGACTTATTTATCCGTTTTTGATTATATCTCAGACGGTTCCACTGATAGCCATAGCCCCCCTTCTAATTCTTTGGCTGGGATATGGCCTCACCCCCAAAATTATTATCATTATTATAGTTTGTTTTTTTCCAATCACGATTAGCCTTATTGAAGGATTAGAATTGACTGATCGGGACCTACTTAATCTCTTGAAAAGTATGGGGGCCACCCGTTGGCAAGTCTTTTACATCGTTCGCTGGCCTCATGCCCTGCCTTCATTTTTCTCAGGCCTTAAAATTGCCGCAACTTACAGCGTCATGGGAGCTGTTATTGGGGAGTGGCTTGGCTCTAGCTCCGGTTTAGGGGTATACCTGACCCGTTCGTCCCATTCGTTTTTGACAGATCGTGTATTTGCAGCAATTTTCACCATTACCCTACTAAGTTTTGTTTACTTTACACTTATCTCTGCTCTTGCTCGAATTGCCTTGCCCTGGATCGCTAAAGATCCGGATGATAATCTTAACTAGCAGGTATTTTTCTTCAAGCTAGAATTTATTGGAAAGGACTTCGATATGAAAAAATTACTTTCTTTATTAATAATCTCTCTTTTACTGTTGGGATGCAGTGCAAATCCTTCAACAACTGATTCCTCTAAAGCAGAATCAACTACTGAGGTAACTCTTATCCTCGATTGGACTCCTAATACAAATCATACGGGTATCTTTGTAGCAAAAGACAAGGGGTACTTTGCAGAGGAAGGGCTAGTTGTCAAAATCCTGGAACCTTCCAGTTCCGGAAATGTTGAGCAGCTAGTTGCTGCAGGCAAATCAGAGTTTGGAATTAGTCAACAAGAACAAGTTACCACAGCGCGAGCTAATGAGGTTCCAATTGTCTCTTTAGCGGCAATAATTCAACATAACACCTCCGGTTTTGCATCTCCAACCATGAAAAACATCCATAATGCTAAAGACTTCGAGGGTAAGACCTACGGTGGGTGGGGCCTCCCATCTGAAGATGCTATTTTAAAAGCACTCATGGAAAAGGATAAGGCTGATTTCTCAAAGATAAAGATGATTAATATTGGTGAAGCCGATCAACTAACCTCCTTAACAAAGGATATAGATTTGACTTGGATTTTTTATGGTTGGACAGGGATAGAAGCAGAATTACGCCAACAACCATTAGACATGCTTTGGCTGAAAGACGTGGATCCTGCTCTAGATTTTTATACCCCTGTTGTAATTACTAACGAGGCTACCATAAAATCTCAACCGGAGCTCGCAAGGAAATTTATGAAAGCTGTAAGCGCTGGGTATCAGTTTGCCATTAAGAATCCTGCCGAATCTGCCGAAATCCTAATAAAGAATGCACCTGAAGCAAATCCTGAGCTTATTCGCAAAAGCCAAGCATGGCTCAGTCCTCAATATCAGGCAGACGCTACTCGTTGGGGAGAACAGAAAATTCAGGTTTGGGAAAGTTATGCAAAGTGGCTTGTCGAGAGAGATTTATTGCCACAAATGATCGATCCCGCCAAAGCCTACACTAACGATTTTCTACCTAATTCTTAGGGGGAAGAAGATGGGACTTACTCTTCAAGGCCTTTCGAAATCATATTATAACCCACATCTTGATCGTCAAATGAGGATCATTAATTCTCTAAGTTTTGAGATAGAGACTGGTTCATTTGTTTCATTGATTGGTCCTTCGGGATGTGGAAAAAGTACAATATGTAATCTTATAGCAGGTATAGAAAGCCCCGATTGTGGCCAAATCATGCTGGACAGCTCCTTGATTAATGGCCTTTCTGGGAATATCGGTTACATGCCTCAAAAGGATTTACTTTTACCCTGGCGTACTCTTCTAGAAAATGTTCTGCTGGGATGCGAGATACAGCATCAAGACAAACATAATGCGCTAGAGGAAGCTCATAAATGGTTAAATCAATTCGGACTAGCATCCTTCACAAACCATTACCCCCATCAATTATCAGGTGGGATGCGTCAACGGGGTGCTTTGTTGAGAACAATTCTATTTGGCAAAAAAACTTTGCTGCTTGATGAACCTTTTGGAGCCCTAGATGCCTTAACCCGCCAAGAAATACAACGCTGGCTGTCATCTATCTGGAACCAAACACGCCATACAGTTTTGTTCATAACCCATGATATTGACGAGGCTATACTTCTTTCCGATAAAATAATTGTTTTGAGTCAACAACCGGCGTCTGTTCTACAAGAATTGATTGTCCCCTTTCCTCAACCACGTAATCCCGATGTACTACTTTCAAGTGCATCATTAGACCTTAAAAAAGAGTTATTGAATTTACTCATCAAGTAAACTCATACCCCTAACCCATTAACCTAAAAAACCAAAGGCTTTGATCAATATGACCAAACGCCTTTGGTTTTTTAAATTAATTTGGTCTATATTAAGAACTATCTCTTCAGACAGTTTCATTAGTGGGTTTAGTCTTTAAGAGCTTCTGTCTAAGAAACCTAACATCATCATCAATAAATCTATGTTGCACTTGCTTCACATTAAATCTAAAGAGCTTAAAGATAAACTGAATGATATAGCCAAGGACAACAGACATAATCAACGTTCCTACTCCTACGAAGCCACCTAATAGGTATCCTACAATAAGAGCGCTGATTTCTATAGAATTTCTGACAAACCTCACCGATCTATTGGTCTTTTTAGTTAAAGCAATCATTAAACCATCACGTGGACCGGAACCTAATCCTGCTCCGATGTAGAAATAACTGGCAACTCCTACAATAAACATGCCTAAAAACATCATGATAAGGCCAGAAACAAGGTCATTTGCTATCGGAATAAGATAATTTAACATTATCAAATCCATAAACAATCCAATAAACAGCATATTGCCAAGAGATCCCCACCCTACCCTCTCTCCTAAGGCCGCATTGATGATTACTAGAATAATTCCTACTCCAATGCTAGCTTGCCCCATCGTAATACCTGTAAGATGGACTATTCCTTGATGAAAAACATCCCATGGAGCCAACCCCAGATTGGCATTAATTGTCAACACAATGCCAACTGCAAACAAGAATAAACCTAAAAATAACCTTATAATCCTTTGAACCATTATTATCACCATAGCCTTCTGCCTTAAAGATAAATACATAATTCTAACAGACAATTATCATACTTATTATAGTGCACTATAGTTATATCTACTAATATTTCAATAATAAGGAGGGACTCAAATTATGACAAAGTTTAACAAGCTCTCTGAGCATGGAAATGTAAATTCATCTAACCCTACTTCTAAAACTTCTCCTGAACCTAATACAACTGGAAAAAGCAAAGATGATGTGATTTTCACAAAGGATAAAAGCCCTGATGATCTAGAAATATTAGATTAGACTATACCATTACTCTTCACTTTGTGATCTTCGTTATCTGTTTTTCTTTTGCTATTTCTAAATACCAATAAAGCTTACTAGCCCAGTCAGCTAACTGTCTTCTATCTTCTAATATATCAACTGAAACCCCATAATATGGCATTAATGTCCGTTTATAAGAAAATGGTTTAAAGTTGATCAGTCACATCTTCTTTGTAACTATTTCTAATCCCATTAGACCAAACACATCAAGTCAATTATAGTTTATATTACAAAAGGCCAGGGATAAATCCCTGGCCTCTTGTTATTCATCATTTTAGTAACGACGCATAGATTGGAAACAATCACGGCAGTACACTGGTTTTTCACCCGATGGTTGAAATGGAACTTCCGTTTGTACACCGCAGCTTGCGCAGACTGCTGGAAACATTTCACGTTGTGGACGACTTCCGAAATTACCTCTACCGCCACCACCTGATTGTTGTTTGCGTGCCTGACGGCAAGCAGGACAACGTGTTGGTTCATTTTCAAAACCTTTTTCAGCATAGAAATCTTGTTCACCTGCTGAAAATACAAATTCTTGACTGCAATCGCGGCATATTAGGTATTTGTCTTGAGCCATAATAACTCCTCCTTATTTGGTGTTCTTGTATGTTGGATCCTACAAATTATCATCCGTGCACCAAATAAGGTCAGAACTCTGGATTCCAATTTAAGTTAGGCCCAAGTTTTAACAAGCACACGGTCAGTATAGCAGAGGGTGTGCGGATTATCAACCAAAATTTGCTACAATTTATTATCTTTCTTTAAATTGTAATATTAAAACTTAATAGATAAAGATTTGATTAGGTTTGAATATTCAAATCCTCCAAGGCCTTTCTTAGTCTGGCAATATGAAAGGGTTTAGTCATATCTTCCCCATGCCAATGACAATCTAATATGTCTGCATCTTTAACGATCTCCTCAAGTGGTGATCCAATTTCCTCCTTCTTAGAATGATTAATGACAGCCTTAATAATGAGCTCTTTGGTTTCCTTTGTTTCACCTCTTTGAGTAAGAAAAGCCCTTACTGGCTCTTCACCTTTTGGGGCATGCTCATTCTGACGTCCCGAGAACCACCTACCAATATCATGCAAAGCACAGGCTAAGGCAGCCCACTCCACATCTACACCTCTTTTTTCCGCTAACATACGCCCAATTTGAGCACAACTTGTAGCATGTATCTTTTCCCACAAAATAGGATAATCCCGTTCAGCCGTCTGTGCACCTATTTCATCCAATAAAGAGTAGATGTCCTGCAAATCATTAATAAATTGCCAATTCATAACTTCTGCTCCTTTAAATCTTCTTTACAAAAAAAAGAAATAAGTGTCATCGCCCCAATTGTCTCTTCTAACCCCTGCGCTTAATTTTATCTTCAACTGCCTATTAACGCAACTTCATTAGGAATATAATAGGCTCTCTTCCCCCTAATGTATTACAATTTGGCGTCTAAGGTATGAGACCAATCGCTTTGGCAAGAACTTGT
Organism: Desulfosporosinus sp. HMP52; assembly: GCF_000765145.1. GTDB lineage: Bacteria > Bacillota > Desulfitobacteriia > Desulfitobacteriales > Desulfitobacteriaceae > Desulfosporosinus. The sequence goes on along the minus strand of NZ_JMGA01000020.1, from coordinate 4,787 downwards.
GAGTAAAATTTAAATAAATAATTGGATTAAGTATTTTAATACGTTGTAAGTTAACTGCAATAGTAAACTATTATCTATGAATAAACTTAAGGGCATCACTTTAAAATTGATGTTTTATTTTAATATTTCCTTAACCTAATGGCTAGTAATCATTATTATATCTGATATTATCTACTTGTTCTTTTGAGGATTAACCATTATTATTGGACATAACCAGAATGATCAAAGGAGATGACCCCACCTATGCTTGAGCTTAAAAACCATACAGAAATAGTTGTCCAACAGGCGCTTAAAAAATATCTCGGCAATAATACTCTAGGTTGCTCATGCGAGCGTTGTCAGGCTGATATTATGGCATTGGCTTTAAATCGACTGCCGGCACGCTATTATGTTTCTTCGCGAGGAGAAATATTGACTCAGTTAGAGTCCCAAACATCTCCTGACCAAGCACGAATTATGGCTGAGGTAGTGCGTGCAGCCCAACAAGTAAGTGCTACACCATCTCATCAGCATGATCAAATAAAATAATATAGCTTACTCAGCATTAATCACAGTTATCACAGATAGAACTACCAATACAAATATGGTAAATACCCTAAAAGAATCATCAATTACCGACTTTATGCGCACCGGAGTCCATTCAATTTCTGCCATTTCCAATCCTCCTTACACTTATTGTATGTGTTTTATTTGATTTGTGAATTGCAGAAAGACCTCAATTTTGAAATGAGGTGAATTAATGCTTAACTCTGAAGACCTTAACCGTTTTTCCCTATTTTCGTCTTTAAGCTCTCAGGATATCGCACCGCTTCTCCCCAATCTTATAGAACGACGTTACCGTCGGGGTCAGATATTATTTGTCGAAGGCGAGATTGGATCATCAGTTTACTTTGTTCTTACCGGGCAAGTTAAACTTAGTCGATCCACTCAAACCGGCGAGAAGCAAATAATTGATTGGTGTGGCCCCTATGAATGCTTTGCTGAGGTTTTGCTACTAGAGTCTGGTTCATATGCAGCAACTGCTGAAGTAATTAAAGACAGTACCTTACTGGTTTTAAACAATGAAATAATGCCTCGATTATTAGAAGCTAACCCAGCTCTATCCGTGGCTCTTATACGTACCCTCAGCCGAAGATTAAGACTTGCTCAAGAATTTATAAGGATTTTGACAAATCGTTCAACCACCGGAATACTTGCGGCCCTTCTCCTTCGCTTAGCACGACCTGCAGTTACAACGGGAAGACCAATTTTTGTTGATGCTTCGATGACCCACAAGGACTTAGCTAGCATGATTGGAACATCACGAGAATGTGTCAATCGAGCAATTAATGGTTGGAAGCGGGCAGGGATTTTAAAACTGGTTGATGGTCGCTTAGAAATTCTAAAACCCCATGAACTTGCTGACTGGCCCTAATTAAACACCATTGAGTTTGTACTCATCGGTCGCTCGAATTGGCATATGATCCGCCAGCATTCATCCCAGCTTACATTAGGTTGACGCCGCCAAAAGACCATAGCTGCACGAGTTTTTTCGCACTCTCGGTCATTAAGCAAACTTTGATTGGGGAGTTTTCCTCCCCAGGCATTGACCCATTCTTGATAACAATGGGACATTTCTGTTGATTGGTTCCTCAGATAGCGCATAGTATAGACACTTGTTAACCAATGAATAACTTTATCTTCACTGCCCCTCGCATACACTTGGCCATCCAAGTCAATTCCAGCCACTAATAAAAGCAAGAATAAGAAGTGTACTCTAACAGCTTGCCGCAATGTTTCCGGATTGATCTCATTTAGCTCCGCAAATCGTCCTAAAGGTTTTAAAAACAATTTAACCGAAGGATCTCGATAATTACATATTCCAAACGCCGAAAGTGGGATTGGATATACATCTTCCAATCCACTTTCTTGCAATTGTCCAACTAAATCACGTTCAGCTTGGACTAGACGTTGTTCTTTTAACAGGAGTTGCTCCGCAGTTTCTCGCAAGAAGGATTCTGCTTCTTTTGGGCGCTCCGGAAGGGAATCTGCCCATTCACGCAAACGTGATCGCTTGGGCATAAGAATTTCAATAATCGAACCAGTTTCTTGATGTAATAATTTAAAACCTTGGCGAACTCGATCAGGATCGCGATATAGACCCCTCATAAGTGTTTCAGCTGGTTGGGGAATTTCTACAGATTCCTCAAACCGTACGACTACTTCTCCATTTCGCTCTGGAAACTTGAGTCCCATAGCCTTTTCAATCTCTAATCTTATTGAAGACATGTCTGATCCCCCCTAGCCTTGTCTCTAGTTTCATCCTATGGATTCAACCACTAATTCAGACCATGCCTGTATAAATTTGACCATTATTCATTGCTTTGTTAAAATTAGTAAAACATATCAGAAACGAGCTGACTAAAATGTCGAAGCGCACTTATCACGAGATGAGCCTGGACCCTTTTCAAGAAGAGGCTCTTGATGCCATTGATGCTGGCAAATCAGTCATTGTTGCTGCACCTACTGGTACTGGGAAAACCCTTGTTGCGGATTATTTAATAGAAAAGGCCATGAAAGAACATTTAAGAGTAATCTATACCGCACCAATCAAAGCACTCAGCAATCAAAAGTTTAGGGACTTTAAAAAAATGTTTGGAGAAGAAGCTGTAGGGATAATGACAGGAGATGTTGTTCTCAATCCTAATGCTCCTCTACTAATCATGACGACAGAAGTATTTCGCAATCAAGTTATTACTGAAGATCCATCCTTAGAATTTGTGTCTCACATTGTGTTTGATGAAATTCACTGGCTGAATGACGAAGAGCGTGGGACGGTATGGGAAGAATCAATTATTTTAGCCCCTCCAAAAATGAAGATACTTGGCTTAAGCGCTACAATTGCCAATGCCAAACATCTCGTGGACTGGATTGAATCCATTCGCCACGAAGAGGTTGCTCTTATTGAAGAACATAATCGGGTTGTACCCTTAGAGTACTTTTACTATACAAAAGACACCGGCCTTGTCGATTACGATCAACTATGGCGCTACTACCGCCGGAAACTTAAAGATCGAACAAATGACGAAAACCCCTTTGGCTCTACGACCCACTTAGACCTTATTCGAACCATACAACGCCATCATCTCCCTGCACTATTTTTTGTGTTTAGCCGAAGACAATGTGCTATAAAAGCAATGGAATTAGCTAATATCGCTAATTATCTGAAACCTGCTGAACGAAAGATTGTCGAAGAAAAGTTTATTCATCTCTTTGGTTCCGAGTTTGAGTGGTCATCATCAACCCGTCAACTTAAACGTTTATGTTCAAAGGGTATTGCCTATCATCACGCCGGATTACTGCCCTCTCAAAAAGTTATCGTTGAAGAACTATTTCTGGAAAGACTTATTAAGGTTCTCTACTGCACAGAAACATTCAGCGTGGGGATAAACTACCCCGTCAAAGCCGTCTGTTTCGATTCATTAAATAAATACGATGGCAGGAATTTTCGGCCTCTTGCCAATCATGAATTTTTTCAGATGTCCGGCCGGGCAGGACGTCGTGGTCTGGATGAAAAAGGTTACTCCTTTGCCTTAGTTGATCTGGCATATATGGAGAAAAGCCCACCGCCAAAATTCCAGTTAAATCGCCTAGAACCTCTAACCAGTCAATTTAGACTTACCTACAATACTGTCCTTAATCTAACTGCGACATTATCTCAGGCACAAATAGAAATCTATTTCCAAAAGAGTTTTTCATCCTACAGCTACAAGCTGAGTTCAGAGAGGCTTAATCTAGAATTAGCCCAGATTCAGCAAAAGCTTGAAGGAACTCATCAGCATATTTGCGGAGAGGTTGGCTCCTTTAACTGTCCGCTAAAACACCATCCAAAGCGAAAAGAGTTAGAGAAGCTAAAAAAAGTCTATAAATCTTTAGGACCTCGCAAGCAATCACGTGTATACGGAAGAGAGATGGCTCGCAAGATACGCACCTGGGAGAAACTTCTCTCTCAAACTCCGAAAAATTGTGCGCCACAGCATCAGGAAAACTGTTTTGCTCAAAGTAAATCTTACTTGACGATTAAGCAGCAGCAACAGGAACTTCAAAATGCCTTGGCAGCCCTTCCTGAAGAAAACGCTTTTCTTCAGGAATTTGAATCTAAGAAAAACCACCTCAGGCAGATTGGCTACTTAAGAGGTGATGAATTATTGCCTCGAGGAACCTGCGCTAGTCGTATTTATGTTCAAGAACTTTTAGTAACCGAACTAATATATTCAGATATTTTTACACAGTTAGATGATGATCAACTAAATGCATTACTTTCCAGCGTTGATTTTGAAGCTCGAAAAAATGATATGTTTCAAAAAACAAGCGTCTTTGATGCAAATCCAGTTAAAGAAATTGCTGAGTATATTCAAAGTATCTGTGGACAAGATTCCATTAGATTTGATCCTCGTGTGGCCGGAATTACCCACGCGTGGAGCCAAGGCAGTACGTTTGTTGAAGTACAGGCTATGTGCAACCTGGACGAAGGGGATATCATCAGTGTTTTTAGACGCACTATTGACCTAATGCGGCAGATGAGAGATGCTGTAAGTGACTCTGCCCTGCGTACCCGGTTGAAGGTATGCATGGAGAAGCTAGACCGGGATGAAGCTGCAATAATGGAACTCTAAAAAAACTATACTATAAAACGAAGAACGGGAAAAGCTGAGAGCTTTTCCCGTTCTTCGTTTTATCCACCGTAACCCTATCGGAGGTATTTCAAAAATAACTCATATGTCAAGTGTTACTCTGAAACCTCAAAC
>NZ_JMGA01000002.1 GCF_000765145.1 Desulfosporosinus sp. HMP52 | reverse complement strand
AAGGACCGTCCCCTCAACACGCCGACTAAAGGGACCCTTACGGGTCCCTTTAGTATCTTAGCTAACCTTGGATATTTTTACACCACATACTTTATACTCGTAGGTTTTGGTAACTTTGTCATAGGCTCCGTTGGTCAAGACATTGGTTGGCGAATCAAAATAGTGAAGTGTCATGAAGACCATGCCTTCTGGGACTCTCTCAGTTACTTTAACTTTAGTTTTTAGCTCACCACGGCGTGATGCTACTTGGACTACTTCTCCATCTTCAATTCCCAGCTTCTTAGCGTCTGAAGGATTAACTTCAGCAAGCTCTTCAGGAGAATGGATGCCTAATGAAGGTGAGTGTTGGGTGAAAACATTATAGTGTGAGAGTTTACGCCCGGTATTGAGCAAGAAAGGATATTCCTCATCTGGCAATTCAGCAGGCAGCTGATTTTCTATGGCCATAAAAAGTCCTTTACCCCGGTTAAACTTTCCTTCATGCAGGAACTTGGTACCCCGGTGCTCTGCATGGGGTACAGGCCATTGCAGGCCTTGTGTTCCCAATCGCTCATGAGTTATACCCGCAAATTGTGGTGCGAGCTTAGAAATTTCCGCCATGACATCTGCAGAGGATTCATAGTTGAAGGGGTAACCCATTCGAGTAGCCAGCTCACAAATGATCTCCCCATCTGTCTTGGCATTTCCAATAGGCTTAATGGCCTGATTTACCATTTGTACTCTTCGCTCAGTATTTGTGAAAGTGCCTGTCTTCTCTGCAAAACTAGCACCAGGTAAGACGACATCCGCTAGTTTTGCTGTTTCAGACAAGAAAATTTCTTGAACAACAAGGAAGTCTAATGCCTCAAGACCTTTGCGTACATGGTTCGCATCAGCATCCGTAATGACCGGATCTTCTCCTAAGACATAGAGAGCACGCAGATCCTTACTAACTGCTGCCCCAAACATATCCGGAATCATAAATCCAGGATTCGGATCAAGGGGAACACCCCAAGCTGCCTCGAACTTGGCCCGTACTTCTGGGCTGGCAACCTGTTGGTAACCGGGATAAACATTGGGAAGTGCGCCCATATCACAGGCACCCTGTACGTTATTTTGCCCGCGCATTGGGTTAACCCCTGAACTCTCCTTACCAATATTTCCTGTCAGCATAGCGAGGTTTGCCAAACTCATGACATTATCCGTTCCACAGGTATGCTCAGTGATCCCTAAGGTATAGAAGATTGAAGCACCTTCAGCGGTAGCATAGATTCTGGCAGCTTCTTCGAGTTTCTCTACGGGAACTCCCGTCACTTTGCTTACTACTTCCGGAGTATATTCCTTTACTGCTTCTCGAACTTTTTCAAAGCCCTCTGTTCGTTCAGCAATAAACTCTTTATTTTCCCACCCGTTAGCCAGAATAATGTTCATGATTCCGTTGATCAAAGCAATATCCGTTCCTGGTCTCAGTCTCAGCCAAACATCTGCATCCTCAGCAAGATTGATACACCGAGGGTCAGCAACAATAAGTTTAGCGCCTTTAGCCAGGGCTTGTTTCATTTTTGTTCCGATTATAGGGTGAGCTTCTGTCGGGTTAGCACCAATTACAAACATAGCCTTAACGTTAGGAATTTCATTAATTGAGTTAGTCATCGCTCCGGATCCAAATGAGGTGGCCAGACCGGCCACAGTGGGAGCGTGTCAAGTCCTGGCGCAGTGATCGATATTATTCGTACCGATAACCGCGCGCATGAATTTTTGCATCAGGTAATTTTCTTCATTTGTGCAGTGAGCTGAGCTTAAAGCAGCTATAGAGTTGGGACCATAGGTCTTTTTAATCTCTCCCAACTTAGAGGCGACCAAATCCAGAGCCTCATCCCAATCTGCCGGAACCAGTTCTCCATTTTTTCTAATCAAAGGTGTGGTTACACGATTGTCGCTATAGATCATGTCCATTCCAAAACGGCCTTTAACACATAAAGCTTTGCCATTAACCGGTGCCTCAGGATTAGAAGTTACCCCAATGACTTTTCCGTCTTTAACATTCAGGTCAAAGTTACAACCTACTCCGCAGAAAGGACAAGTCGTTTGAACTTTGGATACTTCCCAAGGACGTCCTTTACCCACCATTTGCTTTTCAGTCAGTGCTCCCACAGGACACACCGAAACGCAAGATCCGCAAAAGTCACAATCAGACTCTTTATAAGGCAGATTGAAAGCAGGACCTACCTGCGTATCAAAACCTCTAAAGGAAAAGTCCAGAATACTTTTTCCTTGAATTTCTGTACAAGCCTTAATACATTTTCCGCATAAGATACATTTATTGGGGTCGCGTAGAATAAAAGGATTACTGTCATCAATTGGCAGACAGCGCTTCTCCCCTTGATAGATCTCACCGGTTACCCCATAGTCATAGGCATATTCCGCCAAGGAACAATCTCCCATCTTCTGGCAGGTCATGCAATCTAACGGATGATTGGCAACAAGTAGTTCCAAGATTGTTTTCCGTGCTTGGCGAACCTTAGGATTTTGTGTCTCTACCTTCATCCCCTGTGCTGCTTGAGTAACACAAGAGGGGGGAAGATTGCGCATCCCTTCGATTTGAACCACACACAGACGGCATGCTCCCGCAGAAGTTAGCTCCGGCGCATGACACAAGGTTGGAATAGGAATATTATTCATACGACAGGCATCAAGTACGGTGGTACCTTTAGGTACACTGACTTCACGTCCATCAATTGTTAATGTAAGCCACTCCAAAGTATTCACTCCTCTCAATAGTTATACTTATGCTCTGCTGATCGCTCCAAACTTGCACTTTTCCATACAAGTTCCACATTTAATACACTTATCTTCATCAATGACATAGGGAGTATTGGTTTTCTTATCGCCTGAAATGCAGTTCGTAGGACAGTTTTTAGCACAAAGGCTGCACATTTTGCATTTCTCCGTATCAATAGTATAACTCAGAAGGGCCGTACAGTTATGAGCCGGACATTTATGGTCATGAATGTGCGCCTCATATTCATGCCTGAAATACTTCAGAGTCGCCAGAATTGGGCTTGGTGCAAACTGACCTAATCCGCAAAGGGAGGTTTCCTTAATGGTATAAGCAAGATTTTCTAAGGTATCAAGATCTTCCTCTTTACCTTCTCCCTTCGTGATCCTATCCAGAATCTCATACATCCGCGTGGTTCCCTCACGACATGGAGTACATTTCCCGCAGGACTCTTTCTTGGAAAAGTTCAAAAAATAACGGGCAATATCCACCATACAAGTGGTCTCATCCATGATAACCAGTCCGCCTGAGCCCACCATTGCTCCAGCTTGTGTCAAAGTATCATAATCTACTGCCAAATCAAGCATGTCCTCAGGCAAACAGCCACCGGAGGGACCGCCAATTTGAACAGCTTTAAATTTCTTGCCGCCTTGAATTCCATCTCCAATGTCAAAGATGATCTCTCTAAGGGTTGTACCCATTGGAACTTCTACTAAGCCCGTATTGTTAACTTTCCCAGTTAATGCAAAGATCTTCGTCCCTTTACTTTTTTCCGTACCAAATTGAGTATACCACTCTGCACCATTGCGCAAAATATGAGGAATATTGGACCATGTTTCAACGTTATTAATATTGGTTGGTTTACCCCATAGCCCGCTAACTGCCGGGAAAGGAGGACGAACCCTAGGCATTCCCCGTTTTCCTTCGATAGAAGCCATCAAGGCAGTTTCTTCACCACAGACAAAGGCTCCCGCTCCGGCAAAGACATTAAGACGGAAACTAAAGCCGGAACCAAGAATATTATCTCCTAGATAACCAGCCTCTTCTGCCTGCTTAATGGCAATTTCCAAGTGCTTAATGGCTAAGGGATACTCTGCCCGACAATAAACATACCCTTCATCGGCTCCGATGGCATAAGCACCAATGAGCATTCCCTCAATGACCGAATGGGGATCTCCTTCCAGAACACTGCGATCCATAAATGCTCCCGGATCTCCTTCGTCAGCGTTGCATATAATATACTTTTTATCACTGGGAGTTTGACGGCAAAAACCCCACTTTAAGCCGGTAGGGAATCCTGCACCACCACGACCCCGCAGGCCAGACTTCTTAACTTCTTCCATGACCTCTTCAGGCGACATTTCTTTGAGAGCTTTTTGGATGCCCTTATAACCATCCCGTTCCGTATAATCCGTAATTTTCTGAGGATCAATGACACCACAATTATGAAGCACAATTCGATGCTGCTTTGAGAAAAAATTAATATCTGACATTAAGCTGACAGGTTTCTGAGTTGTCTGATCAATAAGCAGAAGCCGCTCAACCCGTTCTCCCTTAATAAGCTCTTGGGATATGATTTCCTGAACATCCTCTTTCGTAACACGGGTATATAAAATGTGCTGGGGTTCAATAACCAGTGTTGGTCCTTTTTCGCAAAAACCTTGACATCCCGTACCAACGACTTTTACGGTTTCTTCAAGTCCTTGCCGCTTGATCTCCTCTTTCAAGATATCGATGATCGGAAGTGCTCCTGATGAGGCACATCCGGTTCCTGCACAAACTAGAATCCGTTGGTTCTCAGCCATCCCTTTATCCCCCTACTCGTATTTAGCCAATATCCCGGCAATGCTCTCCGGTACTAAACGTCCATGAACCTCATTGTTAATTGATATTACCGGTGCCAGACCACAAGCCCCTATGCAGGCCACTACTTCCAAGGTAAAACGTCCATCCTCTGTTGTTCCGCCATCTGAAATCTTTAATTCCTTTTCAAGAGTCTCGACAATTTTGGCTCCGCCGCGAACATGACAAGCAGTTCCCAAACAGATATTGATTAAATTACGTCCCATAGGAGTTAAGCGAAACTGGGCATAGAATGTAACTACACCATAAATTCTGGCTAACGGAATACGCAGGGCTTTACTAATGTGTTTTAGCACATGAGCAGGTAAATACCCATACACCTCTTGTGCTCCTTGCAAAACTGGGATAAGAGGTCCGTTCTGATGTTTATGCTTAGCAATTATTTCTTCCAACTGAATTTCCTTAGGATCTACTAGTTCTTCACACGCAGTGCACAAAAAAATCCCCCCCTATTGATTTGCTATTGTTCCAAAATCGTAGACCATTTTTTCCGTGACTAATTTAGTCATTTTAGCATCATGCTTATCAACAGGTACTTGGTCAATAATCTGACATTCAAAACCAAGGGCTACCCTGGGTGTCAAGCTCTTTAACCGGGGAAAAAAGCGATCATAAAAGCCTCCCCCATACCCTAAGCGGTTTCCCTGCAGGTCAAATCCTGCTCCGGGTACAACGACTAAATCAATCTCTAAAGGATTTACCTCCTCATTTGTCAGTTTTGGTTCACGAATTCCCCAAGCTCCCGGCTCAAGATCTACCACTAGATTGCTGACTTTCAGAGGAAGAAGTATCCCCTTAGGCGCACAACGAGGTAATATTAGCTTTTTTTCACACGCAATTACCGCTTCCGCTGAGGCTGTTGTTTCGACTTCATCGCGAAAGTTAAGGAATAACATCACTGTTTGAGCTGTTTTGAATTCCGGTAGGTCTTCTAACTTTTTCCGGATCAAAAAACTTTTATTGCTTCTCTCTTGCTCTCCTAAAGCGGCCCGTTGCTGTAAACACGATTTGCGCACTTCAATCTTTGAACAATACGATTCTTCATTCATCTTTGAGCTACCCCTTTGGTAAAATCTCGTGCATTTAGAATTATTCGATTAATCTAGGCAAAATCCTTCCCCAAAAAATTAAAATATTTTGTCAATAACTATAATATCTGCTACTTATATCACTCATAAGTTCTATTTACATTATCACCTTGTTCTTTTGAAACCCACAAAGTTATCCACTTATAAAATCCAATTATTGCGCCTTGTCCTTAGGTTATCCACATTATCCACAGGGTCTGTGGATAATACTATCCCAAAACCAACTCATCCTGTGCAAAACTGCAAAGCCGCTATAATGAGTTATCTACAGACTTATCCACATTGTCCACAGGTCTACCTTATCCACAGAACATATGCTTCCTTAAAATAAGTTTTAGTTTAGTTCTTTCTCCTGGGAAAGCTAAGTCCGGGAACTGCGTTAAGAGTCCAAGGTGCGAAGTTGCCCTCTAAATAGTGATAATATCCGGCAGTTGCTATCATTGCCCCATTGTCAGTACAGTAAATAGGCTCTGGATAGACCAGACGAATCCCTAGCCTTACTAAAGACATTTCTAGGGTTTCACGCAGCAGCTTATTAGCCGCAACCCCACCAGCTAGGAGCAGAGTCTTAACCCCTGTTCTTTTGATAGCCATTAAGGTCTTACGAACCAATACATCGACTACCGCTTCCTGGAAAGAGGCTGCAATATCCGGAACACTTAAGACTTCTCCACGCATCCGAGCTGAGTTCAAGGTGTTTAAGACGGCAGATTTCATACCACTAAAACTAAAATCTAAACTATCCGCCTCCAGCATCGCCCTGGGAAATTTAAAAGCCTGAGGATTGCCCTCTTGACTCACCCTTTGGATCTGAGGACCTCCCGGATAACCTAACCCTAAAGTTCTAGCCACTTTATCTAAAGCTTCTCCTGCAGCATCATCTCGAGTGTACCCCAATACTTCATACTTCCCATGCCCTTCAAACAGAATCAGATGGGTATGCCCGCCGGAAACTAATAAGGCTAGTAGGGGAAACTGCAAGTCTTTATGCTGAATAAAATTAGCGTAGATATGAGCTTCCAGGTGATTAATTCCAATCAAAGGTATCTTCGATGCATAGGCCATAGCTTTTGCTCCGGAAACCCCAACTAATAAGGAACCGACTAATCCGGGGCCATAGGTAACAGCGATGGCAGACAAATCTTGAAATGTTACCTTGGCCTCATCTAGAGCCTGCTGAACAACTGGTCGAAAATGGATGCTGTGCTCTCGTGAAGCAATTTCAGGTACAACTCCACCATACTTTTGATGAGTAGATATCTGTGAGGAAATAACATGACTCCGAAGATCCTCGCCATTCGCCAATACGGCTGCCGATGTCTCATCACAGCTAGTTTCAATTCCTAAAATTATGACTTTGCTCTTTTGCTTCCCAGTCATGCCTTATTCACCGCCATTCCTAATTCTGCCCACATAATTAAGGCATCTTCTCCTGTATCCGCATAGTACCCTTTTCGAACTCCAGCGGTAGTAAACCCTAATCGTTGATATAAGGACTGGGCTGGGCTATTCGATTTTCGAACCTCAAGTGTCATGCGTTCCATTCCCTCAGCTGCCATTTTAGACATAACAGAACGCATCAAAAATTCTCCCCATTGTTGCCCCCGATAATTCGGAGCAATTGCTACATTCGTAATATGGCCTTCATCAAGTATAAACCAGAGCCCCATATAACCAATTACTTTGCCATTTAACTCTAAGCAAGAATACCTAGCATACTCATTATCTTTCAACTCCGCTTTAAAGGCTTGTACGGACCAAGGTGTAGAAAAAGAAGCAATTTCAATTTCCATTATTGCCTCGATATCTTCCACAAGCATGGGACGTATAATCCCGTTATTCATCTTTCCCGCTCCTCCGCGCTTCCTCTTTCTTCGCCCAATTTACCTCTGCCTCTGAAAAGCGGATATAGTAGGGTTCAACCAGTTCCCCTTCACCAATTTCTTTCCACCTTTCCCAGACGGCTTGGGCTGCATAGGCACCTCGAGGCAAACTAATATAATCTGGTAAAATAACGGCTCTCTCACCCAATACTTCCTCAATTCTTCCCTTAGCCTTACCTGCAGCATCCCCTACAAAGCAAATCGAACAATTCAATCCTCTTAAATAATCCAGCCATTGTTCAGTTGCCATAGCTTGCGGTGGAGTTAAACAGTCAGCACGTTCTGCCCCCGACTGCCAATGATAGCGTGCAGTATACCACTCATTCTTCCGTGCATCTAAAATGGGAACAATGTCCTCAGTTCTTCCCTTCCCAGCCCAGGCCAAAGCATCTAAGGACACTACGGCCACAAGTGGAAGATTAAGAACCTGGGCTAATCCCTGTGCTGTTGCAATTCCAATACGAATACCTGTAAAAGAACCGGGCCCCCGCACTACACCAATCATCTCAAGATCCTGGAGAGACCAATCCGCAGCTGAAAGTAATTGATCGAGCATGGGGATAATTCGTTCCGAGTGAGTTTTTGAGGTGTGTAAAAAACCCTCACTAACTAATCGTCCATCTTCCGCTAAAGCTAATGCTGTAACCTTTGTTGTAGTATCTATGGTTAAATATTTCATTGGATCACGATAACCTCCTGTTATTTGCCAATAAGTTTAAGCGTTGCTCCCACCCAGAGTCATTAGAATAAACAATGATCTCACGGGGCATTTCTCCACTTCCCTGGATTTCAACAATTAAGCGATCATCCGGCAAATAATCCTCCGCAATTTTTGGCCATTCTATCAGACAAATCGCCTCTTCGACAAAGGAATCCTCAATTCCAATGACCTCAGCCTCTTCCGGATGTTGTAATCGATAAAGATCCATGTGAATTAAGCGAATCTCTGTTCCATTTGCTTGACCAGTATATTCATGAATCAAAGTGAAGGTTGGACTCGTCATAGGGCCAACGATAGCTAGCCCCTCCCCAACACCCTGAGCAAAAGCCGTTTTACCTGCTCCTAAATCCCCTATCAGAGCAACCACATCTCCCCCACACAAAACCCCGGCCAGTTGTTTCCCCAACTCACGTGTATCCTTAACTGTTATACTTGTAAATCTATGCTCCATTTTTTCCTCCTGATTACAATGGTTGATTATCTAGCTTCCGGCTTTACAATCTTTCCATTAATGATGACGTAGAGAGGGTTGGCCTTGATTGTAAAAGGGTGTTCAGACCAAATAACAATATCTGCATCCTTCCCGACTTCTAAAGTTCCGATACGATCAGATACCCCTAAGATCTCTGCTGCATTTATAGTTATAGCCCGCAAAGCATCTTCCTCATCCATTCCTGCTTTACACGCTAAAGCTGCACAAAGAGGAAGTTGTTCAATTGGGGTGACGGAATGATCCGTCATAATTGCTACCTTGACCCCAGCCTTAGCTAAAATTCCAGGGGTTTGGAAGGATTTATCCTTAAGCTCGACTTTCGACCGATTGGTAAGTAAAGGTCCTACGACAGCAGGGTACCCCTGTTCCCCTAGTTCCTCAGCAATTTTGTGTCCTTCAGTACAATGTTCTATGACCAAGTCTACATTGAACTCTCGGGCAATACGAATAGCTGTCATAATATCATCTGCACGATGAGCATGAGCTCGAAGGGGGATTTCGCGATTTAATACCTTAACGAGAACCTCTAAGCCCAAGTCTCTCTCCGGGAGTTTATCAGGATCTGTCTCACCCTGTTCCAACTTATCCTTATAGGTTTGGGCATCCACTAAGGTTTGACGAAGAAGTGCCGCAGTTCCCATCCGAGTCATAGGCATTTTCTTTTGTTCGCCATAAACCATCTTAGGATTCTCCCCGAAGGCTATCTTCATTCCCGCAGGATCACGCACTATCATTTTATCGACAATCTTCCCAGCGGTTTTCATAACCACCCCGGTACCTCCAATTACATTGGCACTCCCAGGTACGGTAAAGACTGCAGTCACTCCACCAAGACGTGCATCTCTAAAGCCCTCATCTTCTGGGTTAATCCCATCAATAGCCCGCATATCCGGTGTGACGGGGTCTGTCATCTCATTAAAATCTTCCCCTTCCCAGCGGTAGATTTCTTCTCCGATCCCCACATGACAATGCGCATCAATAAATCCCGGCAAGACGAGAGCCCCCCCGACGTCAATCACTTCTGCATCTTCGGGAATGTTCATATCCTCAGTCTTACCAAGGGCAGCAATTTTTGTCCCTTGAATATAGATATACCCCATAAATTCTTGCCCGGCCATAGTTTTAATCAGACCATTCTTTATATAAAGTTTTTTCATGTTTAGTTTACTCCTCCAATTTTAAATTGATAAGCCACTCAGACAGTTAATCCTTTATCTAATTCATACCCAGTCCAGCCTTCCATCTACTTGTCCAATCGAGATCCATTCTATCAAGCCGTTTTTTTCTCAGATTCTCTTTCATAATCCACCGGATGTCTGTATCGTCATTCACAAGCCATTTTTCCATATACGTCTTTCCTGCTTCGGGAGCCGCTGAAACAACAACACTCCAACCATATCCTAAGGATTTTCTAAGGGTTTTAAAATCATTATTTTTTCTATTTTCTTCGTTAAGAATATCTGACGTAATTTTATCAAGAATTTGCATTACCGTATCGATATGCTTTTGCTGGTTAAGGAGCTTAGGTTCACATAAAGCAGCCACAACAGCTCGCTTTTCTAAATAATCACCTTTTCTCCACACAGCCATCTCATTCAAAAGAAGGTCCATATTCGACTCTCCGATTCGTTGTAAGGCTATTGCTACTCCTTCTCTAATCCTCCACCTTATATCGGAAGAAAATAAGCGCAATAGTTCAAGCAGTTCCACCCGCCCTTGAGAAATCAGACTTCCCAAACCGACAACACCGCATATGGGCAAAAACTCCTCTGCAGAACCAAAAGGAGCAATAGCTGAGTCTAGGGAAAGATAGTTCATAAATCTCTCTTCTGTCCCTTCTTCTGCAACTGCCTTGATTAATTCAAGATTTGCTCTAGGTCCAGGCAGACAAGATTCATCTAATAAATATTGATCCCAATCTTCTAATTCACGGAGAACACTTCTATATATATCTACTTTTTTCAAAACCCCTAACCCCTCGCACCACCAATATTTATAAACATTCACAAAGACGCTTGGTTTTCACCGAGCGTCTTTAACCTCTCAAACAGATGAAGCATTCGCTAAAATATCTTTCATGGATAGACTTACTCGTTCTCTTACCTTGTCGATTCCAATAACCCGTACTTTAACGATATCACCGACAGCTACCGCTTCCATGGGATGTTTAATAAACTTATCACTCAATTGGGAAATATGAACCAGTCCATCATGCTTGACCCCAATATCCACAAACGCACCAAAATCTACGACATTTCGCACTGTTCCTTCTAGAATCATACCTTCATTCAGATCTTCCATATGAGTTATATCCTTCCGAAGCAAAGGTCGCGGTAAGTCCTCCCGCGGATCCCGTCCGGGTCTTTGTAAGGCATCTAAGATATCTCGTACAGTGGGTACTCCCGCGCCGAACCTTTCTGCAAGTTCATTCGGGTTCAGAACAGCAAGTTTATTTCGAACATCCGTAAGACGTTCCCTCAAATCCGCAGAGGTATAGCCAATGCTTTTCAAGATATCTTCAGCAAGCTGATAGGATTCCGGATGGACAGGTGTATTTTCTAAAGGATTAACCCCATCCGGCAAACGAATAAATCCAGCGCACTGAATATAGGTTTGTGCTCCAAGTCTTGGGATTTTCTTAAGCTGATCACGGCGTGTAAATTTTCCGTGTTCATCTCGAAAAGCAACAATATTTTTTGCAACTGCAGGCTTTAAGCCGGCCACATATTGGAGCAAAGATGCTGAGGCAGTGTTTAGATCAACTCCCACTACATTAACACAGGATTCTACGACCCCATGCAAGGACTCTTCTAACCGTTTAGGCTGGACATCATGCTGATATTGTCCTACTCCTACAGCTTTTGGTTCGATTTTCACGAGTTCAGCTAAAGGATCTTGAAGCCTTCTAGCAATGGACACTGCACTTCGCAAGGAAAGATCAAAGTCCGGAAATTCTTCACCTGCTAATTTAGAAGCCGAATATACGGATGCTCCAGCTTCACTAACCAAGGTGAATTCAACAGGGATTCCATCTTCCTGAATCATTTCCGCTACAACCTCTTCCGTCTCCCTTGAGGCAGTACCGTTCCCGATAGCAATAATATCTGCACCATACTCTTGAATGGCTTTTCGCAAAATTTCTTTAGCCTCTTCTCGTTTACCCTTTCCTGTATGCGGATAAATCACCCCTACTTGATAAAGCTTTCCGGTTTCATCAACAATCGCCCACTTGCATCCTGTTCGAAAGCCAGGGTCAAGCCCTAAGACCATTTTTCCTCGAACCGGAGGTTGAAGTAATAGCTGACGTAAATTAGCTGCAAAAACCTTGATGGCTTGCTCTTCTGCCTGAGCAGAGAGTTCAGCTCGAACTTCCCGTTCAATAGAGGGTTCAATCAATCGCTTATACGAATCTAAGGCGGCTTTTTGTACCAGAGCAGCAGACTGTCCTGTTTTCACATACTTCATTTCAATGATTCTATGGATTATTTCCGGCGGAGTTTCCACTTTAACAGATAGGAATTCTTCCTTTTCCCCACGATTCAAGGCCAGAACTCGATGCGGAGGAATCTTCCGAACAGGCTCCCGATAATCATAATACATCTCAAAAGGAGAGCGTTCTTCTGCTTTCTTCGCCTCTGCAACAGCTACCAGATCTGCAGTTTTAAAAGTCTGCTCACGAATTCTTTTACGAAGATCTGCGTCATCGGCAATGGTTTCCGCAATAATATCCATCGCCCCGGCTAAGGCTTCCTCAGTAGAATTGACCTCCATCTCCTCATTTAAGTATTTTTCCGCTTCTGTCTGAGGATCCCCTCTAATATATTGTACCAGCAACCACTCAGCTAATGGTTCCAGCCCTTTCTCCTTGGCAATTGTTGCCCTTGTACGGCGTTTTTGCTTGTAGGGTCTATAGAGGTCTTCGACCTCTTGAAGTACCATGGCTGTGGTAATTTGTGCTGACAGTTCCTCTGTAAGCTTGCCCTGTTCACCGATAAGGCGAAGGACTTCAGTTTTTCGTTGATCCAAGCGACGCAAATAGTCCAAACGTTCAACGATACTTCGCAACACGTTTTCGTCGAGTTCTCCTGTTACTTCCTTGCGATAACGGGCAATAAAAGGGATCGTATTTCCCCCATCCAGTAAGTTAACAGCCTCTTTAACTTGATTAGGCTTTAGACCAAGTTCTTTGGCAATGATAAGATTGAACTCCAATGATAAATCCTCCCTAACCCAATACTAACACTAGCATAATAACATTCACTCATTATACCATTGTTCTCCAACTGAATAAAATCTCCACTCTTCTTAACATGAGAGATATTTATATAATAAACAAGCCGTGAAGGACCTAAACTCTCCCTCCACAGCTTTAACTTAAATGACAAGACTCGGGGCTCCGGTTGAGCTTCTGACCCACCGTTTAGTTAACCCGATGCATGGCCCATGAATAAGGAAACACCCACTTTACAAGAAGTGGGTGTCTCTGATTAATTAAGTTTTTGGAGTCCCCTTTCGCAGCTCTTCTGTGGTTTCTCTCCACTGTTCTCTCGCAAATCTAACTACTTTTGGTTCCTCATCAGCGTTTTTGTGTTGGATGACCTTCCCAAAATATAAAACCGCTTTTTTGTATTGTTCTAAACGACGACTTATTTCCCCAATCATAAATAGAACTTTAATTTCTGACATCGAAGTATTCACAAAATCCGTGTGAATGAAAGAATCTTCATAAGCCTTTAGAGCTAGGCCTAGAAAACGCTTTTCTTGCTCCTTATCATCAGCTGTCCTATATAACCAGGACAAACGCAAGCTAAGACCGGCTAAAACTGCATTTCTTTCTTTCTTAAGAGTACCTGACAGGATAGCTAATTTATAGGATTCCAATGCTTGTTGAAAATCCCTAACCTCACCAAAGTTTCTCTTAGTCCAATGCTTAGCTATGTGGGAATTAATAATCTCCTTAGTACCTAAAGGAAATTGTTCTGAAAATTCTTCAGAAAATGCAAAACCACATTCCGGGCAGACACTGACATAATAAAAATGCGGATTGTAATTGCCTTCTCGAAAATGCGGACAGAAATCACTGTCGGTTTTGTAGGGAACGGCAAAACGCGAACGCACTTTCTGGGTATTAAATGAAGAACCGCAGAAAAGGCAAGTTAACTTCTTCTCATAAAACGGATTTACTGAAGTCATCAGACTCCCCCTTGTATCAGGATTTGGGATAAAACATTTATAGCAAAAAATTACTCTTAATTGACAAACATCAATAAAGTTTTTTCCCAGATATATAACACCCACTTAAAAAAGCGGGTGTTTATACCATTCAATATGCTTCAAAAACATTCGAATTTGAACAATTATTCAAGAGTATTTTACCATATTACTCATAGTTTTCAAACCACATCACGCTCCTTTGGAAATCCATAGTAATTATAATTAAAATTTACTTACTGAATCAGTAAAGTATTTTATTCGAAGTTAAAAAGTGACACCGCTTTAGCAAACGGTGTCACCTAGTTTGAATCCAGAGCTTATGATAATTAGTTTTGTTTAGAGTAAAACTGTAGAGCTAAAGCAATCTGTAATCTGAATTATAACTTAAACATTGTAACGCTGCTTTGAAAATCCGTTGCCATTTGAGCCAGTGAAGTCGCGGATCTTCTTATTTCCTCCATAGATGCACTCTGCTCTTCCGTCCCTGCTACGACATTCTCAAGAGTGCCAGCAATTTCTTTAGGAATATTGGCTACATCTAAAATCGATGTAACAATAGTCTCGGTATTTGCTCCAACCTGACGAATTACATCGGCAACCACTTGCGCTTGTTTTGAAAAATCGTTGACCCCTTGCAATATCTCTTGAAACGCATCTCCTGCCGAATTAACCATTGTTATACCTTCATGCACGGCAGCAGTTCCATCTTTCATAGTCAGGACTGCCTTGGTCGTTTCTTTTTGAATTTCCCCAATTAGTCCACTGATTTTTCCGGCAGCATCACTTGATTGTTCCGCAAGCTTTCTCACCTCTTCAGCAACTACGGCAAACCCTCTTCCTTGTTCTCCTGCCCTTGCAGCTTCAATAGCTGCATTCAGAGCAAGCAAGTTGGTTTGAGCGGCAATGTTGGTTATTAAAGCAACAATTTGGCCGATTTCTCCGGATTTTCCGCCCAGGCTGTTGACCACATCAGCTGCCTCTGAGACTTTCATTTCAATGGCTTGCATCTCATCGACTGCTTTTCTAACGACATTATTTCCTGTTGCCGCCATTTCAGAGGTTTTTCGTGAACCTTCGGTAACCTTTTGGATATCCTGAGTGATCATGTTCATATGAACCGAAACCTGTTGAGCTGAATCTATGGTAGCATCAACACCTGTCAGTTTTTGTTTCACCCCATCAGAAACTTCTTGTATAGAGTAAACAATTTGTTCCGTGGTTCTACTGCCCTCATCCGCACTAGCCGTCAATTCTTCTGAAGAGGCTGCCAATTGCTGGGAGCTATTAACAACTCCTTCAATAATTCCTTTAAGATTCTTCATCATCATGTTAAGATTCTCTGTCATTTGTCCAAATTCATCCCTAGAGCGAACCACCATGTTTTGGCTCAGATCCCCTTGAACTATAGCTGTAGCAAATTGATTGACCATCTTGATATTGTTAACGATAAACCGACTGTATAAGAAGAGGGCTGTTCCGGTAACCACAATTGCCAACCCGATTAGAATCATCATCCTATGCAACAAATCCTTTAACGGAGCTAATAGCTCACTTTCAGGAACATCAATTGCCAGAATCCAACCAAACTTTGGAACCTCTGCGTAGTAAACCTGCCTTGCCCCTTGGTCGTTGTAACTAAAGGTGCCCGTCTTCTCAACCATCATATTTTTTGCCGCTTCTTGCAAGCTAGGGTTCTCTTCTTCAGTGATTTTAATATTCATGATCTTGTCAGGATTTGGATTAACTAAGTACTTACCTTCTTTATTTAAAAGATAGATGTCAGATTCAATATCTAAGTGAATATCACCAATTAGCTTTTGCAAAGTTATAAAATCAATTCCACCAGTAATCGTTCCTTTAAAGTTCCCATTGTTATCATAAAATGGTACGTTATCCGTTAAAATTGTTGTTTTTAAATCTCCATCAAAATACGGATCTGTCCAGATCGATTTTTCCGTTATACCTTTACTTATTGTATACCAAGGTTTAGTAGGAAAATCATATTTAGGGTCTGCAAATTCATTCGTAAAGATAACTTTACCATCCTTGTCCTTATAGACATAGGGGCCAAAATATTGAGTTTCATTATTATAGGCATAGGGTTCAAACCAAACACCCGCGCCAAATGTCACACTATTAGCAGTTATGATTTTCTGTAATAAACTTGAATATTGGTCAGTGGTGATACCATTGCCAACAGATTCAACTGTGCGAGCTAAGCCTTGAAGTAAAGTGTCATGTGCGGTTAATTGTTTTTCAATATCCCTAATCGTTCCATTCAACTGAGCAGTCATTTTATTTTGGATTTCGTCTTGCAGAAGAGTTTCTGAATACTTATAACTAACTACAGACATGGCCACAAGAGTTGCTAATACCAAAGGGAGAATAGTCACCATTGTTTTCCCTCTAACACTAGAAATCTTTAACAATCTTTTGAACAACCTCTTCCTCTCCATTCTATATAATGATTAAAATAAGAGCTATTCCATCTATAGCATAAAGACAGACAGTTATTTAAAGTAAATATCCCTCCAATCATTCGAAGAAAAAAATGTCTACCTACGAATCCCTAGCAGATAGACATTTAGAAGTATTATTTCTCCACGGACTGTAATGTTATAAATACAAATTACCCCCCTTGGCCTTAGTCGCTTCCAATGGGCGTGAGAAATCTATATACAAATATTTGTTTATACTTTTTCGACAAATAAATCTGTTTTTCCTTTATTTTTTTTCGTTTTATAGATATTAAATAATTATACCCCCTATAAACAGTCGAAGGCGATATGACAGGCCGTCATATCGCCAATTATTAATTATAATGTACCTAATCAAAAGAGATAGAGAAGGGGTTCAGTAGTCTATAATTTAATCTTACTATTTAAAAACTGCTGAATTCGTAGTACAGCTTTCTGCAGAACTTCCTCATCTTGAACCATTGCAATTCTTACAAAACCTTCGCCATGCTCACCAAAAGCTACCCCCGGCACTACAATTACTCCAGCGTCTCTAGCTAAATCCATGGCAAAAGATACCGAATCTTGCTTTGTGGGCACAGGTGCCCAGATAAACATTGAGCCTTGAGGTATTGGCATTTGCCACCCCGCCGAAGCACAGCCTTCAATTAAGATATTCCGTCGTCTTTCATAAGCTTTCTGATTCTCTACAATTGAGCCTTGTCCATTGCAAAGAGCATATGCACCTGCAGCCAGTACCGGTGCAAAGACACCATAGTCAATATTTGATTTGAGTTGAGAAAGAGTACCAATGACACTTTCATTTCCTACTACGAACCCTAATCTTGCTCCTGCTAGATTGTACGTCTTGGAGACAGAATGAAATTCTATTCCGACTTCTTTTGCCCCCTGAGCTTGAAGAAAACTTACAGGCTTAAAGCCCCCAAAAGCTAATTCAGAATAGGCGGCATCATGACAGATGAGAAGATCATATTTTTCTGCGAACTCAACTACCTCTTCGAAAAAAGGCAAATTTGCCACTGCCGCTGTAGGGTTATTAGGATAGTTCAAAAACATAATTTTAGCCTTATAAGCCAGTTCAGGATCTATCTGCTTTAAATCCGGCAAAAATCCATTTTCCTCTAACAGTGGAACTGCAATCTTTTTTCCTCCTGCCAGCATTAGACCAGCCGTATATATAGGATATCCAGGATCAGGAATTAAAGCCAAATCACCCTGATCAATATAAGCCAAAAAAATGTGAGCTAAACCATCCTGAGACCCCATGAGTGGCAATACCTCTGTTTCAGGATTTAGAATAACTCCAAACCGATCTTGATACCACTGGGCACAAACTTTGCGGAATTCCTCCGTTCCTCGAGTTAGTGTATATCCATATTGGTCTTCTTGTAGAACCCCTTGACTCAGTACATTACGAATTTCAGGGGATGGGGCTCGGTCAGGACTTCCAATACTTAAATTAATTAGAATTTTCCCATCTTTCTCTAATTCTCTTTTTAAATTATCCATTTCCGTAAAAACAGACGCACCAAGACTTTCTAGACGTATGGATGGTATTGGCATTTTAACAACTCCGTTCTTATGTAAAGGTGTAAAGGGGACGGTCCTTTTAACACACTTATTAAGCAAGTTAAAAAGAACTATTCCTTTTAAGTTTCATCAATGCATACTTCTTATTTTATCACGTAAACTGTATACTCATAAAGTATAATATTGTATTTCCAAGGGTCTTTGGTCGTATTCGCCTGAATGATTAATTAAATTATGCTATAATTATTAAATATTAACTATTTGAGAATACTCTGATCTAAAGCTATTGGAGATTCAAGAAGGGAGTTTCATCAAGTTATGGCGCTAATGAACGAAAATTATTTAAGGTTACCGGGAAGTTATCTATTCTCGGAAATCGCTCGCAGAGTTAATCAATTTAAAAGCGAAAACCCAAATGCAGATATTATTAGATTAGGTATTGGGGATGTAACCCGCCCACTTCCTCCTGCGGTCACTGAAGCAATGAAGAAAGCAGTAGATGAAATGGGGAAGGCTGAGACCTTCAGAGGGTATGGACCTGAACAAGGGTATGATTTTTTAATAGAAAAAATCATTGAAAATGATTACAGACCTCGTGGAGTAGACCTCTCTCTCGATGAAGTCTATGTCAGTGATGGAGCTAAGAGCGATACAGCAAACTTCCAAGAGATCTTTGGTATAGGTAATATCATGGCAGTAACAGATCCAGTCTATCCGGTTTATGTGGATAGCAATGTTATGGCAGGACGAACAGGGAACTTCAATGGGGAAAAGGGGCAGTATGAAAGCATAATCTACCTGCCTTGTACAGAAGAAAATGGAATGAAACCTTCTCTTCCTACAACCCATGTAGATATGATTTATCTTTGCTTCCCTAACAATCCGACAGGAATGACCTTAACCAAAGAGGAACTAAAAGAGTGGGTAGATTACGCCCGGGAAAATAAATCCATAATCCTTTATGACTCTGCTTATGAAGCTTTTATACGTGAAGAAGGCGTCCCTCGCACTATCTTTGAGATTGATGGTGCCCGTGAAGTGGCAGTAGAGTTCCGAAGCTTTTCTAAAACAGCAGGCTTCACCGGAACACGTTGTGCATATACCGTCGTGCCAAAAGAAGTCATGGTCTATGACTCCGAAGGTAAGGCCCATAGCTTAAATAAGCTCTGGCTGAGAAGACAGACTACAAAGTTCAATGGAGTATCTTACCCGGTTCAAGCAGCTGCAGCAGCAATTTATACCCCGGAAGGGAAACAGCAAGTAAAAGAAACCATCGATTACTATATGGAAAATGCCCGAATTATCCGAGAAGGTTTAACGGAAGCAGGCTATGAAGTCTTCGGCGGAATCAATGCCCCCTACATCTGGATGAAAACGCCAAAAAACATGGGTTCCTGGGAGTTTTTTGACAAGCTCATGAAAGAAGCCAATGTAGTCGGAACCCCTGGTGCAGGCTTTGGAGCTAATGGTGAAGGATATTTCCGCTTAACAGCCTTTGGTACTCGTGAGAATACAGTGAAAGCTATAGAGCGCATAAAAACTAAAATGGGAAGCTAAGAAAAAAACCTGTCATTAGAAATCTAATGACGGGTTTTTTTAATTAGTCAACTTTCTTCTGTTAAATGAAAATAAGAGAATAATCTGTTCATGTTACCTTACAGCATTCACTTAACAATTAATTGGCAGTGTCTTAATCTCTATTTGACCTGTTGACACACTCATTGTAATACTTCGACTTAAGTAGCCCCCGATTTGCTCATCGAGAATTTTTAAGTTCATACCTAACAGAGTCTCTCGAACTGCCTTGATATTCCTTTGTCCAATCTTAAAGTAATCATCCACCCTTAACGAGTCAGCTCCGCCAAATAACTTGACTTGTAAATCCCGAAGTTGGCATCCATATTCAAAGCGCAATCTATCGATCATTATGGGTATTCCCGAAGTTGCATAGTAGATCGGTCGGCGCTGTCCTTCCTTCTCATTAACAGGATGAGGTAAAGCGATATGAATCATCCCTGCCAGATGGTTATAAGGATTATAAGCTGTCACTGCAACACAAGATGCCAATGCATACGTCTTGATAAAATCTTCCCGTTTCTCTGCGATGCCATATTCGCCTATCCCAACAACTTTATCCATATTTTTCCCCTCCGTCCCTCCTTACCTTCCCCGCACACCCTCGTCACTCTTGCCCGGAGGGTGTTATGTTACGGAGCGAACCCTTTAGGCAGAGTCACGTCAAGCGCGCTTCTATTCCGATGCGCCAGCATGGCACTGGTTCACCTCTGGTATACCTATACCCTGAGACTTGCCTTGCTCGAATCAGCGCCCTAGCGACGGCACCATGTGACTGGAGCAATATCACTCCCTCCCGTTCCTCCACCGTCCCTCTAGACCCAGAGGGAGTGATATTGCGCAGCGAACCCTTTAGGCAGAGTCGCGTCAAGCGCGCTTCGATTTCGAAGTGCCAGAACGGCACGGGTTCACTCCAGGTATTACCCTGAGGTTTGCCGTTCTCGCTTCGGAATCAAGGGCGCTAGCGACGGCGCCGTGGGTGACCGGAGCAATATCACACCCTCGCTAATCTAAATTCTTCTTAAACTTCTTAGCTGCGATTCCCACTAAAATAATTGCAAAGGCACACAATATGAGGGTATCCTGCCAAAGATACTCCATTCCTACTCCTTTAAGGAAGATTCCTCTCACAATTTCCAAAAAATAAGTTAAAGGAAACAAACCTCCTAAGATCTTCAAGAAAGTCGGCATGGTTTCCCGAGGAAAGATGAACCCTGACAATAGAATCGAAGGTAATATCAGAATAAACGTCATTTGCATTGCCTGCAGCTGAGTCCTGGCAACACTGGATATCAAGAGCCCAATAGCAAGAATCGTAAACAAGAAAATCGTTGATAACAGTACTAACAGTGGGATACTTCCTGATGGTATAACTCCAAACCAAAAAATTCCCGTAGCTAAAATTAAGGTCAAAGAGACAAAGCCTATGAACACAAAGGGAAGCAGCTTACCCAATAACAACTCAAGAGAACGAATAGGGGTTACCACCACTTGTTCCATGGTTCCCCGCTCCTTTTCCCGCACAATAGAAAAAGATGTGAGCATAGCGATTACATTCTGCAAGATCAATCCGATTAAGGCTGGAATGTTAAAGACCATGGATTTCATGTCCGGATTATACCAAACTCTGGTCTCGACATTTAAGGGCATGTTCGTCCCTGCAGCTGCACCTCTGGCGGCTAGACGTACCCCCTGAATCTCGAGGGATTTATTAAGCCCTAGCATTTGAACCGCTGACATAGCTGCTCTTGCCACAGTGGGATCAGACCCGTCGACCAAAATCTGTACATCCGCCTGTCCATTATCCTTCTGTAATTCTTTGCCAAAGTCAGGCGGAATGATAACTGCTACCCGAGCTTTCCCGCTATCCAAATAACCTTCAATCTGCTGATAGCCTTGAACAAAATCATCGGGATTTAAATACTGGGTATTTCGCATTGAGGTAATAAACTCTCTACTATCGGCAGTCTGCGATTGATCCCAAACTACAGTGGGTAAGTGATCGACATCCGTATTGACGGCATAACCAAATAGGAGAAGCATTCCTATAGGCATAGCGATGGCCATAATTAAACTGGCACGATCTCTCTTTATATGAAGGAATTCTTTTCTTAGAACTGCTAAAAAACGCACCCAGGAAAATTTCCCCATTAACCTCTCCCCCCTTTCTTGAAGGCTTGGTTACGGGGATCATCTAAGGCTTCATTTTCTACATAATAGATAAAGAGATCATCTAAACTATCCTTCACCTCGTTCGCTAGCATTTCGTCAGGTGATCCAAAGGCAATTAACCGTCCATAAAAAACAAACCCTAGGTAATCACAAGTTGCTGCTTCATCCATGTAGTGGGTACTGACAAGTATGGTTATTCCTTCTTTAGCTAACTGATGAATTAAATTTAAAAAAATACGCCGTGAAACCGGATCAACACCTGCAGTAGGTTCGTCTAATATGAGCAGCTGGGGACTATGCAGTAAAGCACAAGCCAAAGCTACTCTCTGCTTCCATCCACCGGAAAGGGCCGAAACAAGCTGATTAGTACGCTCAGCCAATCCAATCCGTTCGATAACCCGAGCCTTCTGCTCCTGGGCCGTTTTTCCATGCAAACTATAAACCCCTGCATAGAAGTCTAGATTCTCTTTTACGGTTAAATCGTCATAGAGGCTAAACTTTTGCGACATATAACCAATGCGCTGTTTGATTTCTTCTGATTGAGTCAGAACATCATAACCAAGTACAGTAGCTTTGCCCTCTGTAGGAACCAAAACTCCACATAACATTCGGATCAGCGTTGTTTTTCCTGCCCCATTGGGTCCAACAAAACCCATAATTGCCCCAGCGGGAAGTTGAAAGCTTACTCCTCGAACAGCTGTATACGAACCAAACCGTTTAACCAGACCCTGGCAATCAATTGCTAAATTCATTTTGCCCTCACTCCTTTATTCCAGGGTTACATCTGCCGGCATACCCGCTTTCAGCTGGTCTTGACCTTCAATAACAGCTAATTTTACTGCATAAACAGTGGTCGTCCGTTCTTCCTTTGTCTGCACATTCTTTGGAGTAAATTCCGCTTGATTACTAATGTATTGAATCTGTCCCTTAAACTTTTTATCAGGGTAAGCATCAGCGATAATAGCAACAGTTTCGCCCATTTCTATCTCACCAAGTTTAGCTCCGGGTACATATATTTTAATCCATAAGTCGTTAGGATTTAGAATGGTTACTAGAGTTGTGCCAGGATTGACAACTTGGCCTACCTCGACATTTTTATAAAGAACCTGGCCATCAGCGGGGCTCTTAATAGTAAGCTTATTTAAACCTAGTTCTGCGGTTCTAATAGACTGAGCTGCAATATCAACCGCCGCTCTCTGAGCCTGGATGGTGGGTTGGGGATACCCGGCAAGTGCCTGATCTAAACCGGCTTGGGCTACCTTAACACTCTCTTGGGCCCCTTGATATTGGGCCTTTAAGGTTGCCACTTTATTTTGCTGAGCTTCTACAACCTGTTGACTGATAGCACCACTCTCATGGAGTTTCTGATTTTTTGACAGATTATCTTCCTCAAACTTAAGATTGGGTTCTAATGCTAAAAGATTAGCATTCGCCTGGCTGACCAGATGTTCAAGCCGTTTTATTTCCTCTGCCCTCGCTCCGCCTAATAGATCATTAAGTTTAGCTTGTGCTTGAGTTTGTTGGCTCTTAGCAGTATCCAAGGAAATCCTGGCCTGACTCTCGTCTAGTTTAGCAATAATATCTCCTGTTTTAATAACCTGACCTTCACTCACTAATAATTCAACAATTTTGCCGCCCAACTCCGGCTGCACCGGAAGTTCAGTTCCTTCAATCGTCCCTGAAAACAGATTCGACTCTGCAGAACGGTTTAAATAGCGATCCCCTAAGAACGACAGGGTAATAAAAACTAGAACAATGACTACAACTACAGCCTTTTTTCTCATTTTTTCTCCTCCTGTTCCTTGTTGCTGATCAATTCTTCCCAATAAGTTCAAATTTATCTATCACACATCTTAGTTGATAAGCAAACCATTTAAGAAAAGTTCAAGAATCTGATCAGCGGCCTCGTCAATGGTTCTTTCCGGTGAAAATCCAGGGAATACATGATTGAATATCCCATAAAACAAAACCATCCCCATAAAACTCCTCATCATAGCCGGAAATGGGATTGGTTTAAAAACCCCCTCTTCAACGCCCTTGTCAAACCAAGGTTTGATGATGTTAATACCATCTCCTAAAATCCCATTCGATAAGGCCTCCCTCACTTCTTCATGGTATTGTGCTTCAGCAAACATAAAACGGACAAGACCATCGTTCTCTTTGATTAACTCTAAGCGATTCTTTAAAAAACAGCGAAAGAATTCTACCGGATCTTTCTGTTCCTTATCTAAAGAGATAATTCCTTTAAGTATTTTTGGTTTGAGAACAGCGACTAATAATTCCTTTTTAGTAGCGAAATGACGAAAAATGGTTCCCTCAGCAACTCCAGCGGCCCTGGCAATCTCTGCTGTCGTAGAGCCATTATAGCCCTTTTCAGTAAAAATATTTAACGCTGCCTCAAGGATATCTTGACGCCGTTCTTCTATAGTTTTCTTCTTGCGTTTATCCAATTGCTCCATTTCCCGATTTGATTTCATATTTCCCTCCAAAGAACTTAAAATACTTATTACTTACCAACCCATTATTAAGAAATGAGTGATTACTCACTCCATAGTAACCATAAATAACATTCTTGTCAATAACTCAACAAATATCGCCCTAAACATCTGGTATAATCGTTCTTGGTCAGAGAGACACTGCCAACAACCTTGAATTTGAAACGGTTAACATGAAATACGTGATCAAATCTAATCATTTCTGTCAACGACTTCCTTTAATTAAATCTTAAAAGGATTTAAGATTTATTATAGCTGATTCAGGAACTTTTCAATTCTGAACGAATCGATAAGAGCATGGACTGCATTTACATTGTTTAGGTCTAAATTTGTAAGCTGATTAATGCGATTGATTCTGTAGATTAGTGTGTTTCTATGTACGAATAAGGCCTCTGCCGTAGCTCGGAGGCTATTTTTGTGTTCCAAAAAGGCTCGCAGCGTAACATAAAGTTCAGTGTTGTTCAGTTTGTCATATTCTCGAAGAACCTTCAAAGCAGGATGACAGTAATGGTCTAAGGGAGTTTTCCCAGTATAGTTGAACAACATGTCATAATAATTAAAATCACTATAGTCAAAAACTTGGCTGGTCAGACCGAAACGCTGGGCTTGTTTTATAGAGGCTACCGCTTGATTGAAATGGCGCTTGAATTCTGTAATTGATGAAAAAGACCAGCTTAGTCCAATACTTACCTCTTCAAATTGGGCAAGGTTAGTAAGTTCTTGTATCTGTCCTTCAGAAATTGAGGGTACCAAAATTCCCATATAGCTTTTATACCTTACTGGATACCCCTTGGGAAAAATACGTTCCAACTCCATGGCGAAAGTGTTCTTTAGGTAACGGTTTTCTATATGGTGGATAAAACGGGCTACTACCACACGCATTTCTTTCGGAAAACTAACTTTTAACATGGTTATTTGTTCTAAGGTATTTGTTATCTCTGCTTCATTTAGCAAGCTAAAAAGGATAGTACTGTAAAAGGATTCGTAAGCTCCCTCTGAGGCAGAGTCCCTCTTAAAGACATCAAAGAGTAATCTGCCGACTAGGGGAAGCAGACGATGATGACTGTGTCCAATGGGGGTATGATGTTCAACCATAACTAAGCCCCCGACGACATGACCCTCCTGAGTAATGCGGGTCACCAGTTTAGGCTGAAGATCACCGGGTAATGAAATCAGCTGACTTTCGTTTCCTCGTTTACTCCATTCTTTCATTTGCTTATTAGAGCGAACCTTCTGGATAAATTCATAGGAGCAATATCCCCTTGCAACATTCTGAGCCCAAAGCGGATCAACAATTTCATAGCTGATTGAATGTGCCAGTACCTTCTGGCTAGAGTCAATAAGAATTAAAGCGTTTCCAAACAATTGTGCAGCGGTATCAATGACACTATTTATAGTTTTTCCCCTTAAGGCCATTTGTGCCAACTCAAAAAATATGTTATCTCCCCGCAAATCTTCAAATATTAAATCTTTAGCTCGATTGAAAACATCGTTTAAGTCCTCATGGCTGACGAGAGCATAGTTGCTGCCCTCAGGTAAAGCAAAAAGCGGCTCATCCATAGAAAGCAGCATTATCGGGTGATCCAGCTGATTCTTTAATTGGTGTAAGCTGCCTACATATAGTACTTTCTCTTGCCAGTGATCTTCGTTTCTATCCAGTAAACGTATATCGATAATGTCTGGAGAATTGCCCGACAAAACAGTTTGCAGCTTATAGTTCTCTTGTAATAATGCAATAAGCTCTTGAAAATGCATACTTTCACCTCGCCTTCTTGTCTATATCATAATATATATTTAAAAATAATTCATTCTTATCCGGTTAATTTTGAATAGTTAAAAATGTAGAAATATACTGCCTCCTTTTGTATGAGTAGTACGTATACCTAAAAAAAACTACATGATAGCATTGATATAACGAATTGGCTGAAAACTTTTACTTTTCCCATTGTTGTTAAAAAGGAAGGAGTGGCTAATAGTGATTACGTCTTATAACGTTTTTGTTCCGGCTGTCATGGGCAGCGGCGCATCCCTAAGAACCGGACTTAAGGTTCGGGAGTTGGGATGCCAAAAAGTCCTTGTGGTTTACGACAAGGGGCTTAAAGATGTTGGCATAGCTGACACAATTGTGGAAAATATCCAAAACTCCGGAATCCAAACTATTTGTTTTGATGGGGTGCTCCCTGATCCCCCGGATACAATGATTGAAGCGGCAGCAGCAATGGCGGTCAATGAAGGAGTTGACGGCATCGTAGCCATTGGGGGAGGCAGTGCCATCGACACAGCTAAAGGCATAAATGTCCTAATTAATAACCCCCCTCCTATTATGAAGTACTTTGGTGTTCAAAAGACTCTTAACCCTGGTGTACCCATGATCTTCATTCCTACAACCAGCGGTACGGGCAGTGAAGTCACCAATATGTGTGTCGTCTCTTGCACTTCTCTTGATAAAAAAGACAGTGTCGTAAGTCCCGTTTGTGTTGGTACACTAGCTATTCTGGACCCTGATCTAACTTTAGGACTGCCTCCAAAGATGACTGCAGCAACCGGTATAGATGCTTTAGCACATGCAGTAGAATCCCTAACCGGCGGACAGGCTAATCCAATTTCGGATGCTCTAGCCCGGGAGGCTATTCGATTAATTGGTAAATGGCTCCCTGTAGCTTTTCGTGAGGGTTCTAACCTAGAAGCACGAGAGCAGATGCTGCTTGCATCTATGTATGCGGGAATGGCCTTTACCAATGCTCTGGTTCATGTTGGTCATTCAATAGGTCATACCTTAGGCGCTCAGTTCCATCTTCCCCATGGGATTGCCTGTGCAGTAACCTTGCCTGAAGTTATTGAATACACAGCAAAAACAGAATTCAATAAAGTTAGAATGATCTGTGAGTGTTTAGGAGAGGTGGTTGCAGAAGACGCATCCTCCGAGGAAATAGGCGCTATTGCCCGTAAGGCTATCCGCACCCTCATCAAATCCTTAGAGATTCCAAATCTTAAAGAGCTGGGAATTTCTCTTGAAAATGCAGTTCAAATTGCACCACTGGTGGCAGCAGACACGGGGTTGGCTTTAGCACCCTACCGTATCCCTACACCAAAGATTGCTGAATTGATCAAGTCTGCCTACGACGCTTGATGAATTTCCACCTACCTTAAAGGCTTTATAATTGAAAGGAAGGATAACTATGTGGTCAAAACTAACCATTGATATGAAAAATCTGACGCTTAGTAAAGAACCTCTGGATGACGAGTACCGAGAACTAGGGGGCAAATCCTTAATTGCTCAATATATGATCAAGAACGTTCCTCCCCAATGCGACCCTTTGTCCAATGAAAATCAGCTTATTTTCTGCACAACAATTTTTGCAGGAACAAAATTAACCACTGCACACCGACTCTCTATTGGTGGTAAAAGTCCTCTAACCGGAGGAATAAAAGAGAGTAATGCCGGTGGATATGCCGCTTCTCTATTAGCCGAGCAAGGCATTAAGCTGGTTGTGGTTAAGGAAATCCCCGCCGATGACCGTCTCTGGTTTTTGCATATCAATGCCGAAGGCAAAGCATCCCTTGAGGATGCAAGTATGTATGAGGGACTAAATAATTACGACATCGCCAAGAAGCTTGATGAACGTTTCGGAGACAAGATTGCAACTGTATCCATAGGCAGCGCTGGAGAACGACTCTATAAGTGTTCTTCACTACAAGTTTCAGAATTCGGTACCGGTCATCCAAGCCGAGCCGCTGCACGAGGTGGCCTGGGGGCGCTGATGGGAAGTAAGCGACTTAAGGCTGTTGTTATTGAGAAGCCATTGGAGCCTTATAAGGTGCAATATGCTAATGAAGCCCAATTTAAAGATGCTTGTCTGAAGCTTAATAAGTTAATTGCTGAAGGAGCAAAAAATGATCCGTTTCAAACCATTGGGACGATCTCAACCATCGATGTTACCGGTGCCAACGGAATCCTTCCAGTTGACAATTATTCCGGGAAACTATTCCCTGACTACACAGAGGTTGGATCCAACAAATTTATGTCCAATCTAAAATCCCGGGGCGGTCGTAATAAGCGTGCTTGCCAACCAGGCTGTGTCGTACAGTGTTCCAATGTTTACAATGATAAAAATGGGGATTATCTCACTTCAGGTTTTGAATATGAAACAGTAGCACTCTTTGGACCAAACTGCCACATCAGCGATTTAGATGCCATTGCCGAAATGGACCGTATTTGTGATGATCTGGGTGTGGATACCATAGATATCGCCAACGCAATTGCCGTGTGCATGGAAGCAGGAAAAATTCCATGGGGGGATGCCGCTGCCGCTCTCGGTCTGCTTAAAGAGATGGCAGAGGGCACAGAATTCGGTAATATTCTGGGTAATGGCTGTGAAGCAGTTGGCAAAAGCCTCGGGTGCAAACGCATTCCCGTGGTAAAACACCAAGCAATAGCCGGCTATGATCCCCGCAACACCAAGGGTACAGGGATCACTTATGCCACAAGTCCCATGGGGGCTGACCATACTGCAGGGCTTTCTATGGGCCGTGCTTTTGAAGACACCGGACGGGCGGCTCAAGCCTATGTCTCGACCAAATTGCAAGTAGCTATGAGTTTTGCCGATAGTATGATGTGTATTTTTGCCTTTGCCCATACGGTTACAGATTTACAGTTGTTTGCAGAAATGATGGCCGGTTTATTTGGCGGTAAAGCCGATCTTCTTCGTGTTACCAGTATTGGCGTAAAATCACTTTTAACAGAGAGAGCTTTCAACAAAATGGCGGGAATGACCATTAAAGATGACAGACTCCCTGATTTCTTCTACACCGAACGTTCTATCGCAACCGGTTCTCAGTTTGATATTAACGATTATGAATTGGAGGTGCTTTTTGAATTCTGATGATAAAAGTAAACGGACTAAAGATTGAATTTAAACATGGCATGACCGTGGCAGATGCCTTAAAATCAGCCGGAAAATCCCCGGATTCTATGACTTTAGTAGTCCTAGACGGAAAGCTCTTACCTTGTGGCCAGCCTTATAAAGATTCTCTTGCTGACGGCTCTGAAATAAGACTTTTACCCATTGTTTCCGGGGGTTAACGATCCTATTGTTTTTTATATCTTAATCTCTACCTTCGATCTATAGTTCATATACGCAATTCTTAAATCCGCACCACCCGGTGGGGATTTTTTTTTATAATTACTTACCTGTTTTAATTGGACAATCATTCGTAAATTCTATAAAATATTGTCTCATTAAGTCAAACCATCAATTTATGCCTATTGGAGGTATATGGTAAAGGTCCGCAAACTTGACAAGCAATATGTCAATGTTACAGTCATGCTTTATCTAATGACTCGTCTTGGAACAGCGAAAAAGGTAACCAATGATTATGAAAAACTAACTGGTAAAAAGCCAAGAAGCTTTGAGATATTTGTCAAAGACAATACCTCGGTTTTTCAATCTGATGTTGTAAAATAATACTAAATAGTCATAGCTAACCCCACCATTTTACTTATATAAGTAAATGTTGTTTTGTATAAAGGTTTGAAATTTGAAAATATTGAATCTACTTCAAATTTCTTTGTCATTTTACTCTTCATGTACCTTAGGTGTGTTAAACTAAAAATAGGATAATTTAAGTTTAACAAAAAGGATTGTGGTTAAATGTTTCGTTCAAAGCTATTATTTATTTCCCTTTTATGCACAACCTTGCTAATTGGCTGTGCACCTCAAAGTTCTTCTAACCAAACCCTACCTGATAAACCCAAAGAAATAAACGCTTCCTATGTCTCCCGGCCCATCAACATCCCTTCAGTTGTCGCTAAGGAAAAGCAAATGTTTGAAGAGGAGTTTGCGAAAGACGGTATAGAATTTAAATGGCACGATATACCGGTTCCAAGCAATCAACTAGAAGCCTTAGCTGGTAAATCACTTGATTTTTCCAATAGTCTGAATTACGTTTCGGTTATCTTAGCAAAAGCTAGCGGGAATGATATCAAAGTCGTTTCCTCTTACTCACACTTTCCCAAAGGAATAAGTCTCGTTGTAACCCCTAATGGATCTATAAGCTCTATTGCAGACCTTAAAGGGAAAAAAATCGCTCTACAAAAAGGGACTATGCTTCATGAAATGCTAATTCGAGCTCTGGCAGAAGTAAATCTGACAACTCAGGATATACAACTTGTAAATATGGATTCCACTGCCGCAGCTACAGCTATTGCAGCAGGACATGTTGCTGCCACAATTTTGCCTGAACCACTACTTTCCAAAACCGTTGCTACGGGTAAAGTTAAAAAATTGCGTTCGGCAGAAGGACTAATTTCCGGCTTGACCGTAATTGCTGTGCGCAACGAATTTGCTCAGACTCAACCCGAACTAGTAAAACGTTTCTTAAAAGTTCATAAAGCTTCCGTCAACTGGAGCGAAACAAACCTTGAAGAAGCATTCGCAATGACCGCAAAGCAAAATCAACTGGATATAAAGGGCGTGAAAAACCTTTATCCCGAGTTTAACTTTGACATGAGCCTTAATGACGTTAAGGCCGACTTGCAAGCATCCGCTACCTTTTTGCAAAAGGAAGGAATGATCCGTCCTGATGTCGACATTAATAAACTTGTGGAGGACTTAGTTGATCCAAGTTACCTACCCACAACATAATTATGGAGGTTTTTTTATGAAAGCTCCCGCAAATACTCCACGAGAAAAGTCAAAAACTTTGACGGGGGCGTTAACTAGCTCAATGAGGATGGGGTTTGGGATAAAACTTTTTCAAGGCTTAGCTCTTCCTGGGATTATTTTGGTAATCTGGGAAATACTCAGTGCTTTGGGCTGGCTGAATGTCTATCTCCTTCCCCCGCCCTCTCAGATTTGGGATCGTCTATTAACCATCGCTAGTAATGGACTGCTGATAAAGCATATAGGCACCAGTCTATACCGTGTTGGTATCGGCTTTAGCCTTGCTCTCTGTCTGGCTCTTCCACTTGGTTTCTTGCTCGGCCTATTCCCAGGGGTACGTAGTTTTTTATCACCCAGCCTGAGCTTTTTTCAACAAATTCCAGCCATTGCTTGGATTCCTATGTTTATCCTCTGGTTGGGCATTGATGAAGCTTCAAAGATTGCCATTATTATGTACTCAGCCTTTTTCCCAATCTTTCTTAATACCTTACATGGAATCGCCAGTACAGATATAGAACTCAAAGAAGTAGCCTGCATTTATGGTCTTTCTCGCTGGGGTTTAATTACCCAAGTATATCTCCCGTCAGCTGCTCCTTCTGTCTTTGTCGGTATGAGGCTGGGCCTTAGTTATTGTTGGCGATCCTTAGTAGCGGCAGAACTACTAGGTTCTTCCCAGGGTATTGGTTACCTGATTCAGGAGGGCCGTGAAATGGCTCAAACAGATTTAATGCTTAGTGGGGTTCTGGTTATTGGGCTTGTCGGCCTATCATTAGACTTTGGTTTTCGCCGATTGGAGGCAAAATTTTTGCCGTGGCAAGAAAAGAAAGAGATTTATCCAACAAAATAGCATTTCCCAAAACATAACAAGAGGAGTAAGCATCCTAATGGACGCTTACTCCTCTTGAACTTTTTACACTCTTACAAGTAACTAGATTTTCTTCCGTGCTACATAACTGGTATGAAGTAATTTATGCGCTCTTTCCCCATAGGGTTCACCTAAATAATCTTTATAGAGACCAATAATAGCTGGATTTTCGTGGGACTTCCTTAAAGGCTTGGAGCGATCCTCTCGATATAATCCTTCTGCTCGTGCGGATAGAATTTCTAAATTTCCATGGTGATAGGGTTGTCCGCCGCCGCCAATACATCCTCCCGGACAGGCCATGATTTCTATTACATCATAATCACTTTCGCCAGCTTGGATTTTCTCGAGAATTGTTCGAGCATTTCCTAACCCATGAACGACTGCAGCCCGATAATCCCGACCAGCAATTGGTACAACGGCCTCTTTAAGCCCATTCATTCCTCGAAGAACCTCAAATTCTACTTTCTCCAGGGTTTCTCCGGTGAGTACCTCGTAGGCTGTTCTTAAAGCAGCTTCGAGAACCCCGCCAGTCGTTCCGAAAATTACAGAAGCACCTGTCGATTCCCCTAAAGGATGATCGAACTCTTCGTCTTTTAGATGGTCAAAATGAATGCTTGCTTCTCGGATCATACGTGCAAGTTCTCGGGTCGTGATAACAATATCCACGTCGGCAGTTTCTGCCCCTTGGGAAAGTTCCGGACGTGCAGCTTCATATTTCTTAGCAACACAAGGCATAACTGAGACAACTGTAATTGTTTTAGGGTCTATGCCTAAAGTTCTCGCATAATAGCTTTTAATCAAGACTCCTAACATTTCATGCGGAGATTTACAAGTTGAAGGAATATCCAGTAAATCCGGAAATTGATGTTCGAAGAATTTGACCCAGGCAGGGCAACAACTGGTGAGAAGCGGCAGGCGTCCGCCATGTTGTATGCGGTGAACAAGCTCCGTTGCTTCCTCCATAATTGTTAGGTCGGCCGCAAAATCCGTATCAAAGACTCGGTCAAAGCCAAGCCTTCGAAGGGCAGCGACCATTTTGCCGGTTACAATTGTCCCCGGTTCTAATCCAAACCCTTCACCCAAAGCAACCCGTACAGCCGGTGCTGTTTGTACAACGACAAATTGATTAGGATCGTTAAGTGCCTTCCAAACCTTGTCAACCTGGTCTAATTCTGTTAAAGCACCCGTCGGACATACTGCAATACATTGTCCGCAGAAGGTACAAGCAGTTTTGCTAAGGGGTAAATCAAAAGCTGTTTTAACGACTGTTTCAAAGCCACGACCTACTGCAGAATAAACACCTACCGTCTGCACTTCGTTGCACATTGTTTCGCAACGGCGGCAGCGGATGCATTTGTTAGGATCTCTAACAATGGAGGAACTTGACATATCAATCTCAAACTCAGATTCGTCACCTTCATAAGAGATATGGCGGACTCCTAATTCTGAGGCGAGGGATTGAAGATCACAATCTTGGTTTTTAGCACAAGTCAAACAAGATTTTGGGTGATCGGAAAGAAGCAGTTCAACCATTGCTCTTCGGGCTTGGATAGCACGCAATGAGTCTGTTCTGACTACCATGCCGCTGGAAACTGGGGTTGAACATGAGGAAGCCAAATTGCGTCGTCCCTCTATTTCAACGACACAGACACGGCAGGAAGCAATATTGTTATTATAGTGCATTTCGTTAAGCTTTAAGTAGCATAAAGTTGGAATATCAATGTTTACGGTTCTAGCGGCTTCTAAAATAGTTGTTCCTTCCGGTACTTTAAGCGCTATGTCGTTGATAGTTAACTGTATATCCATATGGAGTCCTCCTTTAGGGATACCTTAATGGCAGATGATTGCTCCGACGACACGACATTGTTCCATACATGCCCCACATTTTAGGCAACGTTCTTGATCAATAACGTGACGCTTTTTAGTTGTTCCAGTAATACAATGCATAGGACATTTCTTAACGCAAAGGGAACACCCAACGCACTTATCTGTAATTTCGTATTTGAGCAGGCTCTTACAAACGCCTGCAGGACAGGTCTTGTCAACAACATGGGCAATATATTCTTCCCGGAAATACTTTAAGGTGGAGAGAATGGGATTGGGGGCACTTTGCCCTAGACCACACAGAGCTGTGTCCTTAATGATATTACACAATCTTTCCATGTTATCTAAATCCTCTAACGTCCCTTTTCCTTCAGTGATCTTCTCCAGGATTTCATGCAAACGTTTGGTACCAACCCGACAAGCTGTACAGCGACCACAGGATTCGTCCATCGTAAACTCTAGAAAATACTTGGCGATATTGACCATGCAATCATCTTCATCCAAGACTATGAGTCCACCCGAACCCATCATAGAGCCTATAGCTGCCAGAGACTCATAATCAATAGGGGAATCCAGATATTTGGTCGGGATGCATCCGCCTGAAGGGCCTCCGGTTTGAGCCGCTTTAAATGTTTTATGCTGCTTAATTCCCCCGCCAATATCAAAAATGATTTGCCGAAGTGTTGTGCCCATGGGTACTTCTACGAGTCCAACATTATTTACTTTACCTGCTAGAGCGAAGACCTTAGTCCCTTTGCTCTTTTCAGTACCAATGTTAGAAAACCATTCTGCTCCCTTAAGGATAATCGGCGGAATGTTGGCCAAGGTTTCTACATTGTTAACGCAAGTGGGTTTACCCCACAGACCTTTTTGAGCCGGAAATGGCGGTTTTACTGAAGGTTCCCCTCTGGCCCCTTCAATGGAATGAATCAGCGCCGTTTCTTCACCACAGACAAAGGCACCTGCTCCGTATTTAAGCTCGATCTCAAAGTTGAAATCGCTGCCTAAAATTCCTTTTCCTAGTAAACCATATTCTCGGGCTTGCTCTATAGCTATTTTTAAGCGATGAATTGCTGCTGGGTACTCTGCCCGAACGTAGATATATCCCTCGGATGCTCCAATGGCTGCACCCGCAATAAGCATAGCTTCTAAAACGCTATGGGGGTCACCTTCCAAGACTGAGCGGTCCATGAAAGCACCCGGATCTCCTTCGTCAGCGTTACATATAATGTATCGCTGGTCCGCTGGGCTCTTACGGGTGAACTCCCACTTTGAACCTGTGGGGAATCCTGCACCACCACGCCCCCGTAGTCCACTTTGCTTAAGAACATCTATAACCTCAAAGGGCTTCATAGAAAAAAGAACTTTGGCTAAGGCTT
Source organism: Desulfosporosinus sp. HMP52 (assembly GCF_000765145.1). GTDB lineage: Bacteria > Bacillota > Desulfitobacteriia > Desulfitobacteriales > Desulfitobacteriaceae > Desulfosporosinus. The sequence continues at coordinate 116,837 of NZ_JMGA01000002.1, read as the reverse complement.
GGTAACCATCTGCGGCAATGTATTCGAGGATATTTTCCGGCGCAATATATCCCACATTGCGAAGAGCTATCCGAAGTTGTCCGTTGTAAAAGGGGATGCTGCGAGCAAAACGCTCTTTAGTCTCAGGATCCATAAAAAGCAAGTGTTCTACTATCTTTCCTTGCAAGAAGTGTTCTTCGACAATAGTTGTCACATCTTCACTGGAGACCTCACAATAAGTTACGTTATCCGGGAAGATTTGAATCATTGGGCCCTTTTCACAAAAGCCAAAACAGCCAGGTTGGAAGACTTTAATCTGTTCAGACAGTTCCAATCTGTTCAGTTCTTCTTCTGACCGTTGGGCAATTCCCGGACTTCCCGAGGAATGGCAACCTGGTCCTCCACAGACCATAACATGCCTTACCGGCCCTTGAGTTTTTTCGCTTCCAGCGGAATCCATAATCCGTCTTGTTTCAAGGAGTTTAAGGTTTTGAGCTTGTAATTCATTCAATGCATCAATACTTTTGAGTTTCATATGGCTTTCCCTTCCTTCGGTGACGCTTCTCAGAGCGTATACTGGGGACGGTTACTTCTAAAAAACAGGGTAATTGAGATATGGGTCTATCCTTCCGGACGGTACTTCGCTAAAACCTCATTTATGTCCTGTGGCTTTTGCATGCGTCCATGCACTTTGCCATCGACAATCATGACTGGAGCGAGACCGCAGGCTCCAACACAGCGCAATGTCTCTAAGGTAAAGAGATTATCAGGAGTTGTCTCTCCGGCCTTAATTTTAAGCTGATTTTCAAGTTCTTCTTTTAATTTTTCTGCCCCCCGTACGAAGCAAGCTGTACCCGTGCAGACATTAACAACATGTTCCCCACGAGGTATCATCGTAAAAAATGAATAAAAACTTACTACACCGTAAACTGTAGCAGAGGGTATATCCAACTTCTGAGCAATATGCCATTGCACATTATCGGGCAAATATCCATATATTTCTTGCGCATAATGAAGAACTGCGATTAGATTTTCCTTTTTGTGGGTCAGACTGTCAATATAATTATCCAGCTTTTGGGCAAATTGATTAGGTGTACCGGCTTCACACATGATAATCCTCCTTTATATAAAGATTTTTTATTACCCCGTTTCTCACCTCTCTTCGTCTATTTTTTAAAAAGTATCCTCTCAGATAAATCGAAATTGTTTGTCAATTTCGATTGCTGTGAACAGTTTACCTCGCTATTAGCTTACTGTCGTGTTTATGAACATTAAATAAGCGTTTTATCAATAAAGAAAATTAAGTTAATTAAGAAAATAACAAGCTTTTTATCAAATCAGATATATTTTACATTTTTATCCTTATGGAAATCTAATAGTTTTGTTGTATTGCATACAATTTCTAATGATACTTTGCCTTATTTAAGCATCAAAATAGACTCCGCCTAAAATCTAGTGCGAAGTCTATGACAATAGTCTTATTTCACTGTGGTATGAATAATTTGACGGGTCTCCCTACTGTGCCATATTTCTGCTCAGATTTTAATACTCCGCAATGTTCAAGAAATTCAAGATAGCGACGTACTGTTACCCTGGTAAGCTTAACTCCTTCTGCAACTTCCTCTGCGGAGAGTGGACGTTTATTCGCCTGAAGAAATTGTACTATCTGACCCAGAGTAGCTTGATGTAATCCTTTAGGTAATCCTGCATCTCCGGTATTCCCTGGGAGCTCGAAGTTAGGAGGTGGCATATAAGCGGAAGTTAGATTTAGCGTCTCAGTTGGGGTATTGCTAGAGTTAATGCTGTTTATTCGATTCATTTCCGAAGTAAGAGATTGGATCTGCTCTACCATCTGGTTAAAGGCATCTTCAAGTTCTTCAATTTCCTTCGCTCCAGACACTTTAACCTTCTCAGTAAGGTGTCCGGTTGCTACGTCCCGAGTCCCTAACATGATATTGTGCAAAGGGTAAATAATAACTTTCTGGAGAAAAAACCAGGTAACAAACGCTACCAGTAGAGTTAAGGCTAATCCTATTTCTGCCATTGTAATCAAAGACCGAGTGATTATCTCCTGTTCATAGGCATGAGATATTCCCACATAAAAAATACCAATGATGTCGCCATTTTCTGCACGTAATGGTACATAACCTGTTTGATACCACTGTCCTACTACATCGGCTTCTCCTACGTAAGTTTGACCATTTTTGAGTACCGTCTGCACAATACTTTCAGAAACCTTAGTACCAATTGCTCGTTCGTTATTTGAACCACGTATGGTTGTAGCAACCCGAGTGTCTCGAAGGAAAATGGTTACTGTATCCCCTGTCAAACTGGATAAATGATCCACCAAGTCATTGTTTAAACTAATTTTCTCCGTCCCTTTATAGAGATTTCCATCATTCTCTGACCACACCCCGGGATATGTCTTATCAATAATCTCCTCACAGGTAGCCAAATCCGCCTTTACCTTAATTATCGCTGCCGCCACTGCTCGATCCTTCATATATATTCCAAGAACTACGAGAAAACAAGCTGCCAGTAAAAAAAGCGATGACAACAACATAATAAGGATTTGATTTTTTAGCGAACGCACAAAGTTCCCTTCTTTCTGTCTTAATCAATAAGAGAATTGGTAATTAGGATTATTCGCGAACGGAATCAAAAAACCTTTAATTTTCGGATAAATTGATTGAGAAAAATGAATCTTCGATTTATATCAGGAAATTTCCATAAATTTCATGCTAATTATTTTTGTTTTTAAGCATTATCCGATTAAATTATAAGCAAACTAAGACCACAATGTTGTTTAATCAACATCTTAAAAATATAATACCTGTCTTCCTGACCAATTCTGGTCGACACAATAAATTATTGGAATTTAATTGATTCTAAATTAAGGAGGAACGACTTAATGAACTGGAAGAAACCTTTTATCGCTTCAATTATTTCTCTTACTTTTTTAACAGTACTAGCTATGGGTTGCAACAAGACCGATGAAACTCCAACACCTCAACCAACGGGACCACAGTTAACCGGAACCCCTCAAGTGTCCTATGCAGGGGATGATGCATGTAAAGCCTGCCACACAGAGACTTATGACAGTGTAATTCATACAAAACATCACGAAGCCTTTAAGCCTCTTGCAGATTTTCCTCTAGAAAAACCTTTAGGCGAAGTTACTATTTTTGATGCAGCTAACAAAGATAAACCAACCTCAACAACTCTGGATCTATCCAAGGCGAAAATATACGGAGTAATGGTCAACGATTATATAATTGCCGAAATACCAGAATCGGCTGGATTTAAAGAAAAAATTTATCGAGTTGGGGCAGTTCATAAAACAAACGACAAATGGACCGTTGAGCCCGCTAAACAAGCTGATATCGACAAAGATGGTAAAAATGACTGGACTGCCGAAAGTTTTACATGCGGAAAATGCCATGCTCCTGGAATTGAAGTTGGATCTCCCAGTTTAGGTGTATCCTGCGAGTCTTGTCATGGCCCTGGCGGAAACCATGTAAGTGCTACTGATAAGAAGGGAACAATGAGCTCTGAAGTTGCTAGAGTTTCATGCAATAGTTGTCATGAAAGCAACCCATCCAAGAATGCTGAGGGAACCTTTATTGCAAATAATCACTATGGAACACGGAATTACTTTGCTAGCAAGCATAATCAGAGTAATCAAATGAATCAGTGTCTGACTTGCCATACTCCACATAAAGCTAACGCCAGTGGCTCTACTGTTCCGACAGACAAACCTACTGACAACTGTGTCAAGTGTCATGCTGGTAAAACCTTTGATCTGGATAAACTCATGTGGAAGAACCCAACTGATGAACGTGGACACTTCACTCGAGATCATAGCTTTGGAGCTATGAAATATGAAGATCTCCAAGATGACCCAGCTACCAAACCTATTGAGATCAAAAATCCAACAATGATTGAATTGATTAAGAACCGGCTGCCGGAACTGGCCAAGTAGAGCTTCAAATTCGAAAGAATAAAGGGATAGGAATGCAATGATGCATTCCTATCCTATTTTTATGAACAACATCCATGCTTATCCTAAATTAAAGATTTCAATTTGGGATAAGCATATCATCCCCTTCGGCAGGAATATTTTATGACAATGTAGAAGGAATAATTTACATATATCATTTGCGACATTGCAGAGCTTAGGAGCATACTACATGAAACTTTTTTCCCTATCTAAACTAACACGTACATACATTTCAGCCTTGAGTTTAATAGCCCTGCTTACAATTGCTACATTCTTTTCAATGCACCAAGTTATTTCAACTCAATCTGATAGTGCGCTGCTTGTTAATATTAGCGGGAGCCAACGCTGGCTCTCCCAAAAAGCAGCACTTCTTAGTGTTCAACTAATTTACAGTTCAAATACTAGTGATCGCAAGCAGATTAGACAGCAATTGTCGGAAACAATAGCTCAACTGCAGTCAAATCACCAAACCTTAGTTGAGGGTAGTACTCATATAATTCCATCACATTGCTTATCACCTCAAATGCAAGAGATGTATTTCAGCCCACCCGTAAATATGCACTCTCGGCTTAACCGCTACTCATCTGAAGCCTTGGCCTTAGCCCAGGATCCTGAACACTTACTTACGCCTAATAACTCTCATCTAATATATTTGCTTCGAGAAAGTGGAAATATCCTGGAATCTCTGGATCAGATAGTATCTTTGCACCAGAAAGAAAGTGAAGCCAAGGTTCATCAACTTAGGTTATTAGAGATTACCAGTGGCTTAGTAATTCTTATAACCCTCGCTTTTCTTGGATTGTATATTTTCCGACCTTTAGCAAACACTCTACTTATGGAAAGATTCAAGTTAGAAAATGCCAACCAAGAACTCAGTGTTCTTTCCTCCATTGACGGATTAACAGGAATAGCTAATCGCCGTCACTTTGATCAGTTCCTTAACCAGCTATGGTTACTAGCGACACACAACAGAGAACCTATCGCACTTATATTATGTGACATCGACTTCTTTAAGGCGTATAATGATACTTACGGCCACTTGCAAGGGGATGAATGCCTTAAAGAAGTCGTAGCATCCTTAAAAGGCTCTCTTAAACGCCAAGGAGATTTTATCGCACGTTATGGGGGAGAAGAATTTGTGGTTGTTCTCCCAAACACCACTGTGGAGGGTGCCTTAACTGTCGCTGAGACCTTACGTGTTAGTGTAGAAAGCCTAGAAATACCCCATCGTCTTTCCTCTATTATACCTAAAGTAACGATTAGTTTGGGAATAGCTGTCGGACATGCTAACCTCGCTAATTCTCCCACACCCCTAATCGAAGCCGCGGACAAAGCCCTTTATCAAGCAAAACAGAACGGACGTAATTGCTTCAGATTAGCCGAGGCTTAACATTATTAAAAGATTACTGACTCGAACAAAATAAATTCAGGAGGTCATATTATGAGTTTTACAGTTAATAAAAATGTACAATGGGTGGGTAAAATTGATTGGGAATTAAAAAAGTTCCATGGTGATGAACTCTCTACACACAACGGTTCCAGCTATAATTCGTATCTAGTTCGCGACGAGAAGACGGCCTTAATTGATTGCGTATGGACGCCCTTTGCCAAAGAATTTGTCGCAAATTTAAAGAAAGAAATCGATTTAAACACAATCGACTTTATAATTGTTAACCACGGAGAACCTGATCACAGTGGGGCTCTACCTGAGCTAATGAGGGAAATCCCTAATACTCCAATTTATTGTACCGCTAATGCCATCAAATCCCTAAAAGGGCAGTATCATCAGGATTGGAACTTCGTCCCTGTTAAAACCGGAGATAAACTAAGCCTTGGTTCGAAAGAGTTCGTTTTTATTGAGGCTAGAATGCTCCATTGGCCTGATACCATGTTCACCTATTTAACCGGAGATAATATTTTGTTTAGTAATGACGGTTTCGGACAACATCTGGCCTCAGAGCACATGTTTAATGATTTAGTTGATCAAGCGGAGTTATATCGGGAAGCTCAGAAATATTTTGCGAACATTTTAACGCCATTTAGCAATTTCGTCCGCAACAAAATTACCGAGATCTTAGGCTTTAATCTGCCAGTAGATATGATTTGCCCAAGCCATGGTGTTATTTGGCGAGACAACCCAATCCAGATCGTCAATAAGTATGTAGAATGGGCTTCAGATTATCAAGAAAATCAAATAACAATTGTTTACGATACTATGTGGAACAGTACCCGGAAGATGGCAGAGAATATTGCAGCAGGCATAAAATTAAGTGACCAAGATGTTACAGTCAAATTATTTAATTGCAACTCTACCCATTCCGATAAAAATGATATTATTACAGAAATCTTTAAATCCAAGGCAATTCTAGTCGGCTCACCAACCATTAATAAGGGTATCTCATTTGCAGTTGCCGGAATCCTAGAAATGGTTAAAGGTTTAGGGTTTAAAAACAAAAGAGGAGCCGCTTTCGGCAGTTATGGTTGGAGTGGTGAAAACACAAAACTTATTTCAACTGAATTAGAACACGCTAAGTTTGAATTACTCAATGAAGGGTTACGGGTAACCTGGAATCCTGATGAAGAAGCTCTAATCAAGTGTCAAGAATTTGGTCAGAGTATCGCAGAAGCACTTAGATAAACAGACATTCTAAAGTATAAACAAATAGTAGACACCCACTTTTACTTGAAAGTGGCGTGTCTACTATTTGTTTAAATCGAAAAATTTCATTGATAGTACATAGCCTAAGCTCAACATTTCGAATGAAGTGCTACAACTGCCAATTTAGAGTCGCCCTCATTCCTCTCAGATTCCATGGATCGTTCTCTCCATTTTTTCCATAGTCTTTCCGAGGCTTCTACAGCAACAGGGTCAAATTGTATACCTTTATTTAAGACAACCTCATCCCAGCATTCTTCCCAAGACAAGGCCTTGCGATAGGGCCTTATCGAAGTTATCGCATCAACAGCATCAGCTACTCCAATTATTCTTGAACCTAGTGGGATTCTGTTTTCATATAAGCCACTAGGATAACCCTTCCCATCCCAGCGCTCATGGTGATGCAGCACAATTTCAGCAATTTGCTTAAGACCCTTTGATTTAGCCAAGATTTTGTAACCAATCTCTGGATGATTTTGTATCTGGGCCCATTCATGGGGAAGAAGTCTCCCCTTCTTATTTAGTATGTTTTCAGATATACCCATCTTGCCTATGTCATGAAGGTGTGCCGCAATATGAAGATTTTCTAATTCCTGCCCTTTTAGTCCCATAGAGCGTCCTAAATCATAGGACATATCCCCTACCCTAGAAGAATGACCGCTAGTGTACAAATCTTTTGCTTCCAGAGCAGCTGCTAGACACTCAATGATATCGTGGAAGTGTTGAGGACGAAATAGTCTTTGAATGAATTGAAACATACCTTTCCTCCACTAGAGATTATCTATAGCCGCTTATCTTAAGATTTAGTAATTATACAATGACTTTTTCTTCAAGTTCATCCAGCAGTCTGTCCAATGAAGCACCGCTGCTGCTATGGCTTCTAAACACGGGAATTTTCTTTCTCTTCGCTTCTTTTACTGCAGTATGAATCATTTTGTGAGAGACTGTTGATGTGAATAATACAATTCCATCAGGAGATCCGATTACTTTATCGAACTTGGTAGGCATCTGTGTATAGACTTTTACATTGTGCCCTCGCTTGCTGCAGATACCCATATACTCACTATGCATTCTGTCATGACCACCAACTAACACGATACTCATTGTTTCCGCCTCCTAACAAACTTTTTTCATTTGTATTATTTTAATTTTTAATTAAGATCTTAAATTTATTGGGTACAATTACACTGACTTTGAGTGCAACCGCTGCAGCAACTTTCTCCCTTCCTCATTCTGCCAATTGACCTTGCAATGATAAACCCAGTCACTCCGACGATGAAACTGCCGATAATCCAATTAATCATTTAATTCACCCATTCCTTAATTAATTAGCTGAAACCCAGCATTTTTCCAATTTGAAAGATTAAAAAGGCAACAAGCCACGCTACCCCTGTTGAGTATCCTATAGTAATCATTGTCCATTTCCAGGAATTCATCTCCCGTTTAATGGTTGCAAAAGCTGCCATGCAAGGAAGATAAAGTAACGAGAAGGCCATGAAGGCGTAGGCGGTTAATGGAGTAAATACCGTTTGCAGAGCCGTAATAAGGTCCGTTGAGCTTTCAGTAGCCTCTGCCACACCATGCAGGATACCCATTGTCGACACAACCGCTTCTTTGGCGATAAACCCAGTAAGCAGAGCAACAGCAGATTGCCAGTCTCCAAAACCTAGCGGAGCAAAAACAGGAGCAATAACACCACCTATCGAACCGAGCATACTTTCAGCTGGTTCCGAAACCGCTTGGAACGAAAAGTTAAAGTACTGTAAAAACCAGATTATTACAGCCGCCGCAAAGATTATCGTCCCAGCCTTTTTGACAAAACCTTTGCCACGATCCCACATATGGATCATTAAGCCTTTTAATGTGGGAATTCTATAGGGAGGCAACTCCATTACAAAAGGTGCTACCTCTCCTTTAAGGATAGTCTTTTTAAGCAAAATTCCTGACAAAATGGCTACAATAATACCTAAAATATAAAGGGAGAATACTACCACGGTTTGATTGCTGGCGAAGAAGGCAGCAGTATACAAAGCATAGATGGGTAGCCTAGCTCCACAGGACATAAATGGGACAAGCATGATTGTTAAGCGCCGATCCTTTTCATTTTCCAAAGTTCTTGCACTCATGACCGCCGGAACGGTGCATCCGAAACCTATCAGCATGGGAATAAACGATTTTCCACTCAAGCCCAGCTTTCTCAGGAGTCGATCCATAACAAAGGCTGCTCTTGCCATATATCCAGTGTCCTCTAGAACGGATAGAAAGAAAAATAAGATCATGATTTGCGGCACGAATACTAACATACTTCCCAAACCGCCAATAATCCCGCCTACAATGAGATCCTGCAGCCAAACTGCTGCTCCCGCTCCTTCAAGGGCGGTCAAAACAAAGCCTGCTATTGTTTCGTTCACCAACACGTCCACAATGTCAATGGTAGATGAGCCGATGGTACCAAAGGTTATAGAGAATATTCCAAACATCAGCGCTAGAAACAATGGAATCGCTAATATTCTATTGGTCACAACTTTATCAATTTTATCTGAAATGGTTAGGTGTGTGTTATCTGCTTTTTTCTTAACAACTTTGCGTGCAACCTTCGTCGTGAATTGGTATCTGCTGTCGGCAATAACTGTCTCAATATCCATATCAAAATTCTTTTCTAATCTTTCCTGATACCCTTTAAGCCTTATTAACGATGAAGCCGGAACCTTCAATGCTTCTTGAACTTTCTCGTCCCCTTCTAAAAGCTTTAAGGCCGTCCAGCGGGGATTTTGCACCTCACTCTCAAGTTCCGGTAAAATCGTGCTTTCAATTTCCTCAATACTTGCTATGATACTTTTATTATGTATCTCTTGAAGCTGGGGAGAACTATGGCCCGAAGATGCTGTTTGAGCTACACTAAGAGCTCTATCCAAAAGTTCTTTTACGCCCTTACCTTTGCTCGCAGTGATTGGCACTACTGGTAGATTCAGTGAAGATTCCAGGGTAGCCAGATCAATCTTATCCCCTTTGGCATCTACGGAATCCATCATGTTTAGAGCAACAATAACATTTACCCCTAATTCAATTAATTGGGTGGTTAGATAGAGGTTTCTTTCTATATTAGTACCATCAACGATATTAATTACAATATCTGGAGTTTGATTAACAATGTAATCTCTGGCTATGACTTCCTCCATAGAATATGGGGATAATGAATAGATCCCCGGAAGGTCAATAATCAGAACATCCTCTTTTAACCTTTTAGCTTTTCCTTCTCTTTTTTCGATAGTAACTCCAGGCCAGTTTGCAACATGCTGAGTGCTCCCAGTAATTTCATTAAATAATGTAGTTTTTCCACAGTTCGGATTCCCCACTAATGCAAACTTTAACGACACTACTCCACAACTCCTCCCAGATATCGATAACCATTCTCAATTATGCCTTAAAAAAATTACTCCTCTTTAAGCAGGAGCAATCCTTATTCTATTATAATATTTTGGGCTTCTGCCTTTCTCAGGGTTAATTCGTACCCCCGAATATTGACTTCTATTGGGTCGCCAAGCGGCGCTACTTTCCTTACTAATACTTCTGCCCCCCGGGTCACACCCATATCCATTAACCGTTTTTTTATAGGACCCTTTTCACCTAAGACTTTCACAATCAGGCCCTTCTCACCATTTTTTAACTCCTTTAGAGTTCTTTCCAAAACATTTACCTCCTCCAAAACTCACGAATGAACCATTACTTGCTGGGCAACTCCCCTATTTAAGGCCAATCTAGATCCTTTGATGGCCACAATTAGATTGCCGCTAAACTCGGAAATAACTGATATCGTAACCCCAGGAATAATCCCCAGACCTTCCAGGAACTTTTTAGTTGTTTCTTTAGCTCTACATGCTTCAACTACAGCCTCTTTACCCGGTGATAACATAGTTAAAGGCATTCTTCCAACTCCTTATTATAAAAAGGTGCTTGCAATTGATAATCAATATCACCATCGTTTGGACTTATGTTATCACTAATCTCCTTATACGTCAACGAGAATTTTCGGATAAGTCATTCGCTCTATAGCGCCACAAACAATAAGCTCTGGAAGCCAACCTCTTCCAGAGCTCATTTAACCTTACTATTTAAATGTTATTGTAATATCCACGATCTCAGGGGTATTCCCTATTCGAATCGGAGGCCCCCATGTCCCATAGCCCGATGATACTATGAGTTGAAAGTCCCCTTTGCGCAGATATCCCCAATCCTGTTCAAAAACTTTCCGTGTAATAAATTGAATAGGAAATAGTTGCCCATTGTGAGTATGTCCAGAAACCTGAAGATCTACCTTTTGTTCAACCGGTTCCTCCAAATGAGAGGGTTGATGATCCATTACAATAATTGGCAAAGAGGGATTTATCCCCTGGATCAGAGTTGCTAAGCTTTCTCGCTTCGTTCCATTAAAGCGTGATCCCGATAAATCATCTCTCCCTACAAGCGTGAAACTCCCTCCAACCTCTTCCGAACTATCCCTTAACACTTTTACTCCTGCTTCATTTAGATATTTTATTGCCTGATTGGCATTGCCGCCGATATATTCATGGTTACCTAACACAGCAAAACTCCCATAAGTTGATGAAAGCCTGCGGAAGTTATCAGCAACTTGCTGTTTATTTTTGGATTCAATATCTTCATCAAACACATCTCCCGCCATAAGAATCAAGTCGGGTTTCAAATCATTAACTTTGTCGACTAACTTGGTAAGGCGATCATTCTGAATAATTGTTCCAAGATGTATATCCGAAACCATGACAACATGAAGTTTCTTTAAAGCTCCTGCTTGCTTTGCAATTGTTAGGTCATAATGGTTAACTCGTGGATGACGGGCATTCCAGGCTCCATAGCTAATAATTCCTATTACTAATACGAAAACAGCCAGCCCCAAGACAGGGTTTAAACTCTGTTTAATTCCTAATGGTACAAGGTGGAGCCAACGGTTCAACACTCGGAGGAGATCCAGCAGCAATATTATTATTAGAAAGTAGAGTATACAGGCCATCCAATAAGCCCCTATAACAGTTAGTATTTCATGTAAGACTATTGGAAGAAATTTCTCGAATAGCCTACTGAATAAGTAAGCCGAGGAAAGCAGCAAGAAGATTGTCCAATATACCTTGGAATTAAAAACTGGAACATAGCTAAACAGAGCCTGCCATCCACGCAGACCTATGTAGTAGTTGAGCCCACCATAAACTAAAAAGACTATAGTAACAACTATCAGAAATCCAGGATTGGCCATTCAGAAAATACCCCCATACATACATTAAATCCAGGTTTTAACATAATCTACATGGATATTATACAGCTTTTCCCTTTCTAAGTCATATCCTTTTAATTATCTATTCTATTCCCTAGGTGTAGCTGTAAAGAACCCACAGAAAAAGTCTAGGCGATTATTACTCTCCTAGACTTTTTCTGAATGCAATTATATTGTTTTCACCTCATATAAATGATTTCTTCGCCCTTTGCGACGAACATTTTTTTCTGATGAAGAAGAGCAAAACTCATCAATAAATTCCTGAGGCAGTTTCTTAATCAGCAATACCGGTATTTTAGATTTATTCAGGACACTATGTGCTAAACTTCCATGCATTAAGCCCTTAAAGCTGCTTGGCCCTCTTGTACCCATGATGATCAACTCATGTCTCTGTTTGGTCGAATAATCAATGATTGCGTCTACGATATCTGGAATATTCGAATTAGCAAAGATAACTTTTTGATTAACATTCTGCCCCGCCTCAAAGAATATTTGATTAATTTTAGCTATAATCTTAGAATCCTGACTTGCTTTATTAACTTCTGGTTTCATCGGGCAGAGGTCTGACGACCAAAGCCCCATCAAATTGTATTCCTTCGGTATAGATCCCCCCTCAATACTCTCTTGTGCATGTACGATAGTTAGAGACATATGAGGTATTCTGTTTAGTAAATCTGCTGTGTAAACTGCAGCTGACAAAGAATGCGGAGTACCGTCAAAATAAAGAAGTACCTTAAAGAGATTTCCTTGATTCATCTATATCATCACCTCGATCTATGAAATTAATGAAAGCTAAACTAAGCAAGATCACGCTTAAGTTTACTCTGTACCGAACTCAGCGAGTTTACTTTTGAGGCCTGTTTGTATAGCACGATATACCTAATTATCATCAATACGCCTATAATAGCACCACCGTACAGAGTAACTGTAGCTGCCAAATCAAGAAAACCAGCCACTCCATTAGATAGGTTCATCATATGCAGGTCAGTCAGATATTTAGGAATAGCGAAGGCTCTGCTTAAAGCAGACATGCCAATGACCATAGCCATTACAAATTTAATTTGTAATTCAGTAACCATTTTAGTGGCATTGGCGCCAATGTGGAGTCCTAATAGAGATCCCAAATACAGTAGTAACACTAGCCGAATATCGACAAAACCATTCATGGCATACTGAAAGGAACCTGAGGCGCCTGAGAAAATAGCTAGGAATAATTCTGTCCCTGCAGCCACCATTGTAGGGATACCTAGCAGATATATCATGGCTGGAACTCCAATAAATCCTCCTACACCTACGGTTCCAGCTAACCATCCGGTTGCCAAACCGATAATAGCAACGAGCCATAAGGAGACACGAACATTAGCAACTTTAAAATAAATCATAGGAGGAATATTTAAGCTTGATAATTTAGCAGCCAATCCCGACGGTTCACTTGAACCCTTCTTAGAGTTTGGCTTGGAAATATCTCTTAAAATAAAAACCGAGAGACCGGATAACAGAACCACAAAAACTACACTAATATACAAGTTCGAACCTTCCTTACCCATACTGGCGAAGATTGACTCATTTAGAATAACTGCCAACCTAACTCCAAGTAAAAGAAAAGCAACCATAAACACGCCAAGCTTAACATCTACATTGCCCATCTTAGAGTGCTTCCTTGCCCCAACCATTGCCTTACCAAATTTGTGAGCAAGATTTGTACTTACTGCTGCGATACCAGGAACTCCCAAGGCCATCATGCCTGGTGTCATTACAAAGGCACCACCACTTCCTAAAAAGCCACTTAATGTCCCTCCTAGAAAACCAAGCCCTATCATAGATAGTCCTGTTTTAGGAGTAATATCTATAAACCGCATAACCTCTCCAACTAGATTAACCGCTTCTCCAGCCATAGGTGAAGCCCCCTTTCTAATGTTTGCTTTCTAAGCCTAGTATGCTTAGAGTATGAGATATCGCTGTCCCGTACAAAAAAGCGATTCCGATGACAGTGCCTAAAAGGCAAACAGCTGGAATAATTCCTTTGCTTAAATAGAAACCATTTAATTGATCAATATTAAAGAAAATCAATACATACGCACAGATCGATAATCCCAGATAGACGATAGTTTTTAAAGAGCTCGTTTTTACCGCTTCACTCATACCAATCTCTCCTTTGTTGTTTAGTGTAAAAAACCTAGACTTAAAGAGATATCCCCCCTCCTTAGTTTGTGATATAATTCTCTATATAGCAAATACTGTGCCAACGTCAATTAGCTGATATTCTGTGCTTTTATTATGACCATTAAAAAAAGAAGTGTAGCAAATGCTATACTCCCCCATTTAAATAGTAACAATAAATTCTTTGATTAACCTGATTATTTCTCCCTATTGCTTAGATTATTAGATGTTTTCTTTAAATTCCGCCTACATGTATCATTTGCTACAGTCAAATGTATTATATAATTCACTAATAGAACCCATTGGTAGTTGGAGGTGGCTTTGTTTTGGGCATCCATAAGGATTTCCTATCATCGTTCAAGAGAAAAAGCCTTACCAATCAGCTGGTTACAATTTTTGCATTCATTATGCTCATCCCTTTATTAGCCTTAATGTACGACATTTTCTTTGCTTCTCAAACTGACCAAGTAATCTTTTTTGATAAGGAACAGAGGCTTGCGGCTTTAGTAAAAAGCACTAATCAAGAACTCTCTGTAAATCTTGACTCTTTGGGGTTTGAACCTGAAGGTTTATCCCCTAACCTTCTTCACAACGAGTTCACAAAAGTTGTAGAACCTTATATTCCGTCAAATTCTGGTATTCGCTTCGGTTTATATGTTCCGCAAGCAGAAAAGATTACAGTATTGGGTTTTTTACATAATTATCGAAACCTATCCCCCGACGAAGAAACCCAGAGAGAGAAAGAAATATTCGCCAGTACCAAATCGGGCCTTGTAGCTGCAGAAATGGGTAAAGAGCCGCTCTTTCGAATCTCCGGGTCCTTTGATGATCAAGTTGTAGAATACATTTCACCCGTTGTCCTAAAAGGAAAAGTGGTTGCAGTTATGTGGGCCGGGGAACGCCTTAACCCCTTTTTTTATCAAAGCAGCTTCTATCGAAAATTACTCCGGTATTTTACATTAGGCGTATTAGCCTTAGTCATGTTTGCTACTCTAAGAACAATACGCAATATTACCACTGGAGTAGATCGCTTGAAAAGAGGGTTACACCGTATGGAATATGATATACACCACCTATTACCGGAAATGTCTGGTGAATTGGGCGAGGTGGCCCGGGCTGTCAATCGCATGGCCGAGAATTTAAGTGAAAAGGAACGTTTGGAAGATCAACTAAGGCAATCTGAACATCTTATAGCTCTAGGACAATTAGCTACAGGTGTAGCTCATGAATTACGAAATCCTATCGGCATTATTAAGACTTTAGTCGACCTTATGAAACAGGAATATTCTCAGATGAGCGGTATCGAGGAATACACCCTGGCAATTGATGAACAAGTGGACAGACAAGACTCTGTAATTCAAGAACTGTTAGACTTTGGACGTCCGACTAAGGTTTCTATTCGAGAATGTTCTATTAATGATCTAATTATGGGAGTCCTATCATTTTCAGCAGCAATGTTAAGAAAACAAAAGGTAAAAGTTCAACTTCACCTAGATCCTAAGCTCCCACAAATCTTGGCGGATACCGAAAAAATTAAACAGGTATTCGTAAATATTATCGTGAACGCTGCTGAAGCTATGCCCTCCGGTGGTAATTTAGATATTAAAACAAAACAAACGGATGATATGGTTATCGTTAGTTTGGCTGATACAGGCGAAGGGATCTCGGGAGATGATATTCATAGAATATTTGACCCCTTCTTTACTACTAAGCAAGCCGGTACCGGATTAGGCCTATCTATCTCTTATCAGAGCATTAAGCTGCATGGTGGAATGATCGAAGTGGACAGCACTCCTTACAATGGCACAACCTTTACAATTAAACTACCAGTGACACCCTAATTCTGCTTAGGAGAGTGATATTCTTGATTCCAAGAATTTTGGTAATTGATGATGAAGAGAGAATGTGTTGGGCCTTAGAGAGGGCGTTAAGTCACGAGGGATATCAAGTTGTTACTGCAACAAGGGGTTTACAAGGTATTGAATTGGCACTTGAAACCGAACCATCTACGGTTATTCTAGACTTGAAGATGCCTGATATTGATGGCCTAGAAGTTTTAAAAAGGCTCAAAGGCATAAACCCAAATATGCCGGTGATTATGATTACTGCTCACGGAACTATTGAGACCGCCATTGAAGCTATGAAAATTGGGGCTACCGATTATATAACCAAACCTTTTAAACTGGACGAATTAAAAATCCAAGTGAAACAGGCTCTGCATTTATCTAATTTGGAACTTGAAGTAAGTTACCTGCGTCAAGAGTTAGGCGAGAAATACGGGAAAATGATTGGGCAAAGTGATGCCATTAAAGGAGTTGCCCTATTAATACAGCAGGTTGCCAAAACTAATGCAACAGTTTTGATAACCGGCGAAAGCGGAACCGGTAAAGAGGTTGCAGCTGTAGAAATCCACAAAGCCAGTAACCGGGCAAATATGCCCTTTATAGCGGTGAACTGTGCCGCTCTTCCTGAACACCTGTTGGAAAGTGAACTATTTGGGCATGAAAAGGGGGCTTTTACCGGTGCGACAACTAGAAAAAAAGGCCGTTTCGAGATGGCTGATAAAGGTACAATCCTCTTAGACGAAATCGACGACATGCCGATAAGCATGCAAGTAAAATTACTCAGGGTCTTACAGGAAAGATGTTTTGAAAGAGTCGGGGGAACCGAAACAATACCAATCGATGTAAGGGTCATTGCTACCACTAACGCTGAACTTTCCACAGCCATAGCTAGTGGAACCTTAAGGGAAGATCTCTATTATCGCTTAAACGTGATGCAAATCAAAATGCCGCCTTTAAGATTGCGTAAAGACGATATCCCTCTCTTAGTTAATCATTTCTTAGGAAAATTTGATCCTTCCCATACAAAGAAGATCTCTCCTGAAGCCATGAAAATTCTGACTCGATATGATTGGCCAGGTAACATAAGAGAATTGCAAAATGCCATTGAAAGACCACTCATTGTTTGCCAAAACAATGAAATTCTGCCAATACATCTGCCCAGCGAGTTACTAGAGAACTTTGAGAAGGCCACTTCAGATCCTATCATCAATCTTCCTGAAGGAGGTTTTTCTCTAGAAGAGTTAGAGAAACGTCTAATAATTAAAGCCTTAGAGAAGAATAATTATAACCAGACCAGGACTGCAAAGTATCTGGGGATTTCTCGTCCAACTCTCCTATACCGCCTAAATAAGCATGGCTTAAACTTTAAGTAACAACTTAAGCGTTTTCAAACTTAACTCAAAGAATTACAATCGATAACTAAAGAAACTTATAAAAAGTAAAGGAGGCTTATAGGTTCATTTCATCCATCAGTTCAGAAGCATCATCCTTACTGAATAGTCACTATATCGAAAACAATAAAAGCACTACAAGAGCAAAGAAGAGTCAACATTCCTAATGGATGATGCCATAGAAGCCTATGAAACATCCAAAAATCAATTCTCAACGCTTAATGGATCTGCTTTTGAAAATTTAGTTTAACTTGTTAAATTTCATAGAAACGATGAATTATACAAAGTCTCTCTGCTAACAAAAAGGGCATCATCAAGTTAATGAATTGATGGTTGCCTTTTTGTTTTGAATTTATCAATTTATAAACTTAGGAATTTAGACTTGCTTTTTAAAGATATTGGGATACAGTATTAATAGTATTCACTTTAGGGGGGGCCGTCATGACAAGGAAAAAAAGAAGTCTGGCAGAAAATGTAGCGGATAATATCCTGGCAATGATTACTATAGATAAGAAATTCAGCTCAGGAGACAAACTCCCTAACGAAATTGAACTATCTGAAGTTCTACAAGTTAGCCGCACTACGTTACGCGAAGCTATCCGTATTTTAGTTGCACATAATGTTTTAGAGATTTATCGTGGTAAAGGCACCTTTGTTAAGAATAATCTTGATTTGAATGAAGATTTAGGCCTTAAAGAACTTTCCACACTCCAACCAGACGTAAAGGATCTCTATGAAATGCGTCTGATCTTTGAGCCTCAATCAGCCTATTATGCAGCTAAACGGGCCAACGATAGGGAACTGGAACGAATTTTATATTATGGCAGACTCGAAGAAGAATTAATTCTAAAAAAGGAAGATCGAACCGAGGCAGAGCAAGCATTTCACAAATCCATAGCTAAGGCGACCCACAATGAATTTATGAATCGGCTGATGCCTATCCTCTATCAAGCGATTGACAAGGGAGTTCTATTATCTGACACAAATGAAGAAATGATTCAAAACACTTTGAATGATCATCGTATGATTATGGAGTTTTTATCAAAAAGAGATGCTGAAGGAGCAAAAACCGCAATGAAACTCCACATAATACACGCTATGAGAGGCTTTGGAATCACTGAATAATAATGGGTTATAGTTAAACTTATAAAATATGCACATAAAGATAGTCAGAACACTGGATGTTCTGACTATCTTTATGTACGTAAGGATGCGTTTCAATGTCCTGCTCGCATTGCCAATCCGTGCGGTTTGAGCTGCGAGGTGGGCAAAAATGATTTTTTCTCATAGATCATACTCCGAATGAACAAACTAAGGTAATTTCATGTTCACATAGCTTGAATATATAAATTACAAGGGAAGGAACCACTCTATGAATATTTCTCTAGCAGATATTAAAAATGCCAAAACTACGCTCCAAGGAGTATCCTATAAAACAGCTTTAGTATTTAATCCTCGTTTAAGTAATATGAGTGGTAATCAGGTCTTCGTCAAGATGGAAAATCTACAACGCACCGGGTCTTTCAAGATTAGAGGAGCGTACAATAGAATTGCTAACTTGACTGACCAAGAAAAGGCACTGGGTGTGATCGCATCTTCAGCTGGCAACCATGCTCAAGGGGTGGCAGTAGCCGCCGCAATTTACGGAATCGAAGCAAAAATTGTCATGCCTTTGCACGCTCCCCTTTCCAAAGTAACTGCCACACGCAAGTATGGTGCAGAAGTTATTCTGCACGGCGAAGCATACGATGAGGCCTACAATGAAGCACGACGCATTCAGGCGGAAACCCAAGCAACATTTATACACCCCTTTAATGACCCACTGGTGATTGCCGGGCAAGGGACTATCGCCTTGGAAATTCTTGATGATCTGCCTGATGTCGAAGTTGTCGTCTTGCCAATTGGTGGAGGCGGATTAATATCAGGTGTTGCCCTGGCACTCAAAACTATAAATCCAGCCATCAAGATTGTCGGTGTCCAAAGTAAAAATAATCCTTCAATGCTAGAATCGATTAACAACAAGCACCTAATTACAGTTAATGGAACTCCAAGCATTGCTGATGGGATTGCTGTTAAAACACCTGGTAAACTTACCTTTGAACTTGTAAGTAAATATGTTGACGATATAGTAGCCGTCGATGAGGATGAAATTGCCAGTACAATGTTATTATTCCTAGAGAGTGCTAAAGTTGTTTCCGAAGGCGCAGGGGCCGCCTCTGCTGCGGGAATAATACATAGGTTGACACATTACAAAAATCGCAAAATCGTTGCAGTTCTAAGCGGCGGCAACGTCGATGTTAATATCCTGGCTCGCACCATTGACAAAGGACTCGTTAAAAATGGTCGGAAGTGCTTTCTTACGACTGTTATTAGTGATCGCCCCGGTGCTCTAGCCCAACTCTTACAGTTAATTGCGAGTAAGGGGGCGAATGTGCTTGCCGTTTCACATCGGCGAGAAACCTTAGATATACCCATCAGTTACGCAAAGGTAGAACTGGAGTTAGAGACCATCGACGCAGCTCAGGTCATGACCCTCAAAAAGCTCCTCGAAGAAAATTATTACCGCGTAATAATACAGTGAACCCCTTCAACTAAAGGGTACATAGAGACTTAGAGGACTCTAACTCCACCTAAGCAAAATAAAAAACACCCGCTTAAGAAACAGGTGTCTTAGATTGATTGGTTCTAACTCATAATGAAAAAATAAAGCAGTACAATAATTCCTAATATAATTCTATACCAACCGAAGGCCTTGAAGTCATTCTTCTTAATGTATCCCACTAAAAATTTGATGGATAATATTGATACTATGTAAGCAACTACCATTCCAGTTAATAAAATTACAAGTTCAGCATTAGTAAACACTAAACCAAATTTTAATATTTTAAGGAGGCTTGCCCCGAACATAATTGGAATAGCTAAGAAAAAGGTGAATTCTGCAGCAACCGTTCTGGATGTACCGATTAAGATAGCCCCCAAAATAGTTGCACCCGACCGGGATGTGCCGGGGATTAGTGCCAAAACTTGAAACACTCCAATGATCATAGCGGTTTTATAGGTGATTTGCGCTAAATTATTGATCCTTGGTCTTAATTTCGAGTTTCGATTTTCGATGACGATAAACAGTATCCCGTACAAAATTAACGTAACAGCAACGGTCTGATAGTTATAAAACTGAGCATCAATTTGATCATCAAACAACAGACCAATAATTGCCGCTGGCAGACAGGCAGTAAGAATTTTTAACCATAGTATGATTGTATCGTATTTTATAGATGCCTTCTTTGTAAAGGATACCGGAATTAGCTTTTTCCAATATAAAACGATGACCGAAATGATTGCCCCAAGTTGAATAACAACAAAGAACATCTCTTTAAAAGCTTCACTCATATTAAGCTGTATAAACTGGTCGACTAAAATCATATGCCCCGTACTACTAATAGGCAGCCACTCTGTGACTCCCTCCACGATACCCAGAATAATCGCTTTCAAAATCTCAATTAATAACATTTCTTAAATCTCCTTTTAACAATAAACATCGAGCCTCATTAGTGATCTATACCTAATAACTTCTCAGATATGATATTTCTTGTGCAGTGGATCTATTCAAGTTTTATGGACGAGACTATATCAAGTTTTGAGGATTTTAGGGCAGGAATTATTGAGGCAATAATCATTAGAATTATACCACCAAAAACGTATATTATATAGGAACTTATCGGGAAATGTATGTTCTTTGAGTTGTTTGTTCCAGCTAAAATAACAATCATTAAGGTTCCTGCTATTACGCCTAAAAGTCCTCCTATCGCACCGCCTGTGAGGGCTTCAATAAAAATCATCTTAATCGTTTGAACTTTGCTCATTCCTATTGATTTGAAAACAGCAAGAGAACGTTTACGGACAAGAAAACTTATTAGCAGATTGTTCAATACTCCAAAAACACCAATGACGATTGCTAGAATCGAAAAACCCGACATCAGTAAAGTTACTTGCTGATTGGAACTCAAATATTCTTCTTGAAGTTTGTTTTTTGTCTGTAAGTAGGGCTTTAGTCTTATAAATTCTTCCTCGATTTTTTTTAGCACATCTTCAGGATTTTTGGATGTCTTAATATAAATACTTGAATAATACTTATACTGCATGTCAGCTTTAAAAAATCTTTGAGATATCAATCCAATATTTTTACTTGTTGCAAAATCATCGAAAAATCCAATCACCTTATAACCCTTTTCGCCACTTTTTAATTTTAAGTTTACCAGATCCCCTTCTTTTAAATTCAATTTTTCTCTTAATGTATGTGTTATTAAAATATTGCGACCTTCATCAAGCCTTTCAAAGGTTCCATCAATATCTCCATTCATCTCGATATTCCAGAAATCTAAAATCTTGCTTTTATCAATCCCTTTAAGGCGAGATATCCGATCATTTCTATCTGTCAGTTCTATTCCATAAGCCTCATAATCCCCATATACTTCTTGTACACCATCAATAATAAGTAAGCGCTTCTCAATATTCCTATCTGCTTTATTCGTATACATTTCGATATCATATAAAGAATTCTTGAACTGATCTGTTATGCTTATGACATTATCATAGCTGGCTGTATTGATTAGAAGTAAGCAAGCTATGCCTATTGCCAGCATAGAAATATTATTAATAATGTTCTGATTTTCTCTCAAATTTTTAGCCGCAAGTATACCTATGTTCCCAAAGATAAAAACATACAAGATTTCAAAGATCTTTACAAAAACGGAAGTAATATAGGGTACAAGCATTACGATAGCAGTAAGAGTCATTATCATTCCTACGCTGCCAAAGATCGGTCTTAAATCCTTTGCTTCAATAAAGGAAGAAGCCAAAGCAACTACCATAAATACTAGGCCCAGTATCAGCCATAACCTTTTTCGTGTAGTATTCTTTTGCACTGAGTTCAGAACGATATCCTTGATTGGGATTTTAGATACCTTTAAGATAGGGATGATTGAGCTGACAAAACAAAGAACTACTGCCATCATAAAGGCAAGTACAAAATTCAATCCCGAAAACTGAATTGTAGTTTGAAATTCCATTCCTTCAGAACCATTAACCATTCTACTTAAGGCATAAGACATAAGATATAAGATCCCTACTCCTACTCCACATCCTAAAATGCCACCAACGATACCATAAAGAAGACTTTCTCCTAATAATAAGAAGTTTGTCATCCTTTTGGTAGCCCCAATACTTCTAAAGGTTCCTATGACTGGAAGCTTTTCTGTCGTAATCACCTTAAATGATGAGTAAATAATGAATATGCTCATAAAAAAGACAATGGATGACAACATCAAAAATACAGCAGATATCATCAAAGTTTCCTGCTTTATTTCTTCAAAAGGGAATAGTTCAAAAACCCTGTAGTCTTTATAGTCATTAGACAACAGCTGGATCATTTCTTGTTTATCTTCAGGCTTAAGCAGCTTAATATAGACTGTCCCTACCTTACCTCGTGCATTATTATAATTACTTAAGAAGTCCCTGGGTACTATTACAGGGATTGATTTTGAAGTTCCTTTAAAAAAGCCCGTCGAGGAGCCTATTCCACTGACCGTGAACTTTTGTCTAGAGGTTTGTTGTCCTTGTCCTAATTCCAGTTCCAGGCTGTCTCCTACATTCAATTGATACTTTTCTGCAGCTGATTTACCAATGAAGATCTTCCTGCCCTCAAAAGGATATAAATTATGCTGTTGCTCAATTGTAAAGGGGTTCATTGCTTGGAGATCTTCAATAGATGCTCCTGTCAAGTTAATGCTTATTTCTTCATTCCTATTGGGTTTGAAAACTGCATTTTGCTGAATCTCTCCAATAATATATTCTGTACGATCTTTGTATATCTCTGCTTTATTCATATAGAAAAACGGGGAAGAAGATTTTTCGGTGGGCGTAATTATTATATCCGCGTTACCAATTGAATCTTTAATTCCCTTGATAATCATTTCCTCTAGACTCCCTGAAATAGCTATTGAGGCAAAAAAAACTCCCGAGGATAATACAATTGATAAAACGATCAGAAAAGTCCGCAGTTTCTTTTCGCCGATACTTTTAAATATAAACTTGAGGATTATGCCCAATCTTATCACTCCTAAAGAAACTCCCCAGTCCTAAACCAAGAACCTTCGTAGCACCTTGATTATTCTTTTGCATCAACCTTTGTACTATCGAAACTTATCTTTACAACGACATTAAATTCAGGAAGCAGAAAGTCATCTGGATTTTCAATAGATATGCGAACAGGAATAGTCGTTTCATTGTTTTTCAGAACTGCTTTCTCTGCAATAAATAAAACTTTTCCGTTGTAAGTTCGT
Source organism: Desulfosporosinus sp. HMP52 (assembly GCF_000765145.1). Classification (GTDB taxonomy): domain Bacteria; phylum Bacillota; class Desulfitobacteriia; order Desulfitobacteriales; family Desulfitobacteriaceae; genus Desulfosporosinus. The sequence goes on along the minus strand of NZ_JMGA01000002.1, from coordinate 93,182 downwards.
GATTTATCGGCGTCCGGGCTTATGGTAACTTCTGCGCCGATCTTTACATCCTTAATGAATTCTTCTGCCACATTTGCCTCAATCAAAACGCTGTCTTTATTGAGAATACTCAAAAGTTTTTTCTCCGGGTCAATAATTATATCTCCCTGAGTGCAGCCAAGATCAGTGACTACTCCATTGGGAACATCTGCGATAATCTCATTACCTTTTATGTAGCTTTTGTTCATCTTTTCCTGCATTGCTTCAAGTTCAAGCTCCTTAGAGGTAACTTGAAGGCTTTTCTGATCAATTGAGGTTCGAAGTTGGTCTAGCTCTTGCTGAATTTTTTTCCTAGTGTTTTCTTCCGAAAAAACTGCATCAGAAACGGCTTTTTCCTTATCATTGACCGTTTGCTGATACTCATTCAGTTCTTTAAGGGATAAAGCACCTGCAGCATACAAAGACTCTCTGGCCTTTAAGTCCTCAAGAGCTTTACTAAGTAAAACCCGGGCATGTTTGTGATCATTTATATATCTCATAATTTCTGGATCATCGCCTTTTTCTAAACTACTTCTTTTCGTCTCGTAATCCCTATTTAAACCAGCCAATTCAATTTGTAATGTTTTTATATCAAGTTCCTTGTTTCTAATTTGGGTCAGATAGTTTTGAGAGTTTAAGCTAACCAAAACATCACCCTTCGAGACTTTTTGCCCTTCTACAACGTTGATTTTGGAAACAACTGTCAGGAAATCGATAGTTATTGTTTTAACATCTGTAGACTTAACCGTGCCAAAAGCTTCGACTACCTGCTTAGTTTCAACTTTTGTCACCTTTTCTTCATTATTTTTTACGGGTTCTTTACTACACCCTGATATCGTTAAGATCAAGATGAGTCCTATCACAAATACTTTTTTCATCATTGACATACCTTCCCATCCCTTAGGTTGATGATTCGTTGACCATAATCCGCGGCTTCTCGCGAGTGAGTTACCTGGATAATAGTTCTTCCTCTTTCCCGATTAATGGTCTTCAAAAGTTCCATAACCTCTGTTCCCGTTTTAGAATCGAGATTTCCTATTGGCTCATCTGCTAAAATAATTTCAGGCTCGTTAATTAGCGCTCGGGCAATAGCTACTCTTTGCTGCTGACCTCCCGACAATTCCTTAGGAGTATGGTTTCTTCTATCTGAAAGACCTACAATTGTCAAAATCTCATTGAGCTCCTGCTTATAACCTTTTATTTTTTTACTGTCTAATAAAATTGGTAGTACAATATTTTCTTCTACAGTCAAATTGGGTATTAGGTTATAAAATTGAAAGACGAATCCTATTTCTTTTCTGCGCATGGAGCTTTCTTCTTTATCCTTCATTTTAGAAATCTCTTTGCCATTGACCCTGATGCAGCCTGAGGTTGGTTTATCCAGCCCACCTATCAAATATAAAAGGGTACTTTTCCCCGAACCCGATGGTCCCATAATTGAAACAAACTCACCTTTGTGAATAATTACATTAACATCTTTTAAAACCTCCACATCGACTGTTCCTAGTTTATACATCTTCCCTAAATCTACTGTTTCAATAGCTGATTCCATTACGCACCCCCTTAATCGAAAATTGACCATAGCAAACCGACTCTTATCTTTTTCTTTAAGTAAAATAAGAGTTAATGAGTTATATCTAATTAGACGAGAAATCTTGGCCTGATACTTCACATACTTGTAGAATAGTTATTTATTTTACATTGGTTTTGAATATTTACAAAAACTTCCTAAGATATATTCTAGGCCAAATCTATTGATTTTTTCTAAACAGTTTATTAATTAAGTATTAACGATTTAAATTGGGCTTGCTAATGAATCGTGATTTACTCTCCCGTCGAGTTGAAGAGAGGACAAATGGTGAATCGGTGCACCATTTGGTTTAACACCATGGGCACGGTTTTTGACGCCAAAGACTGTTTTTCCATGCACATTTATTAAGACACTACCCGTAAACCCTTAGGAAGTCTAGACTTTTCAATAAATATGCAAGCTCTAAATAGAGTGGTACTTAGTCGACAGTAAATTCGTTCACCTAAAGCTGAACATCGAGACTTCGGCGAGGGAAAAAGAATAACACCAGAAAAAGTCTGGTGTTATGGTGGAGGCTTTAGTTAACCATTGAGAAATATCCCCACAGCGCTTGCCTACCGCTTAAGGCTTGCCAACCAAGTAAATACTTCTTTTTCCTGCTCGATTAAGTCTTTTTCCTCTAATCCCTCTTGATCAAGCTTGGCAAAGGCTTTTACTAAAGCACTGCCGACAACAACTCCATCACAAATTTTTGCTAATGCACGGACTTGTTCGGCCTTCTGAATCCCAAAACCGACACAACGCGGAATTTGAAGGCTGTCCCTCAAGCTTTCTATAAACACGCTGACGTTGTCAGGGATTTCAACTTCTCCTCCGGTAATCCCATTACGCGATAGAACATAAGCAAATCCTTCGGTTACCTGAGAGACGGCCTCAATATCTTGCTCACGGCTGGTTTGGGCAATCATCGGGATAAAAGACAGTTTGTTGCCGACACTTTTCTCAGTTCTTGTTCTAAGCCCTTTGCCTTCCCTCCAAGGTAAATCCGGTAGGATAAATCCATCGACTCCAGCCTCAGCTGCATCTTCAACAAATCGATCCCACCCATAGTGAAGAAGTGGGTTCAGATAACTCATCAAAAGAAGGGGGGTGTTGTGAGTTTTACGAAATTCCTGTACCAGTTCTAAGGTTTTTTTCACCGTCATCTGAGCATTCAAAGCTCTTTCAGCCGCAGCTTGAATGACCACCCCATCGGCCATAGGATCACTGAAGGGAACTCCCAGTTCTAAAATATCCACTCCGTAATCAGCCAGCCCCCTTAGTCGTCGCAGACTTGCCTCTACGGAAGGATCTCCGGCCATAATATATGAAATCAGACGGGTTACCCCTGCAGGTTTAGTTTGAAAAACCGCCTTAAGTCTCTCACTCATGATCTGCTCCTCCTTCTAAATACTGAGCTAAGGTTTCTACATCTTTATCTCCTCTTCCCGAAAGATTAACTACGATCACTTGATCTTTCGAGAGTCTGGGGGCAAGTTTAGCTGCATAGGCGATGGCATGGGCACTTTCCAGGGCCGGCAGGATTCCTTCAGTCTGACAAAGTAAGGAGCAGGCATCTAACGCTTCTTGATCCGAAATGCTGACATAGTCTGCTCGCCCTGTTTCCTTCAGGTTGCTGTGCTCTGGTCCTACGCCGGGATAGTCAAGTCCGGCTGAGACAGATGTAGTTACAACAATTTGTCCATCATCATCTTGCAGCAAATAGCTATAAGCTCCATGCAAAACACCTGGTTCACCCAAACAAAGTGTCGCAGCATTTTCCCCCGTCTTATTTCCTGTTCCCCCTGCTTCGACTCCAATTAGTCTTACCTCTGGGTCTGGGATGAACGGGTGGAAGATACCAATGGCATTACTCCCTCCCCCAATACAGGCAATGATCGCGTCTGGAAGTTTTCCTAATTCCTTTAAGGCTTGCTCCCGAGTCTCATGTCCAATTACTGCCTGAAAATCTCGAACAATTGTAGGATAGGGATGGGGTCCGGCTGCCGTCCCAAAGCAATAAAACGTCTCCTCAACATTAGTCACCCAGTCCCTAAGTGCTTCATTAATAGCATCTTTTAGAGTACATGATCCATGAGTCACAGTGCGAACCTCTGCTCCCAATAACTTCATCCGCAAGACGTTTAACTTCTGTCGGCGTACATCTTCTTCTCCCATATAAACCACACAGGGAAGAGCAAATAATGCACAAGCCGTAGCAGTAGCTACCCCATGCTGCCCTGCCCCTGTCTCAGCAATCACTCTTTTCTTACCCATAGCTTTAGCGAGCAAAATCTGCCCTAAAGTGTTGTTAATTTTATGAGCACCGGTATGATTGAGATCTTCCCTTTTAAGATAAATTCGGGCACCACCCAATTGTTCCGATAAGCGCTTGGCTTCATAGAATAAAGATGGTCGTCCAACATACCTTTGTAACAGGTCTCGAAACTCTTTCTGAAAGCTCTCATCTTGGCCAGATCTCATGTAGGCCTCTTCTAATTCTCGCAAAGCAGGAACTAAGGTCTCCGGAACATAGGCACCTCCATATGGACCAAAATGCCCCTTTGTTTCGTAGCCGCCATCAGACAGTACATGTAACTTTTCCTTAACCATTTGAACTCTCCTTTCTTATTACAATAAAAAAGAGCCTTCTGTCCTAAAAGGACGGAAAGCTCCGTGGTACCACCTTAATTCGTATAAGGCAATTATTTCCCCCCAAATCCAATCGACGAACCCATTGGACTTACGCAAACAATCTACCAAATACCTTAATCTATCAGGTACGGAGAACACAATTCTCGATACCTTTGTCTCTGTAACGGGAAACCCCCGGAATCACCTACTCACTTTAACGGTTTTCGGATCACACCTCTGAGAACCATTCTGTCTAAGAGACTTGTATCAGACTCTCACCACCTCTGACTCGCTAAGACACTCTCATAAGACATACTATTTCTCATCATCAGTCATTTTATATAATATTCAAATATAATACTAGTTATTATATGCCAGGTAATTACAGCTGTCAATATAACTGGAAAGCATTATAACTTTCGAATGTTTCCCAGCAGCTGATTCAGCATGGTCTTAAGCTTTATGGCTTCCTCTACTTGAATTCCTGTATTCCAGAACATCTTTTGCGGTAGATCACTAAAGGTTTCCTGCAGCATTTTTCCTTTTTCCGTCAAATAAACCTTTACGACTCTCTCATCGTCTCTATCCCTTACTCTCTCTACCAGTTGAGATTTTTCAAGTTTTTTCAGAAGAGGGGTAAGTGTTCCTGAATCTAGCAATAGCTTATTCCCCAGCTCAGAGATATTGAGACCATCCTCCTCCCATAATACTAAGAGTGTAATATATTGAGTGTAGGTTAGTCCCTGAGAGTTCAGGTACGGTTTATACAAGGTAATAATTTCTTTGGAACATGCATAAAGAGCAAAACACAACTGATTGTCAAGTTTGAGCATTTCCTTCTCGTCCCAGTTCAATTACAAGCACTCCTCAATCGAGGATACCATGCTTTCCGGTGAGACAGTGGGCTCAAAACGGCCTGCAATTTTCCCATCTTTGCCGATGAGGAATTTTGTAAAGTTCCATTTGACAGAGTTATCGGAGAACTGCTTTCCGTATTTCTGTTTGAGCATTAGTTCAAGGGCCTTGTTTTTGAGGCCTTTACCGAATCCGTTAAAGGTTGTGTTTTCAGTAAGATACTGAAAGATTGGATCTGCATTTTCATCCCGTACATTTACCTTTTCAGTAAGCGGGAAGGTAACCCCATATCTTATCTTACAAAACTCCTGAACCTCACTATTCGTCCCCGGCTCTTGTTCAGCAAACTGGTTACAGGGGAAACCGATCACCACTAAACCTTGATCTTTATAAGTTTGATAAAGTTTCTCTAGTCCCTCATATTGGGGAGTAAAGCCGCATTTGCTGGCAGTGTTAACAATCAACATTACTTTACCTTGAAAATCAGAAAGAGAGACTGTTTTACCTTCGATGGATTGAAATGAATAATCATAAATAGACATGCTAGTCACCTTTTCCTTTTATATTTTTTACAATTTAATTGTACACAATATATATTGTAATAGCAAATAGAAGTATTTACCTATCCTGACCCTTAAACCTTTTCGATACAGATAAGTTCCGGGGGACTATTAATCTGGTTTATAAAGCAAATTTCAGCGACATTATATTCCTTCTGGTTTATTGTCGAGATGAAATTCTTTAAAGCCTCCTTTTCAAGTTTGCCATTCTCATGTCCTGAGTATACAACTATCAGTATTATTCCATTAGGTTCGAGCAACCCCATAGATTTCTGAACAGCTTCAATGGTAGTTTCTTTTTTCGTGGTAATCTCATGATTCCCTTTAGGCAGATAGCCTAAATTAAAGATCACTAATCCTACATTTTCCTTGACGTATTTATCAATATTCTGGTGCCCGTCAAGTACTATATCAGTTCTTGCTAGCAAATTGAGTTCTTGAAGCCTCTTTCTAGTAGTTATAACTGCCTCTTCTTGGATGTCGAAAGAATAAACTTTCCCCTTTTCTCCAACTAAACCACATAGAAATACCGTATCATTTCCATTCCCCATGGTACAATCAACAGCTATATCTCCTTGGGATAATTTCAATCTACAAATTTCCTTAGATATCTCAACAGCATTTTTAAAAATATTCTTCATGATCTTCGGTTTCTTCTCCTCGATCTAATTTTTCCACGGCATAAGTGTAAACTCATTTGTGAACGTAGGTAAAAAGAAAATTTGTCTGGTATGCAACGAACATTATACTTCTGTAAATACAAGGAAATTTGCTTTATCGGTTTTCTAACGGAAACCGATCTGGATGGAGTAAACTAACATCGATCTGGTCTGTACTACCCTTTAAAATCAGATCTGCTGCGATCCGCCCGATGGCTGGTGCATGCATAAAGCCATGTCCACTGAACCCGTTAGCGAAAAAAATCCCCTTTAATCCTAATGCTTCACCAACAATCGGATGAAAATCAGGGGTTAGTTCACAAAGTCCCGTATAAGTTCGCAGCCACTTTATATCAATCGTAGAAGGTATTATTTCCATGGTTGTCATAAAAAAGTCTTCTGCCACGGATTTGTCTACTGTTTCTTGCAATCCCGGCCAAGTGTACTTATCTGTTCCCCCTAATAACACTGTTTTTCCACTAGCTTCCTGATGCAGATAAAAGCCAGAGGATAAATCCATGATTGTAGGAGAAGCTTTGGGAACATCTTTAGGGTTTGTACAGACGTAAACCTGACGACGGTAAGGCTGGATTTTAAGAGTAAAGCCAGACATTTCAGCTAATTGTGCAGCATGAGGGCCAGCAGCATTCACGACGAAGGGACTTTCAAATACCCCTTGTCTGGTTTCAACACCTTTAATTGTCTCCCCATCAATGATGATTCTCCTTACTTCATGTTCAAAATATACCTCGACACCTTTACGGCGCACCGCTGAGTACAGGGCCGCCAATACAGCATAGGGGTCGGCATAGGCATCCCATGAACATAAAGCCCCTCCTAAGAACCGGTCTCTGTGCAAATATGGGAACTCCCTTTGCAATTCTTCTTGATTCATTAGGTTCATGGGGATGTTATCAGCGTCGGCTTGAATTGAGATCGATTGGAGATCCCTTAATAAACCTTCGTTATCCGCTAATAATAAATGCCCCTTCTCCCAATACCAACTCGGGGTATCAAAGACAGTATCAAAACTTCGGAAAAAATCTCTGCTGAGCAGACTCAGGCGACGCTGAAGTGGACTGCTCAATTGATAACTGATACTTCCTGTGCATTTTCCAGTGGAACCTATTCCCAATAATTTCTCTTTTTCTAAAAGAGTGATTGAAAGTTTCGGGTCAATTTCCAACAAGTTGTAAGCGATACTTAGTCCAATGATTCCAGCGCCGATAATTATTATATCCGGCTTATTATTACTCCTAATGTACATTTATCTTTCCCTCCCTTAAAGAGAAGTTTAGTACAGCAACATACCTTTTAAGATTTCAACATGTTTCCAAATACTCCTTCAAAAATTAATACTCAATCCACCTAGTGCACAATAAGAAGCACCCACTTTTAGAAATGGGTGCTTCTCATGAAATTCAAAGATTATTTAGATTCTCAAAAGATCATCTGGATCGTATGCAAATTCTTGCGGTATTTCATCTAATCGAGCAACAATGTATTCCCCAGCTTCATCACGATCAACCCGAACCACAGTTCCTACATAATGATTACTAGTCTTGACACGATCTCCTACATGAAATAGTTGTCGCTGGCGAAGAGCTACAGTAGTTTTTGGTTTGCGATTACGTAATAGCATACAAATCCCCCTCTCATACCTTTTGCAAAATCCAGCAAATTATTACACTAGATTGCATATTGATTAGCAGTTTAAATATTTTAAATATACTTACTTTCAAGTAATTCTAATATAAATATCAGAAAATAAAAAATTTATTTTTGTTAGGGGGGGCATAGATCTAAGTTATATAGAACATCAAACTATTCTCAAACCAATTCAACCACTGATCTCGCCAAAGAGGAAGTTGCTGAATTACCAGGAGTGCGAGATAATATTACCCAAGGTCTGACCCATTATCCTTGCGAAACAAATTTTATAAACCTATTTTGACGCGAAGGTATCCAAACTCACAATTTATTCATCGTTTTCCATGTATTTCTTTATAAAAATAAAAGGAGATTTAAGTATAATGTCGAATATATAACGTTGATAAAAAGTATGAAGGCTTAATCTAGTCACCTAGAACGGGGGATTTTTTTTTGGGGTGAAACGCATACCTTATGCGTAGGGCTTACACCTTATGCCCGAATCCGTCAGCTAACCTCGTAAGCCGAGAAAGGTGAAAACAACATGCATTTGCCTCCTAGTTTGAATGAGAAACGAAAGCTAATTCAACAATTTTGCGGCACTACTCTGCAAAAAGTCTCATGGAAATCTCCACGTGTTATCAGCGGTTTATCTATTGCGGTTATCCTAACCGGAGGACTTACCTATTATCTTTCAACCACAACTTCTGCAGCTGCTGTCATGGTTAACGGTGAGCAGATTGGTTTAGTAAGAAGTGTTGATAACGGTAAAGACCTTGTGGAGACCATTCTCAAACAACAGGGTGAGCCTTTCGGAGTGGTTGCTAAAACTCATGACCAAATAACCTATGAATCCCTTAGGGTAAAGCCCACGGTCTATCTGACATCTACTTTGAGCGAGGAGACGTTAGAGGATAAATTGAGTACTTATGTTGATGGGTATAAGTTAGAAGCTGATGGCTCACTGATCGCATTTTTACCCACTAAAGAGGATTCCGACAAACTCCTTAAAGAATACGAAGACTATTATGTTAAACCCAGTGAGGAGAACAAGGTTACTTCTGTTAGTTTTGCCGAGAAGGTTAGTGTAGAAGAGGCAGAAGTCTTACCGGAACAGCTAACTTCCCCTGACCAGGCTTTTAAAGTCTTGACTGATGGTAAAATATCCACTAAGGATTATACCGTCCAACCTAACGACTCTTGGTGGCTTATTGCCCGTAAAAATGATATGTTGACTGATGAAGTATTAGCAGGTAACCCGGGAGTAACCAAGGACTCCAAATTGCAGCCCGGGCAAGTTATCAAGCTTGTTTCTTCAACACCCTTTCTTACCGTCGTAAGTCAAGGAACATATTCCGGTCCGGAAACAATTCCTTATGATGTTGTCACAAAGACCGACAGTAGTTTGAGGGTCGGACAAACCAAAGTACTTGAACAGGGTAGTAATGGTTCAAAAATCGTTACATATTCTTATGTACAAAAAAACGGCATTGACGTTACCAAGCAAGTATTAGAAGAAAAAGTAACTCAAAATCCGGTTAACCGTGTTGTTGCCCAAGGCCCCAGTAATCGGCCTGTCATGGTAGCTTCTACAGTATCTCGAGGAAGTGGCGGTTCCTCGAAGGTAGTAGATCGGGCAGTCAGCTTGCAGGGTACGCCTTATGTCTTTGGCGGAACCACAACAAAAGGCTTTGACTGTTCAGGTTTTACCAAATACGTGTATGCTAGTTCCGGGATTTCTCTCCCACGAACATCTTATGCCCAATTCGCCTCAGGAACTCCGGTTAACAAGAGCAACCTCCAAGCAGGTGATTTAGTATTTTTTTCAACCTATGCTAAGGGTGCCTCACATGTTGGCATCTATATCGGGGGCGGACGTTTTGTCCATGCCAGTAATCCCAATAGCGATGTTAAAATATCAAGTCTTAGCGACAGCTTTTACTCCTCTCGTTATCTGGGTGCTAGAAGCTACGATTAAGAATGAATAATAAAAGACTAAGAGCAAGCACAAACGTTGTTGCTCTTAGTCTTTTTTTCACTTATAATCGAAACTTTGCTAAAGTCAGCTCCACTTCTTGAGCCATTTTCGAGAGCACTTGGCTAGCGGCTGCAATCTCTTCAATGGAAGCAGATTGCTCTTCAGTTGCTGCCGAAACTGTTTGAGTCTGAACTGCAATTGATTTGCTGACTTGATTAATCTCGGTAACTGCCTCTGCCACTTGATTACTTCCCTCGGCAGTATGTTCGATTTTTAAAGTAATTTCTCGAACTTGGTTTAACACCGTTGTGACCAAATCATTGATGTCCTTAAAAGCATCATCTGCAGTGTTTACAACTTTAGTTCCAATTGAGACTTCCAGAGTTCCTTTATTCATAGCAGCAACTGCCTGTTGAGTATCTTCTTGGATTTCGAGAATAAGGGCAGAGATTTGTTTTGCGGCTTCACTCGATTGCTCTGCAAGCTTACGTACTTCGTCTGCAACCACCGCAAAGCCACGCCCCTGTTCTCCCGCACGAGCAGCTTCAATTGCAGCATTAAGAGCTAAAAGATTGGTTTGTTGAGCTATTCCAGAGATCGCATCGATAATTTGACTTATCTCTTTGGATCTTTCTCCTAAGTTGTTAATGACCTGAGCAGAGGTGTTCACGGTTTTTTCAATATTACTCATTTGATCCATGGTTTTGTCAATTGCCTTCATACCATCTAACGCAGATTGTGCTGCTCTTTCTGATGTATCGGTAACTACTTTAGAACTGTCAAGAATCTGATTTATCCCAATCAGCATTTGGTTCACGATTTCAGTTGTATTGTTAACAACATTCAATTGGGTTTCAGTGCCAGAAGAGACTTCTGAAATAGCAGTGGCAATTTGATTGGAAGCTTGAGCAGACTGTTCTGCTCCAGAAGTTAGTTCCTGGGAAGTTGAAGCAACCAATCCGGAAGATTGCGAGACTTTTTCCACTAACTCACGTAGATTATTAGTCATATCGTTAAAGGCTTTTCCTAGGAGCCCTATATCGTCATCTGATGTCACACTAATCTCAGGAATATCTAAATTCCCTTCTGCTACTTGCAGGGCCGATTCTGCGATAGGTGCAATCTTCTGAGAAATCCTGCGATTGATCAGTAAGGCAAACCCAATTGAAATGGCTATAGCCCCCAGCATTCCTAATCCTGAGTAAGCAATATTTTGCCACATTTCTTCATCGGCTGTGGCTTGTCGATCGGCGATGACTTTATTAATATCGTCAATATAGTTACCCGTTCCGATAACCCATTTCCATGGTTTGAATTCTAGAGCATATCCTCGCTTGGGGTATTCTTGCTTATCGTTAGGATCAGCCTTTGGAAACCAATAATCCACATACCCTCCATTGTTCTGACCAACTTTTAAAATCTCCTGGATAAATAGGAAACCTTTAGAATCGGCTGCATTATTGCGGTCTGTGCCCGGCGCCTTAGGGTTTGTGCCATGAAAGACACATATCCCATCCGTAGTATCTCCCCAATAATATCCGGTACCATCGTCACCATATCTCATTTTAGTCATTATTTCTTTTGCTTGTTCCTTGGCCTGAATCTCTGTTAGTACGCCATGCTGTTGCAGTTGATATATGCCTTCTAAGGTGCTGATTGCTTGCTGAGTCACAAGGCGAAGGTTTTGGTCGTAATTGGCATTTAAGGTCGTTGAATACAAATCCATGTTTGTTTTGGCAGTACGAACGATATTCATGATATTAAAGGTTCCAATCCCGACTGCTACGGCAATTAAAAGAATTACTAAAGCTAAAATACTTTGATTCATCTTTTTCTTCTCTGCCATTACTCAATCATTCCTTTCACTGCTGTTATGTTTGGTTAACTTAATTATTTAGGAGACCGAAGCCACCAAAATCACAGGAGACCTACGATATAGTAGGTTAAAAGCCAATATGTAATGATTAGAAGTGATCCTATTCGTGATAATTATCACAATTATCTTAAGACTCTATCACCAATGCATTGGTGATTGGTAAGATTGGTTTCTACTAATAATTAATAGCTTTAGAGTAATATTCAAACGCTAAAATAAACAGTTATCTTTAATAGTAGCTTTCAGATCTCACAATAATATCTTACCATAATCATCATCATTCACCAAATTAAAACAATTTGTTGAGTTAATATCAAGTATATGGTATCAAGATTAAGTTATCATTAAGTAATGGTAATCATTATGTTAACTCTTCTCGAATTAATTACAAAAAACGACCAACAAGGAAGTTTGCCTTGTGGTCGTTGTATTTTTGAATTGTATCTTACTTCGAGTTTAAGTCTAAAATAATTGAGATTGTAGCTTCTCTTTATCCATGCAACAATCAAGTCGTTTGATTTCTACACCTTTGTCTAATACGACTACAGTGGGTGCTTTTTCGATTCCATATTTGCCTGCCAGGCTTTTCTTAGTTGCTAAATCAACTTTCACCAATTTATATTCGTCACCATTTTCACCGATGAGTCCTTCTAATAAGGTGCTAAATTCCAAGCTTTCATTCACTAAGGCATTAAAGAATAATAACAGTGTCTTCTTGTCACTTTGGAGAATATTAGCATTAAAATGATGCAATTCTTCGATATATCTTTCGGCTGCCACAGCAGCAGTCGCACCGTCACCAACTGCAGACGCAACTTGTCTCAGATATTTTACTCGATTGTCACCAATGGCATAGATCCCTTCTAGGTTGGTCTCCATACTCTCATTAACCGGAATATATCCTCTGTTGTCCATTTCGAGTCCGCTGTCCTTTAGAAAACGAGTTGACGGAATCATTCCAACAAAGAAAAATACCCCTTGACAGGTAAGTTCGGATGAACTGCCGGTTTTGAGATTCTTTATTTTTACCCCTTCAACATTATCTTCTCCGAGAACTTCCTCGATGGTCGAATTCCAAATGAACTCTATTTTTTCATTGTTAAATGCTCTCTCTGCACTTACTTTATTACAATCGAGGATTCCTTCATCATGTAGTACAATTACAGTCACTTTACGAGCATACTTGGTGATGAACATGCCTTCTTCAATAGCCTGGTCACCACTGCCAATAACAACAACATCCTCCCCTTCAAAAAACTCTGCGTCACAGGTTGCACAGTATGCAACTCCACTCCCTCGCAGGGATTTTTCACCAGGGATATTTAACATTCTCGGCTCACTTCCACACCCAACAATTACAGCTTTGGCTGAGAGCTCCTTACCTTTTTTGGTTTTAATGATTTTTTCTTCTCCGGAAAAATCCACGCTCGTGACTTCTTCTTTTAGGAATTCAACGTTAAAATGCTCTGCATGTTTCTTGAAATCCTTCATGAGATCCGGTCCACTGACTTGGATATATCCGGGATAATTAACTATTTCTCTAGTTGTATCTACTAAACCACCGATCGTCCCTTTATACATAACTAGAGTCTTCAGCTTAGCTCTACCACCATAAATAGCAGCAGAAAGTCCAGCGGGGCCTCCCCCTATAATGATCAAATCATAGTAATTATCCACGAATTCAACATCCCCTTATAATTTGATAACTAGGCTCCAAGAACTTCTGCGATTTTCTCTTCAATAGCTTCCTCTTCAACCTTACCTGCAAGTTTACCTTGATACTCTCCGTCATTGAAAAAGAGGACTTGAGGAACCCCTTTCAATGAAAACCGTTGAAATAAGTTTTTATCCTCTTCAACATCCACATAATAAAAGCCGAATTTTCCTTCATATTGAGGTTTCATTTCTTCCAACATTGGAGCAACTTGTTTGCATACATGACAATCTTTTCTTGAAAACATCACCAAGCAGGCCTCAGCATTGTCATAAATGATTTCTTCAAACTGACTTGAGTTTAATTGTTGCAAAGACATATTTACTACACTCCTTAAAACATCATTATAGTTTATCGTGCTAAATCATATATTGTCAGGTTCAAGCCTTTGGCTCTAATTAATTTCTATATTTAATATATCCCATTTTTCAGGGTTATCTTCATGAATGTCTACTCTAGATCTATTTAAAAGGCAGCTATCAGAAAGGCAGCTATCAGCTGCTCTCTGATAGCTGCACAGGTTCTATAGATTATTAAACTTCTTCGGAGAAGATTTGATAGATCGGTGCTCCCTCGCACTGTGCGGGGAAACGCAGACCGAGTAAAACTGAAACTGAAGGAGCCACATCAACTTGTCGGATCGTACGCTCTGTTGTAAATCCAGACTTAATACCTGAACCTGCAGCTACGAAAATTGGGGAAACTGAGGTTTCGAAATATCCTTCTGAAGTTGAGATGCTATCTCCGTGCAGCCTATTGTATCCTTCTTCAACTGAGAAGAAAATATCGCCGCATTCCGGTCCATTAGCTCCAATCAGCACAGCGTCTTTGTTTCTTAAGCAAATACCGATAACCCGTTTGCCGGTTCTTTCATCTCGGTAATTATACAGATCCGAAATAATTTGTTCTTCTAGATCATATTTATCTTTTGGATCTACAATGCCAAACTTATCACGGCCCTTAAGGTTGATATAAATATAGTTACTGCGGATTTGAACGGCTCTTGTCTTTTCCCAATCAACTTCTCTGATGGAATTGCCATTTTCGTCCTTTTTCATAACTGTATAGCCCAGGTCTTCCATGACTTTTGTATTAAGACCACCATATTCTCCGATGATCGGAGGTACGTTTTCCCCTACAATGAGACCATGGTCACTGAGAAGGAATACAGTCCAACCTTCATCTAACAAATGCATGAATTCGCCGAGATAATCATCTGTTTGAACATAGAACTTCTCAATAAACCCTTGATAGGTTTTTTCATCTGTGTGATCCCAAGGAGCTAGTGTCTTACCAAGATGCCATAACTGATGACCAGCACAGTCAATGTTGTGGAGGTGAGAGAATACTACTTCATAGCCCTTCTCTTTGATGCAGTAATTCATGCAGTCAGCTTGCCATTTATTATATTTTACCCATGAAGGTTCGAAAATTTCGCCAACCAATTCAGCGTCTTCACCACCGATTAAGCTAACAGGTGGAACTACGCCAACATTTTCAATGACTTCATTAAAGAGTGTTTTAGGATGCCATAATTGGTCATTGGCAATATCAAGTGCGTTGCTAATCCAAAGTCTAACTTTGTTACCGGCTGGATCAAGCTCTAAAATTTTCATAGAACGGCAAGCAGGCTTAGTGACTTCTTTCTTAGTAACGTCATCAATAATTCCTGTTTCCATTACATCCCGAACTAGAGTAACAATCGGCGCTTCGGCTTTCTTATTCTTGTAGATGGCAACTCGATCATATTCGCCAGCTTCATTTTTCAGAATTAAGGCAGGGCGTCTCATAACACCACCGGAGGTTAGGATTGTGAATTCTTTAGCGCCTTCCGGAGCATTCGCCCAACCTGTAGCATCTTTAAGAGGAGAGTTAACGATATCATAAGCTACCTTACTACCGATAACGACTTCTGTATCTTCATCGTCCATGACATAGGTGCGAATTTCGCCGCCTTGACGAGCTGTATCCCCCCACCAAAGTTCCATCATTTCATCGTCAACATCTGCATCTAGAGAATCTTCCAAATCGGTAATGATACAGCCGACTCCAGCTGGCTTGTCTACTCGTGGTGCATAGCGTACATCTTTAATGTCAGGTGTAGCAATGATAACCTTTTCCCAATCTAGTTGAGCAACACCCATATTTACAGAACCGGGTTGGGTTCCATCTACAACACTTAGGTTTTCACTGTGAGAGGTCGGAGGCCAAGAACTCCCGGGCCAATGCCAAACGAGGGTCTTCATCCCAGCTTCGGATGTGATATTCCAAATCTGTTCTGCGGTGCAATTGCGAGAATCCATATTGTAAACAACTGCGTCAAGACTTTCTGGTGATTGTCTCCAATAACAAGTGATGCCATGAGTTCCCGGGTAAGCGCCGGTAGCAAGGGTTGTCCAACATGGAGGAGTAATTGTCGGAATTGCTCCAAGAAGCTTTAAATCTTCTCTAGCTGATCCACGTTCAATGAATTTCTTCAAATTAGGCATTTTTCCTTCAGCCAAGAACTTCTGAGTAATTCTTGGATCCATCCCATCAACACCTAAAACCAACAATTTTGGGGTAAGTGCAGCTCTTTTCATAATACTTGTCACTCCTTATGAATTAATGCTAGGTTATTTGCAATCCTCCAACATAGTGGGGAAAATTTTGCTACATAACGATCAAAACACCCAGTTGCTAATACTTGTTACTTCATTCACTTTCAATGTGAATTATATTCAATTCGCGTTTATGTGTAAAATACCGACTAATTATGCCCCGTATAGTTAAGTTAACTAGGGCTTATTAGGATTTCTAATAGTTGATGTTTTTCGTTCAATTTAAAAGCGACGGTGACAATGATCATAGGGCATCACCCGTTTACTAATGTTCGGTCTACGAAAGATTCGAAATACCTTACTAGATTACAGGTTTATATGTTTAACGGCAAAAAGCGGCTTCTGGCTGAAGCCGCTTTTTGCTATTTTCCGGGCTAGTCTTACTGCGACAGCCCCGTTATAATTAGTCTTCTTCCGGATAATCGACAGCTTGAACTTTAGTCTCTTGGCCGAAATCCTCATTGAGCCACTTGCGTAGGGACAGCCCTAAGATAATGATAATTACTATAATGGGTACGCTGGTGGCAACAGATGAAAGCTGAACTACGGGTAATCCACCCACCATCATGATAGCTACCCCGATCACAGCAAGGAGTCCACACCAGAAAAGTCTTGTCCAACGGGGAGATTCCTGGTCATTCCTAACCTCTTTGCAAGCAATCATGGAAATAATAAAGGCATTGGAATCAATGGTCGTAGCTTGGAAAATAAGCATTACAAATAAGAAGTAGGGAATCACTATTTTGGTTAAGGGTAAGGTATGCAAGACTGCGGAAATCATTCCCGCAGGACCGGCATCCTTCATAATCTGATCAAGTGCTATTCCTTGATTAAGCTGAAGATCTACTGCATAGGTGCCGAACACTAAGAAGAACAGGGAACAGCCGATTGTCGTTATAACCATCATATTTACAACAACGTTTTTAATCGTTCTCCCCTTGGAGATCCTGGCAACAAATAACCCGAAATACATAGCCCATGCAGCCCACCAAGCCCAGTAAAACACTGTCCAGTCTTGAGGAAAACCGGATTTGGTAATCGGATCTGTATATAAACTCATCCGCAAAAAGTTAGTAGCCAAAACCCCTAGGCTGTCAACATAAAAGGATAACATGAATAAGGTTGGGCCTACAAGCATAACGAAAGCTAATAATCCCATACACAACCAACTATTTAATTCAGACAACTTTTTAATTCCGCTATTTAAACCGGCGAAAGCACTATAGGTAAATACCGCTGCAACAACCAGTGTGACCGCAATTTTTACCGTCATAGTATCCGCAATACCCAGCATATCGGCGCTGACAGCCGACATCATAGGTATAACCGTTCCTAAGGTCGTTCCTAATCCGCCTACCAGACCGATAACTACGAAGATATCGATAGCTCTGCCCAGCCATCCGTCAACCCGGTCTCCCAATATTCCCCGACAAGCATAGCTTGGGTAGAAGAAAGGCTTTTTTCGTACGTGAATCATGTAGGCAAAGGCGATAGCCCCAGGGACAAAGATAGCCCAGGCCGTAATACCCCAGTGAAATATTCCATAAGCAATAGAGAATTGCGCAGCTTGTGCTGAAAATGGCTCACCCCAGAAAGGAGGAAACTTAAGATAAAAAATAGGCTCAGCCATGGACCAATAAACTAAACCTGCTCCGACACCGCCAGTGAACATCATCGATATCCAGCTGAAGTCTGAGAATTCAGGTTTATCGTCTTTTCCGCCCAACTTTACATTGCCATATCTGCCAAAAGCTAACCAAAGTGAAAACACTACACAGCCCAAAGCAAATACTAACCATAACCAGTCCATATTATAGGTTATAGCTTTTAATACGACTGAAACATAGGGTTGCAGTTCTTTACCAAAAATAAGCATTGGGGCATATAACAGAATACATAAAATAGCACTGCCCCAGAAAACAACAGGATTAATACGAGCATATAGACTTTTAGACTTCTCTTGCGACAAGTTATTCACCCTTTCTTGTGTTTTAATCTGAGAACCGGGTTTAAGATTGAAACGATAATTACTTTAATTAGATTGTCCGAGGGTTTGGGGTCATATTACGAACCCCACTTATAAAAAATTAATAAATCGAAATAAGACCGTTAACTTTTCCCCCTTCATAAAATTTAAGTTGTAATTGTGATTTCCATCACTTATGTTGCAGATTATACGGTAAAATGTATTTCCATGTAAAATACTTAGTGATTATACCCCCTATAGTTAATATTGTGGCGAGCTATTAGGAATTTTAATAAGAGAAATACTCATAAACATAGTTTCTCCCAGTAAAAGGTTATTAATTACTCCCACTTTCTTTGTTATATTGAATCACCCATAGTATAATGATAAATAACGATAAGTTTAAACTTCATATTTTTCAAATATAGCAAATACACTATCAAGGATGGTTAGAAATATGCGCTTAGAACAATTATCCTATTTAATTGCTGTCCATGAATCTAAATCTATTTCTCTTGCTGCCGAACGTTCCCACATTTCACAACCTGCGCTTAGCTCTGCTATCAGTAAACTGGAGGACGAATTAGGTGTTGTTCTACTAAAAAGAACTAATGCAGGAGCCCAACTTACTGAAATGGGCGAACAAATTATTGTCATAGCTAAGGACGTTCTTAATAAAGTCGATGAAATCAAATCCATTGCCCATGGCGATTCAATTGAGTTACATGGTAATATTTCAATGGCTGTTGACCCAAGCATAAATATAACTGTAATGCCTGAAATATTGACAACCTTTAAACATGACCATCCTAAAGTAGATACCATCTTAAAAGTCGGAGAATCAAACAATATCCTCCGGGATGTTCAATCAGGCAAAGCTGATTTTGGGATGATCTTAAAAACCGATGCTCTTTCCAAATCAAAAGATATTAACTTCAAGGAATTGTTTTCAGATGAGTTAGTCATCATTTCCGGGAATAACTGTGAGATGACTAAGGACTCCTCGACTATGACCCTCAAGAATGCCCTCTCTTTGCCTATTCTTTTATACAACACTGAGTACATCACTGATTGCGGCGTATCGAGTGTATTGCAAAAATATGGCGATATTAATGTATCTTACAGGGTTGACAACTTAGAGATGATGGAAAAGATTCTATCTCAAGGAAAAACAATTGCCTTCGTCCCTCAGTTCATGGCTGACGAATACGTAAAATCCAGTAACATTAAAAAAATCGCCCTCAGTGATGCCCATTTAGAGGTTACAATCCTTTTGATATGGCTGAATCGCCATCATCTCTCCTTAGTCGAAAAAGAGTTTATTAAGGTCATTAAAGACGTCTGCTCCAAAAGGTATAAATAAAACTTGCGAGCCGTGGCCTTAGGCCATACCCTCTGACATTTACGCTTAGATAAAAAAATAGCACATTTAAGTCGAGATAAGTTTTCGTTATCTCGACTTTTCTATTTATTGTCATAAATGAAATAGGTTGTCATCTCCAATTGATTATAGGGGGCATATTCAGGATGTATTTTACTTATAGGCAAAACTAATCTTATAATACGATCATTCAATGATTTAATATTTAATTTTACGCCACAGTTTGTTAAATATTTCTCATAGTCGGCTACCCTTAGAAAAATAATATTTTAAGGAGTATATAAAACACTATGGATGCACAAACACAATCATTATTACTAGAAAAAGACCTTGCCTTTGCAAAAAAAGGTATTAGAAGCGGCTTATTGGCAGGCGCGTGTTGGGGTTTAAACGGTGTTTTAATGGGTATGGTACTCGCTTTAGGGCCATTCACAAACAATATGAGTATCTTTGCCGCTCCTTTAGTGGGAGCCTGTATCCACGATGGATTCGCCGCACTGTGGATATTTATTCATAATGTGATCAAGGGTAAATGGCGTGATTACGCACGAACCCTAAAAACCCGCCCAGCCAAGATGATCATGCTGGCCTCTGTCCTAGGAGGGCCCATTGGGATGTCCGGTAATTTGCTGGGGATTTACTTCGCTGGCGCTTCCTATACAGCCGCTATCACAGCTGCCTACCCAGCCATAGGCGCTATTTTAGGAGCAATTTTTCTCAAAGAAAAACTTTCACCTCGTGTTTGGGGTGGGATAACCTTAGCTATTGTTGGCTCATTCGTAGTTGGAATGGTTCCACCCGAGGGATCAAACTATCCCTACTTTTATCTGGGCATAGGACTAGCTGCGGTTGCTGCCATCGGGTGGGCAGTTGAAGGTGTTATCTCCACTTATGGAATGGATTTAGTGGATCCAGAAATAGCAATAGGTATACGGGAAGCCACATCCTTCTTTGTCTATATCTTTGCCATTCTTCCTTTGATAGGAGGAGTAACCTACCAAATTCTTTTCAATAGTTTCACGACACCGGCTGGGTGGTATATTGCTGTTATTGCTATGATTGGAGCTACCTCCTTTTTGTCCTGGTATCGGGCAATGAATATGACAGGAGTAGGGCGCGCTATGGGCCTGAACGTTACCTTTGCTTTGTGGTCAGTCTTCTTCGGATGGCTGTTAAATGATTTGCAATTAACCCCTAACCTGATTATCGGAGTCATTATAATTTGCCTTGGCACTATCCTTACCATTGGCAATCCTAAAGATCTCGTAAATCTAAGAAATCGATAAGGAGGCTTACCATGGGACAACTACCTGTGAAATTTAGAGTAGTAGATATGATCTTCCATAACGAAGGTCTCTCAAATCGAGAAATTACAAAAATGTTAAAAAAAGAGTACCCGCTTGATAGAAATGTTAATGATAAAAGTATCGACGATTATCTGCTTTCCCTAAAAGCCGTCGGCCTTATCGCCCTGACAAACGTCACCTCAGATGGCCATGGCCAGCTAAATCAATGTTATAAAATCACAGATTACGGTTCAAGCCGCATGAAATACATCAGCAAATAAACTGGTTCAGCAAAGCTTAACATCGAGACTTCGGTGACGAAAGCCTCCGGTGGATGGTTTCGCCGAGCCGCCTGTAACCCTAAAGGACTACTTTGCGGCGAAGGAGGACTCTCCTCCCACCGAAGCCACATAAGGAACACCCACTTCTAACCGACTTCTATAAGTGGGTTCTTGAAATTGATAAACGGGCTTACGAGGAAACGATTCTTATAGTACAAAAAGCGTACTATAAGGATCGTTTTTATCTATATATTTAAATCAAAGGCAACAGTATCTCAACCCGCGCTCCCCGTTCATTATTATTGGAAATAGTCACTTTTCCTCCATGTTGGTCCAGAATACGGTGTACAACAGACAACCCTAATCCCGTTCCCTTATCCTTTGTTGTAAAAAAGGGATCATAGACATAAGGCATAACCTCCTGGGTAATACCCGGTCCCCGATCACTAACGGCAAAACCTACATATCCTTCTTCCTCAACGACCTGCAAATGAATCACCCCGCCTATTCCCTGAGCTTCAATAGCATTCAGTAAGATGTTTAAAATCACTTGCTTGATCTGATCCGGATCCACCTCGACCTCCTTCTGATCCAGCTCACTACGCACTCGTTCCAACTTAATGAAGCTTTGCTGTAAAGCAGGTTGGATCAAGCATACCCCTTCCTCTAAAAGTTCCCCTAACGCAATTTTCTCTCTTACCGGTTCTTTGGGGCGGGCAAAGGACAAGAACTCGCTTAATAAGCGATTCAGTCTTTCACATTCTTCTAAAAGTATTCGACAATACTCCGAAACCACTCCATCGCCGCACTTTTCTTGGGCAAGCATTTGGATACTTACTTTCATTATCCCTAATGGATTACGAATTTCATGAGCTAAGCCGGCACTCATATGTCCCAGTGCTGTTACTCGTTCAGTCTGCCGGATCTCACCTTCTAATCGTTCACGTTCCTGCCCTTCTCGCTTTAACTTTTCCACCAATTCTTTTTGAACCATTAAGGCGAGCTGATATTTACGCTTCGCTATTCGTTCTTCTTCTGTTAGAAAGCCTGTTAACCAACCAATGACGTTAATTAAACCCACTTCTACCCATTGGGTATATTTAGCTGCCGGAGTTAGACTACTCTGCATATGAGTCATCAGAGGTATGAAAAGCAAGGTTATAATGAAGCTGGAAATAATTCCTCCAGCCGGCCCAAAGCGCATAGCCGCGTAAATAACCGGAAGATAGTAGGCAAATTGCAAGAGTATATGATAATCCACTTCATAATGATAGTTCGTATAATGAATAGTAGTTAGGATTACTATTACAAGCCCAATAATAATGAGGTCAAAGAGAGCTCGAGAACGATTATGTTCTGGAGCATCATGGTTTTGCATAGAATTCCCCCCTAAATCCCCCAATGAGGATCTATTCCGTATTTTTCTAAGCGGTATAGAAAAGCGTGCCTAGAAAGGCCTAACCGCTTGGCAGCCTGACTTTGGTTCCCCCCCGTTTGTTCCATCGCCTGCTGGAGAAAAGATTTTTCTAATTCTTCTAGCGAAACCCCCTGGGGAGGCAAAACAAAGAGATCAGGTTCCTTTACTTTCTGTGAGTTGTTAAAAATGGGCAACCCCTCATCTTCGATTACCTGTCCTTGGGAAATAATCACCATTCGTTCCACCACGTTTTCTAATTCGCGGACATTTCCCGGCCAGTCATACTTCATGAGCTGCTTAAGAGCTCCAGGGCTAAAAGCTTTTGCTTGCCCGTATGTCCTTAGTTTCTTTAAAAAGTGGTTCACTAGCAAAGGAATGTCTTCCCGACGTTCCTTTAAGGGCGGAATAAAAATCGGAAAGACACTGAGTCGATAGTAGAGGTCTTCTCGAAAACGTCCTTCTTGAGACTCTTTCAGTAAATCGCGATTCGTTGCAGCAATAATCCGCACGTCAACCTTGATTGTCTTCTCTCCACCGACTCGCTCGAAAGTACGTTCTTGCAGAACCCTTAAGAGTTTTGCTTGGACATTAAAGGACAGTTCCCCAATCTCGTCAAGAAAAAGTGTCCCTCCATCGGCTAATTCAAAACGTCCGGTCTTGCGAGTGTGGGCTCCTGTAAAAGCTCCCTTTTCATGTCCAAACAGCTCACTTTCTAGCAGAGTTTCAGTTAAAGCGGCACAGTTCACTCGGATAAAAGGTCCATTAACACGAGGACTTAAGGTATGTATAGCGTGGGCAACCAATTCCTTACCGGTTCCTGACTCCCCCTGAATAAGTACCGTAGCTGGTGTAAGGGCCACTCGCTCTACCAAGTGTTTAACCCCATTCATTGTTTCACTAATTCCCACAAGCTGCCATCCCCCGCTACTAGCTTCTTCTTTTAAATAATTTACCTGTTCACGTAAACTTTCTACTTCAAAAGCTTTCGCAACGGTTATGAGTAACTCATCAATATCAAAAGGTTTCAGCAAATAGTCATGAGCTCCGGCCTTCATAGCTCCAACCGCTGTTGCAGTACTTCCATGGGCAGTCATCATGATAATCATTAAATCTGGGTAATGCTCCTTCAAGGTCTTTAGCACGGTTAACCCATCCATTTTGGGCATCTTTAAGTCTAACAGAACTAGATTTGGCCGCTCTGCAATGGACCTATCTACAGCAAGTTGCCCGTCCTCAACAACTTCCACCTCATAGCCTTCCCTACTTAAAGCCCTTTTCAACACCCAACGCATATTCGCTTCATCATCTGCGATTAGAATCCTTCGCATTTAATTCTCCTCAATTGTGGGATTTCCAACATCACAGTGTGGGAAATGCCACAGTTTTTTTTGAATTCCCGTCTTTCACGAACAACTGGTCTTAACCCCTTAACAACGGCCATTGACAAATATATTACATATCTAATATTTGCTCAATGTCCCTTAGCTATTTATAGCCAATTATACGAGGATTTCACTGTTTGTCATTCGAGAACAAGCTTCTTAATATTACCATTTGAAATTCTAATCCAAAAATCTCAACATTGGTCTGCCAACTTGGCACACCTTTTGCATATATCCTAAATCAAATCTACTTTATAGGAGTGTGCTACATGACTAAGAACTTTAAATTCTCACTTATATTATTGACATCACAGTTGCTAAGGATGAAGAGTTCGAAGTGAGTGTACAAACTTCCCCTGAGAAACCCGCCCCGAACAAACCTGTCACTATTATGATTTCCGTAAAAAGTCAATCTACCCAAGAACCTATTCTGGATGCCTCATTGCCAAAAAGAACTATGGAACTAAGAAAGCTCTATCTGTCGCATTGCCCTATTTAGTTATCATCTTGATCTTCGGTGTGCTGAACTTTCTAACCTTCGTGGTTAGAATGGATATGAGAATGTAATGCCCGTGTACAGCGTTTAGATTGCAGACTGATATCCAAAAGCCAAGATTTTCATCTTTATAAAGTTTAAGGAGAACCTTATAATAGTTAATGCTTCTTTAACTAAATCAAAATGGTTACTCAGGTGGAGAACACTCCACCTGACAGATTCTTTTACATTCACAAAACTAAAACATACTAAGGAGGACTAGAGATGAATAACAATCTTACGGAAAAAAACCAAAAATTTATTCAGCCTCAGAAGAACAATACCTTGCTGTACACTATTGTAGGTATCTTAACTATTGTTATCATGATAGGAACCTATTTCTTTGTGGCGAACAGCAATAAACCTAATCCTTCAGTTACTGCATCTGCAGATATTGGACAAACAATAAGTTACAGCCCTAGCGAAAAACTTGAGCAGACGAAAGTAGAAAACAAAATCGAAAACGGAAAGGCCATTGTTACCACACTCAGTACAGTGAAGGAAAAGAAATTTATTTGGACAGAGTATAAAGAAGACGGAAAAAGGATTCCCTTAACAGCCTTTGTCCAACCCGACGGAAAAGTGATGGTAGCAGTCAGCTTTTGCGAACCCTGTAGAGGCGAAACATTCCACATCATAGGAAATCAAATAGTTTGCAATGTCTGTGGGACTACCTGGGATCTTCAGACACTTAAGGGGTTAAGCGGTGGTTGTCAAGACTATCCCCCTGAAGCACTAACTTACTCTTTAAATGGCGACAATATTGAAATCCCTCAAGCAGTACTCGATGCTTGGGAACCCAGGGTTTAAAAAGTCTTTCTTAACGCACTCGTTTTACGGGTGCGTTCACTCTAACCGGGGGCCATATAACTTTACATGATGCAACTTAGGAGGAAACGCTAAATGTCTTTAATTAAAGTGTGTGAGGTTAACAAATCCTATGGGGTTGGAGACAAAATCGTCGAAGCCTTAAGCAATATCAATCTGGAGATTAACCAAGGTGAATTTTTAGCATTGATGGGCCCTTCAGGTTCCGGTAAAAGTACTTTATTAAGTATTATAGGAGGGTTGACCCCCCCTACCTCCGGCACACTCCAGATCGATGATATTGATGTCTATGCCTTAGACTCGGAACGATTAGCAGATTTCCGTCATGAATACGTAGGATTTGTTTTTCAGCAATATCAATTGATTCCTTACCTGACTGCCTTAGAGAATGTAATGCTCCCCCTGGCCATAACCTCCCGCCCCGGAAAAGAACAACGTGAGATGGCCTTAACTGTTTTAGATAAAGTTGGTCTCCGCTCCAAATCCCTTCGCCTCCCCAACCAATTATCCGGCGGAGAACAAAACCGAGTGGCCATCGCTCGAGCCATTGTCAACCGTCCGGCAATTATTTTTGCCGATGAACCCACAGGAAGTTTGGACTCAAAAACAGCAAAAGAACTCTTAGAATTGTTCCAAACCCTTAACAAGGATGGTCTAACCATCATTATGGTAACCCATAATGAAGAAAACCTAGCCTGGGTCAACCGTGCTATTTATATCCGTGATGGAGTTTTGGCTCAAATCCCGTAAAGCATTATGGAGGACTTAAAATGCGTCTTACAAACATAGCGTTACAAAATATTCGCCGCCGTAAAACACGCTCAGCACTATTAATGCTAAGCGTCATTATTGGAGTGGCTTCGATAATCTTTCTCTATACAACGACCCAAGCCATGAAAGAAGATATCGCCAACAAGCTTGATCAGTTTGGTTCAAATATCCTCATTCTCCCTGAAACAGGTCAATCATTAACCTTTGGCGGCATTACTGTGGAAGCTCCCTCACAAATCAAAGAATTGGATATGTCCTACATCTCCCTTATGCAAACCATTAAAAACAAAGAAACCCTGGCAACCATTGCCCCAAAACTTTTGGTAACTACTAACCTCAAGGGTCGAGATATCTTGTTGTTAGGTGTAGATTTCCCTCAGGAATTGCGGCTGAAGAAATGGTGGCAAGTAGATGGTCTGGAGAAAAAGCAAATTCCAAACTCAGGCGAGGTATTATTAGGGAGGGATCTGGCCCTTTCTCTCGGGCTTTCCTCTAATCAAACTATAACAATTCTGGGGCAATCCTTTAAAATAGCCGGTGTTATCCAGCCCACAGGTTCTATCGAGAATGATCAAGCAGTATTTATGGATTTAGCAGTACTGCAAAAATTAGCTGACCGCCCTAATTTGATTAGTCTCATTGAAGCAGCTGCCTTATGTTATACCTGCCCTATCGAAGAGGTTACTCAACAGTTAAGTGATAAACTCCCCGGCACTAAGGTCACTGCTCTAATGTCCAGCTTAGAGTCTCGAGATGATACCTTTAAAAGGTTTAACATCTTTGCCCAGAGTGTTGCTGTGATTATCGTCCTAGCCAGCAGTTTAGTTATTACTATGACAATGAAGGCTTCTGTCGAAGAACGAACCAAAGAAATCGGCATCTTTCGGGCAATTGGCTTTAGGAGACGTCATATCATAAAAATTATCCTGACCGAGGCAGGCTCTTTGAGCTTTCTGGGCGGATTAATAGGTTATAGTCTTGGCATGAGCATGGCCGTAAATTTTGGTGCAGAGCTCATGAAATCTCAAGTCCCTATTTCCTGGCAATCAGATTTACTGCTCTATACCCTTTGTTCTTCACTGCTAATTGGTCTGCTCGCTAGCCTTTACCCCGCTTGGACCGCCGCCAAGCTTGACCCAACTGAATCATTGCGCTATCTGTAAGCGTGTAAAGGGGACGGTCCTTTTAACGTGTAAAGGGGACGGTCCTTTTAACACACTTCAGTAATATTTCTCATTCAAACTACACTCTTAATTCGATAAACTTTCAATTTCGGAGGAAACCATGACTTTAACAGATATTGCAATCCAAAATTTACGCCGTCGGAAAGGAAAAACTCTTTTCTTACTGCTTACGTTTATTTTAGTAGTGGCCATTTCTGTTACATTGAATTCACTAGCTAAGAACATGCAAGCGGATTTACAAAAAAGCCTAACTCAATATGGAGCCAACGTCGTTATAACTCCCAAGTCTGAACAATTTACCCTTAGCTACGGAGGGCTCTCAGTTCCCGGAGTTAATTACGAGGTTAAGCATTTAAGCGCCGAAGCCTTAACCCAATTAAAAAGTTATCCTGACCTAATGTTAAACAGCATTGCCCCCAAAATTATTGGCTCAGCCTCCAGCGCTGACAATCGCTATCTAATTATTGGTGTTGATTTTCCCAGTGAAGTGAAAATGAAACCCTGGTGGCATATTGAGGGCCGATTTCCCCTTGAGCAAGAGGTTCTTATCGGCTATGGTCTGGCCAAGCAAGAAAACTTAGTTATTGGAGATACTCTGGAACTCAATCGTCGGATCTATCCCATTGTGGGGATCATGCAGTCAACAGGCGGCTCAGAAGACAATGGAGTATTCACCGATTTCAGTACCGCTCGATGGATTACCGGAATCGATTCTTGGTCTATGATCGAACTCAATACTGCTCAACCGGCTAATACTGCAGCTCTCCTAAGTAAAGTTCTACCAGACGCTAAGGTTTCAGAAATCTCTCAGTTAGTCCAAGGAACCCAAGAAAATATTGATCGGTTTACAAGTTTTTCCTTGCTTAGTTCTCTCATATTAGGGCTTATCGCTATTTTGATTATATTCGTTACTACTACTGGTAATATCAACGACCGTATTACTGAAATTGGTATCTTTCGAGCTATCGGTTTTCGGCGTCAACATATCTTTGCCATTTTTATTCGTGAAATACTTTTGATAAGTCTTGCCGGAGGAATTATTGGATATCTTCTCGGAATCTTGACCTCTGCTTTGATTGCCCCCATGGTTTTACAAAAATCTATGAGTTTTGCCTTCCATCCTTTCATTGCTTTGACCGCAATCGGCGCTTCTGTCATAATAGGAATAGTTTCAATTCTTTTCCCAGCTTGGCTGGCCATTAATATAGACCCTGTAGAAGCGTTATCTTCGATTTAAAAGTTATCTTAGCGATAAATCTATCTAACCCAATTTCGCATAAAGGAGTCAGTCGATAATGAGGATTTTACTAGTTGATGATGAGAAAAAAATAACAACTGTGCTCAAAGCCTACCTCCAACAAGAAGGTTACCAAGTAAGCACTGCTATTAATGGCCTTGTCGCACTGACGATGTTTAAAGAAAACCCTTTTGACTTGCTCATTCTGGATTTAATGCTGCCCGGCATGTCCGGAACAGAAATTTGCCGGGAAATTCGAAAAATATCTTCCGTACCAATCATTATGCTCACAGCAAAAGTTGAAGAAGAAGACCGTATCCAAGGACTAAGTATGGGGGCAGATGATTATATTACGAAACCTTTTAGCCCTCGGGAAGTGGTGGCCCGTGTGCGAGCTGTATTACGCCGTTCCAGTAATGAAACCGCTCCTCTGGCCGACATAATTTCTTATGACAATGGCCTAACCATTAATAACCTACAGTATGAGGTTAGGTTGGATGATCAAGAAATCTCTTTAACTCCTACTGAATTTAAAATTCTGGGTGCCTTAGCCAAGCATCCCGGCCGGGTATTATCTCGAGGGCAGTTGGTCGAAATTGTTCAAGGGCATGACTTTGGGGGGGATGACCGGGTCATCGATGCCCATATTAAGAAAATTCGTCAAAAGATTGAAACCACTCCGAGTAACCCGCAAATAGTTCTCACAGTATATGGCATCGGCTATAAATTCAATCCGAATGCGAGGGAATAAAATGCGTACCAAATTGTTTCTTTCCACTCTCATCGTTGCGCTTATTACCTTAGCATTCAGCATTATTTCAGTAAATTATGTCTTTAAACAAGAGTTTAGCGATTACTTAACACAGTTAAATGAAGCCGCCTTAGAACAATTGCCCACTCGCCTAAGCGAACTGTATCAAGCTAAAGGCTTATGGGACTCAACGGCTCTGGCCGAATTAAGTCATTCTCTCCCGACAGGTGCCATTGTTACTCTGACTGATCCCAATGGCAAATTAATTGCTACCTTAAACAACCCCATGGAAACTATGATGCACGGCCAAAGGGGAATGGGCATGGGAATGAATATGTCCACCTCTTCCACTATGCAATGGAAAACAAAGACCCTAACAGTGTCCGGACCTTTGGGGACATTAGCAACTGCTGAGGTACGCTACCCCGCAACAGCCCAAATTCTCAATCCTCAAGATGTCCAATTCCAATCCGCAGTCTTTCGTTCATTGCTTTTCGCTGGAGGATTAGCTCTGCTCTTTGGCATTCTCCTTAGTTACTTTACAAGTCGTCAACTCGTCGCTCCCCTCAAACGATTAATTAAAGCCGCAGACCGCATTGGCCATGGTTACCTAAGTGAACGAGTTTCAGTCAGCTCCCGGGACGAGGTAGGACAACTGGCTAAAGCATTTAATTCAATGGCCGATAATTTAGATCGTCAAGAGACCCTGCGCAAG
The DNA here is from genome assembly GCF_000765145.1 of Desulfosporosinus sp. HMP52. Lineage (GTDB taxonomy): Bacteria > Bacillota > Desulfitobacteriia > Desulfitobacteriales > Desulfitobacteriaceae > Desulfosporosinus. The sequence goes on along the minus strand of NZ_JMGA01000002.1, from coordinate 63,334 downwards.
CAATTTACAGCAGATATTGCTCATGAATTGCGAACTCCCTTAACCTCAATTAAAAGTTATATCGAAGCCTTTCAAGATGGAGTCCTGCTCCCTGATCAGGAAAACTTATGTTCTATTCAGGAGGAAATTAACCGGCTTGTTGACTTGTCAAGTGATCTTAAAGATTTAAATGTTGCTGAGATAGGTGGAATACATCTCAATCTGAAATCTGTAGATCTAAATCACCTTATTCAGAAAATAATTCATGGCCTTTATCCCCTTATCCTGGAAAAGGAATTAGCTCTGAATTGGCTGCCTCCAAATGAAAGCCTAGGGATATTAGGTGATGAGCGCCTTCTTACCAGGCTCTTCTACAATATAATTCACAATGCCTACAGATATTCAGACCCGGGTGGACAAATAGACCTTACTCTTACTCAGACTTTAGACTCTGTAGAAATCAAAATAAGCAATACAGGTATGGGGATTTCGGAAGAAGATCTTCCCTTAATCTTCGAGCGCTTTTATCGCGGGGATAAATCCAGAACCCGGGAAACAGGTGGGACGGGTATCGGGCTGGCGTTGGTTCGGCAGATCACTCAACTTCATCAAGGAACGATAACCGTTCAGAGCAAACTCGGATGTTCAACGGAATTCATCATTAAACTTCCTAAAAGGCTAACAGTAGCTTAGGAATAATTCCCAGCCACTGTTATTTGACTCATTTCCTTTTCAAATTTTATTTAGCCTCTAAATCACGTTTTCTACTTTGAAACTCTTCAGAATCAATCTCCCCACGAGCATATCGTTCGCGAAGGATGTCTATCGCTGTAGGCTTCCCAATTGCAAGGTTATACCCCTGTAAGGCATTGCGACGACGAAACAGATAGATTCCTAGGATAATTATCCCAACCCAAAAGATAAAGTGCAATCCCATACCGGCCATTCCCATCATTCCATAGCCCCCGCTTCCGTAACCACCATGTCCCCAGCCACCCATCATATTACCCCAACCACCCATCATATTAATTCCTCCTTTAGACTATTTTAAAAACTAGTTTAAATATTCCCTTTGAGCATAAATACAAACATTATTTATCCTTTTTTAATGGATATGGGCTGTTTTTGTATATAGAGCTCTTGTTTCCTTTCAAGGTAATCCTCTCGTTGGATTTCCCCCCGGGCATATCTTTCATTTAAGATTTCCAGCGAAGTATTCGAACCAAATTGATGGTCAATGCAGCTTGAACCTCCGGAATTCGCTGAACTACCCCAACAATACAAGATAACTATTAAAAGAATGAAACCGATCATCATCATTTAAGTTCACCCCCTTTAATTAGTTCCTCTCCCATTCATCATCGAACCATAAGAGCCTCCCATTGCCCTTTGGCTATTCATCATGTTTCCTCCATAATTGTTCATAATCTCATTCATTCTATCTAGATTCTCCCCCATATGAGCTCTAACTGTTGGATCTGAATTCATAAGTTCTTGCATTTTCTCAATATCTCCAGTTTGCATTGCACTCTGCATGCCCTCTGAATTATGAAGATTTTGCATTTCCGGGGAATTCATCAGCGTTTGGTGTTGTTCAGATGAAAAAGTTCTCTGCATATATCCATGCATTTTTCCAAACCACGATATTTCCGATTGGTTAGCTGTTTCAGCTAAGGCCGGCAAAGTTAAGAGCCCTAAAGCTAAGGTTGTTGTTCCTAGTATTGCTGTAATTCTTGTACTGATTCTTTTCATGGAAAATTCCTCCTCAATCAATTCTGATTTGTGTTGCTCCCGTTTGTTTTGCTGTTCTTCTATGTCCTTAGTCTAACTCTCTGATACGATTTACTCATGAAAAAGTTGTGAATTTCTCATGAATAAGGGAACCCGATTAATATTTTAAAAAAAAATCCTTGGAATGCCGATTTTTTGGCCTCCAAGGATCTATTAAGTCATGCTCGATATTTGTTATATTTGACTCGTTCTGTTATGGGTTATTTATTGTGGGTTTTTACCAAAAATTTATCGACCTTTCCATTAATATTGATGCAAGTCCACTCAATTTCCTTTTCCCTAACCTTAGGAATAAGCCTAGCTGGGTAGTACCCTAATTGATAGGGGATCCGCGTTTCAAGTGCTTCGAATCGGCAGGCTTTTATACAGGCCATGCAGTCCCAGCAATCCCTTTTTGCCCGACAAAAGGCCTTCTTTTCCTCATTTAGTTCCATTAAATCCCCCGGACAGATCTCTTCACATTTTCCGCACCCTTGACATTTGTCTTGATAAACTACTGGCGGCATCTTTTCACCCTCCTATCTTAAGCTTTTAAACGATCACCCGAGATAATTTGTTCATAGGGTCGAGTAAACATTTCCACTTCTTTGGTTTCAGGATTATAACGAGAGTTTACAAAGCAATCATATTTTTGATCATTCTTTTCCGGAAAATCTGCTCGGGACTGCCAACCTGGCCATCTGGTCTCTTCACGGAACATTAGGTGGTGTACCAAAACCTGGGCTACGTCTAATCTGTCAATAACTTCATGAGCATCCATCAGCTCATGAAGATCAGAGGCAATCAGATATTTGACCTGATCCTTCAAAATCTTGAGATTGCGCAGAGCATATTCCAAACCTTCCTTATTCATTCTAAAAAACTGATGCACGCCTCCAGCATATTCATCCATCAGGCGCTGTAGTCTCTCTTCCATTTCTCGAGGCTTAACTCCATCCCCCACGGAAATATGCCGAAAACCGGGAGCAAAAATTCTCTCCTTCTCTATAAGAATTTGTTCCTCGTTCATGATCCCCTGTTCGATACCGGATACATATTCAACGGCAGCTCGGGCGGATAAGATTCCCTCAGCAGCACAGCCACCCACAAATTTGTTGGGTGTTCCACCTGCCACATCACCACAGGCATACAATCCGGGCAAAGTTGTCGCTCTTTTTACATCGACCCAGTATCCGCTGGCTGTGTGTCCACCCACAATATAGGGGTCAGACCCATAAATTTCGATGGGTTCCTTATTTAAATCTTGAGCTCGGCTGGCCAGGAATAAGACATAACTGGGACGCTCGTTTAGATAATCGTATTTCATATCATGGATTTGTTCTGGAGTCATGTGGGTGGTATCTACATAGCAGGGACCACGACCTTCGCGCCACTCATCCATCGGCAGGTTAGCCCGAATATAACGGGGAGCTGCATCCCCGCCCAGATGGGCATACCGGGTTTTCAGTATTTGCTCACCCTTGCAATTAATCATAGGGGTTTTATATCCCACTGAGATAGTATCGATAGGGCCATTAAAATCTTTAGTACGAGTGGCGCACCAGCGCATCTCAAAGGTGGTCATTTCGGCACCCTGACGAATACCAATGGCAAAACCAGTACCTACGTTAAAGGGAGCATACCAGAGCTGATGGTGACTGTCGTTGCCGTCGTTTTGATACGGCTTATACAAACCTGCCGCACCACCTGTTGCTATAATGGTTGCCTTGGCTCGTATGATATACACTTTACCGTCCCTTACCCCAAAACCAATAGCACCGATTACTTTATTGCCCTCCATTAGGTAATTGGTCGCTACCACTCTGTTAATAATTTCGCAACCCGTTTCACGGGTTTTTTCGGCTAAAATAACTTTCATCTCAGAACCACTGATCGTGATATCCCATTTACCTCTAGTCTTGTATTCATCCCCATCTGCTTCATACTTAATGGGCATACCCCACTCTTCCCATTCTTCGATGGGCTTGTTTAAAACCTCTGCCATGGAAATCGTCAAATCTTCCCGGAGCAGACCGCCCGCCTGAGAACGGCTCCAACGCACAAAATCTTCAATGGTACGGTCCTTTTTAATGTAGGTATTAATCGCATCCATACCACCAGCTAGGCAACCACTGCGATCAATGTGGGCTTTCTCCATTAAAGTAACTTGCAAATCAGGGTTGAGGCGCTTAGCCTCGATAGCAGCGAAACAACCGGCATTTCCAGCTCCGATAATCAGAATATCGGTATCAATGCGAACCTCTTCAATTCTCTCTAGGGAACTGGGCATTTTTGCTCTTGACATCATATTTTCCTCCTTTAAAAGTTATGGAGTGGGCACCCAGATAGGGTAACCAGTGAAGGCATACCAGGGCACCATGATAAAGACCATATAGAGAATTACCATTAATGTTAAGGGTGCACCAACTTTAACGAATTCACCAAAGGTAAATTCCTCAGTTCCATAGGCGATGAGACAGGCAGTTACCGATATAGGCAATACAAACGCGTAACTATCTACATTCAATACCATCATAGTAAAGGCTACCGTGTTCAGCTCAAGCATAGGAGCCATAGCTGCAACAATGGGCGCCAGCAGAGTTACAGCTGCAACATTGCTTACAATACCCAAGCGGCTGATTTGTACTACTACACAGATAAAGATGCTAACCCCAATCCAACCCCAAGCTGGTGCTAAACCAACCAAGTGAGAAGCAATCCATTTGTCTACACCTGTTTTTTCAAAAGCGGATACCAAGGACAGGGAACCGCAGAGCAACAACCAAGTACCAAAGATCGTGTTAGATTGCACCTTTTTCCAGGAAAAGTCAGTAAGCCCCGGAATGAATAGTACCATCACGGCTATCAGAGCAACCAAGGCCATTTGGTAACCGTGTATTTGTTCAGTTGCCCATAAAGAGATTGCAATTCCAAAGGTGACCAAAACAATCCACTCTGTACTAGTCATTTTACCCATGGCTTCTTTTTGACGACTGATTTCTGTGATACCCCCGGGGACTTCAATATTTTTAGTTTTCATAATCCAATTGACCCAGTAATACATGATTACCAAAATGCCAAGTAAGGGCCAATTCATCCAACCCCAGGTTCCCCAATTGATCACGTCTTTTTCCATTGCCTGATTGATAGTTTGAGCTACAATAACATTGGACATATGGCTATGCATGAGAATAGTACCGCTTGCCAATGAAGCGAAGCCGATACCCACCATCGTAAATACCTTTCTTGCTCTGGCCCCTTCGCCAGTTTTTTCAAACAAGCTGTTTAAACCTTGAATAATCGGCAGGAAGAGTGCTCCTCTGGCATTCGTGGCCGGAACCAGTACTGCAGTAACTAAATGAGCTCCAATTATACCTTTTAGAACACTCCCAACCGTAGGTTTAACCCTTGAAACTATACTGAGGGCAATCCTCTTGTCTAAGCCAGTGGTCTGCATAACAGCAGCTAAAATAAAACAACCAAGAATCAGGAACGTAACATTACTGGTAAAGCCACTAAAGGCATCTGGGAGTTTCTTAGCTGCACCAGTTAACGATAATAAGACCGGAATCATCAGTCCTGAAACTGCTAAGGGCAATCCATCACTCAACCAGATGATTGTGGCCCAGCCCATCACAGCCAAGGCTGCCCGGCCCCCTACTGTAAGACTCTCAGAAGTAGGAATGAATAGTAGAATTGCGGCAAACACTAACCAAGAAATAATAAAACCCAGTAAGGCATTCTTACTTTTGCCCGTTTTATTCGAAATCACCTTAGTACCTGAATTCTGTGTTTTGGGCTGTAAAACATGATCCGACATTGGTACCCCCCATTTCTTCATATAGTTAAATAGACAATCGCTCTTTGAACAGGTTAAGTCACCCCTCCGTCCTACTCTTTTGTATGTGAAGATTTTAACAACACAAATTGATTGTTAAAACCAGACTGAAGACATTTTTATGTCATTTTAACGACAGAGAAATACAGCCGACAAAATAAAGGTCGTTCGAGTGACCTTTATTTTGTCGGCTGGATTACATTCTTTCTAATGAGCTATTTTACTATTCTTGAATCCAGGTTTTTAGCTTGTTGGTATTTACACCAACTATCTCTCTACCTTCATATTGGATGCTTCCATCTTCCTTAAACAAGTTGAGCAGGGAGGAAATTGTTTGTCGTGCTGAACCTATCACACAGGCCAGTTCTTCTTGAGTAACCCGCAAGCGCACATGAATGATACCATCTGCCCCTTTATCCCCAGAACGTTCAGCCATAGCTAACAAAAAGATCGCCAGCCTCCCTTGGATGGGGTTCATGATAAAATCATAAATAGTATTTTGAGCTTCCCTCAACCTATCACTCATCAATCTGACTATTTTCTCAGAAAATATTGGCATCTCGGCCATCATCTTTTTAAAACCATCTTTCCATATAATCAGAATAGAGACATTGTCCATAGCTTCGGCACTATATTCTCTCTCATTGATATTGCTAAGTACTTCAGCCAGACCAATGAAGTCCCCGGGATAACGAAGTGCCACAGACACCTGACGGCCGTCTGAGGTGGTGCGATATATTTTTACTAAACCAGATTTAATATAATAAACTTCGTTGGCTTTTTGGCTGGTGGAAAAAATTATCTGCCCTTTGGGATATTTGATTTCTGAAGCTATTTGATTTAAATACTTCAGTTCTTCTTCGGCTATCTCAAACATCATCTTCCCCCTCTTACATAAACAATTAATATGGAAAAAGCCGGTATATTACCGACTTTAAATCTCTTACCCATTATATCATTTTTGACCGCCAGCAAATAAAGTTCTTTCTTATTTGTGGCTATTACTCTTTTGTCTTCTCGGAACCATTATTTGGGTTGATAGGGGGACTATCTCTATGTCCGAATTCTTCCATTGGGAGCTCAGACATTAAATTTGCCTTCTTAAGCAGAGTAAATGTCATCCTTTTTAGTTCATCTGTCCTAAGTTCGTAAAGCTGTTCTCTGCATTTTACATAGATATTGAAAGCATTAAGAGCAAGCTCATCAATTTCTGATTCAAACTTCATGAGCTCACCATATATTTGATGTTTTTTAATATCCTGTTCTAGTTCTTTACGAACCACTCCTTTAAGAGAAAAAACAAAGCTCAATGCTTTCGCTGGGGTGAAATCTTGGATCGCCCTAACTCTTATTATATCATCAATGAAGGGCAGCTCCTCCTCGAATCCCTCTCCGGCAATTAATGCTTCTAGGATTTTGTCCATTCCCTCAGTAAACGTATGCCCAACCGGATTTCTAAACCTATCTTTCTGATCCTTCAAAAAGCCCGAGGTATCTGTAGGATATGTCGCCATGATTGCATCAAACCACTTCTGCAAGATAGCAGATTTCTTTTCTTCAACGAGGTCTTTTATCATCATATCCATTTATTTAATCTCCTTATTTAAAAGAACGTGTTTCTTTTTCCGATGCCTCTTCAAACCTTTTTAATATCGATCTAGCTAAGGCCTAATATAGTATTTGCGGATCTAATTTAATTATGTAATCATATTTGCCAAACGGAGATTTGCTAATATATAAGAACCCTTTGAAGTATAAAAAAATACATGCAACAAACACTAATCAATATCAATCAAAATAAACGTTTAACTCTAGGAGGATAAATTTATGAGAAAACAAACTAAAAGATGGGTTGTGTTTACTACTGCTTGCTATATATTTATGTTCCTGTTGATTCATCCCAAAAGATTAGTAAAAGCAACAACCTTTGGATTTTCGTTAGGTTTTGTCCCTGCAATCTTTTTAAACTGGTTTACGGTTAAAACTTATAGACTATGGAGATTACCTGGTGACATTCTATTAAATGGAATCCCTATTCTGGCTTGTGTCTCTTGGCTTCCTCCTGCTGCGATTTTCGGTAATTATTTCCCTTACAGAAAAAACCTCACTTGGAAAACTGGTTATATACTATTGTTTTCTTTAGGAACTACAATGGTTCAATCTCTGCAAAGTGCAATGGGTATGTGGGAAAATAAAAACTGGAAAACTCTATATACTCTTCCACTTGCTATCTTAACACATACTTCAATGACCTTTCTTCTACCACTCTTTAAATTGCACAAAATAAGGATAGACAACTAAATATCAACTTGACATTAAGTTGTTTATCCCTTAAACAACTACAATACTACAATCTTGTTTCAGCTTGCTGGCCCTTCTTATTAAAGGGCCTTTTTGAGCATTCAACCGCTATATTAAGCACATAAAATATTTTGCAATAAGGCGCTCACTAACTCTCTTAAGGGTAATAAAAAGGCGACCCCATTAATAGGGTCGCGACTAATTATAAGTTAATAGCTTTGATGAATCATTTTTAATTGTTGCCGACGAGCTAAAATTGAAAGTGAATAATTCAAAACGAAGTACGTTGAGGCAATCATTCCAAATACTGTGAAGACTTGACCTGTTGTTCCATATTGGCCCAAAATGATCATGCCCTTGCCAGTAAGGTCTTCTACACCTACAACCCATACGAAAGATGTATCCTTAATAACAGTTATAAACTGAGATACTAAAGGCGGTATCATCTTGTGCATGGCTTGCGGTAGTATAATATGCATCAAGGTTTGGCGATAAGAAAACCCCTGGGACTTGGCAGCTTCCCACTGCCCTTTGTCAATGGAGGTTAACCCCCCTCGAACTATTTCTGCAATGATCGCTGATGTGAAGACTGCAATTGCCACAATTCCCGAATTAATCGGTTTCATCGTAGTCATAAAACGAAAAACTAAAATAAATAGCAGCATAGGAATGTTTCGAACACATTCAATATACAACGCAGCAATTCTGCCCAGAATAGGCTGTTTAGAATAACGAGCAATTCCCAGTAGGGTTCCAAAGACAAAACTGATCAGTATTGCCATGACAGCAATATACAAGGTCGTCATAAGTCCCTGACCAAGAAAGCGAATTAGTTCAGGTTTAAATACTTCTTGAATCATGCAGATACCCCCGTTTTACCTTCGAAGCGGCGTGTTAGCGTTGCTAAAGGTAAACAAAGAAGGAGATAGAGCAGCCCAACTGCAACATAGGCAGGCCCGTAATATAGATTATCACTTGACCATGAGTCGGCACGATACATCAGATCTCCACCGGCTACCATAGCCATTACCGATGTGTTTTTGATCAAGTTAACCGCTTGATTAGTAAGGGGTGGTAAAACTACTCGAGAAGCTTGCGGCAAGATAACATGCCGCATTGCTCCCCAAAAACTAAATCCCTGAGATAAGGCAGCTTCCATCTGCCCCTTGTGAATCGAGTTGATTCCAGCCCTGACCACTTCGGCGATATAGGCCCCATGATAAACCCCGACACCTAGAACCCCCACAGTAAACACCGGCAGCATAACGCCCATATGCGGCAGCCCATGATAAAGGAAGAAAACCTGGATAACCAGAGGCGTGTTTTGAATAAATTCCACATAGACGCGACTTACTAGCTTTGCTAGTGTCCACTGAGAAGTACCTAACACCCCAAACACTATCCCTAGTATCAATGCTAATGCAAGGGAAAGGATGGCAACCATGATTGTAGTTTTAAACCCCTCAGCAAGTACCGTCCAATCACGGAAAAGTGCTTCCCATTTAAACCAAGCAAAAGGACCAACCACTATTTAAGCCCCCACTTTTGAATCATTTTATCGAGTTCACCGGATGCTTTCAACTCAGCAATGGTATCATTAACTGTTTTTGCTAGGCCGTCATTTCCTTTCTTGGAAGCAACGCCATAGTCTTGAGGACTAAAACTATCGTCTAAGATAACCGTTGAGTCATCTAAATATCCAAACAAGATAGAGCCATCTACCGAGAAACAATCAACCCGGCCGGAATCCAAGGCAGTCTTAATTTCCGGATAAGTGCTAAACTCTAAGAAGGTAATTTTTGCTCCAAGTTTATCTGCAGCCTCTTGAATGGCTTTCTTACTGGTAGCACTTTGGGCTACACCAATCTTTTTGCCATTTAAATCCTTGAGGCCTTTAATACCGGAATCCTTTTTGACCATCAATTTTACACCATCTGTAAAATATGAATCAGAGAAGTTATAACTCTTTTTGCGCTCTTCGGTAACTGTAAATGTGGCAATAACGAGATCCACATCTCCACTGTCTACTAATGGTCCACGTGTCTTTGCTGTTACTGCAGTAGTTTCGATTTTCTCAGTTCCCAATATTTTTTTAGAGATAGCTTTAGCTAAGTCAATCTCATAACCGTCAACTACGTCAGACTTAGGATCCTTATAACCAAATTTAGGAACATCAACTTTTACCCCTACTTTAAGAACGCCCCTGTCTTTAATGGCCTGCACATCTGCCGGCAGTCCGCCACTGCTTTTCTCAGGAGCCGCTGGAGTTGATCCACATCCTGTTACAAGGCCGGCAACTAATAATAGACTCGTCAAAACCATACTAAACTTTTTCATGTTTTATCCCCCTCTTTAATTTTCTTTGGCTCAAGATACGAGATACGTGTATCTTGGCACTAACTTCAGTACACCTATTGCACCGAATTTCGGACTAGCGCAAAATTCGGCTAAGGAACGATTTTGTACGTTCGTGGGTAGGGTTTTCAAAAAAGCTTTTAGGAGTATTTTCCTCTACAATCTGTCCGTCATCCATGAAAATAACGCGGTCTGCTACGGTTTTAGCAAAGCCCATTTCATGGGTAACTACGACCATAGTAATTCCCTCGTGGGCTAAATCAACCATAACGTCAAGAACTTCCTGGATCATCTCAGGATCTAAGGCTGATGTTGGCTCATCAAAGAGCATGATTTTTGGGCGCATTGCCAAAGCTCTAGCAATCGCCACACGTTGCTGCTGTCCCCCAGAAAGTTGGGATGGATAGACATTAGCCTTTTCCTTCAGCCCTACGCGTTCAAGATAGGCTAACCCAGCCTCCGCAGCCTCAGCCTGGGACACCTTTTTAATAAGTATTGGGGCAAGAGTTAAATTTTCTAATACCGTTTTGTGCGGATAGAGATTAAATTGTTGAAAGACCATCGCAACTGATTGACGAACCTTAGCCACTAATGCCTTGTGAGCAGTAATTTCAACACCATCCACAGTAACCTTACCAGAACTCGGCTTCTCTAAAAGGTTCATACATCGAATTAGTGTACTCTTGCCTGATCCGCTGGGGCCAATGACCACCAATTTTTCTCCCGTTTTCACTGTTAGATCAATATTTTTTAAGACGTGCAAATGACCAAAATGTTTGTTTACCCCTTCTAATTGAATCAAGCGGTTTCTCCTTCCAATTATTCTATTTTTTACCATCTTAAGAACTCAAAATTTATTATTCCATATTCATTATTCGTCGAAATACACAAAAATTCCTCTTTTATGTAATAAAGAATAATGTATACACATTTAAGGTTGACAAAAAGTTACACTTCCTCTAAACTAAAGGCGAGCTGACATTGAGTTCGCGCAAATGAGCGCGACTAAATCGGAATACCATCTGCTATGGAACTTCATGTTACAAAGATATTTATCTTTGCTGTCATGTTGTGCAGGTGAGCCCGTACAGAGAAGGGACAACAATAGTTGTCTCTTTTTTGTTATTAGAAAGGTATTACGGTATATACTTTTTAAGTACAAAAAAATCATAAGACAACAAACAAAACAGCGTCGGTATTTTTCATCTCCCGAAACGCTGCCTCTTCGTTAATGATATCAAATATCCGCTAGCCCCAGACTAATTTCAATGGCCTGATCTACCCTTAACATAACCTCTTCATCCAATACAGCCACTTTTTCCTTTAGTCGACTTTTATCAATGGTTCGAATTTGTTCTGTAAGAATGACTGAATCCCGCTCTAATCCACTTCGTTTAGCTCTTACTTCCACATGAGTAGGTAATTTGGCCTTGGCAATTTGTGAAGTGATCGCTGCAATAATTGTTGTAGGGCTAAATTGATTTCCTATGTCGTTTTGGATCACGAGGACGGGACGAGTTCCTCCCTGTTCTGAGCCAACAACGGGGTTAAGCTCAGCGTAATAAATTTCCCCGCGTTTTATCATCATCTCTGATATGCCACCATCGTTTCTTCATAATACTCTAAAACCTCTTGCTCTGTTGAGAACAATTCCCTAGCTATGGATAAATTCAGTTGCGCCATCTCTTGGTAGCCTTTACGCATTTGCTCATGGATACCCTTTTTCCGGCGCTCGTGAAGGATGCTATTCAATGCTTCTCGAATAAATTCGCTGCGATTACGCTTTTCAACTGTGACGATCCCATCAACCTCCGCAAGCAAACTTTCCGGCAAACTTATCATAATTCGCTTACTTTCTGCCACATTAGCACCCCCAAGTCATTTAGCTAAAGCTATACTCTATTATAGACAGTAATCTAAAAAAGTGTCAACGAATTCGAATGGCAAATAAACCAAAACCCATGTAAAACAAGGTCTTTTCGCCATGTAAATTATGGTAAAGAGCCAGTTTCTTAAAAGAACTTAAATAGCGGAATTGTTTAATAATGATAGTATATCAGTATATCACTCATGATATACTGATTTTTGCTCATAACCAAACAGAGCTTTGAAATTAGGCTTGCTTCAACAATCTTTTGACCATTACCTTATGGGCCAATTCTTCCAAGCGATCATCCAGATTCATTAAAAGAGTATCTATTCCTCGTCTTTTAAGAGCTAATTCCAACAATAAATCAGCCAGATGAGGGTTCTTGGGCAGAAGCGGCCCATGCAGATACGTACCAAAGACATTCCGGTACCGAACCCCTTCCCCACTGTCCTCTCCATTGTTTCCATTCCCAAATACGACTTCCCCTAAAGGGCTGACTCCTTCACCTAAATGAGTCTTGCCAGAGTGATTCTCAAACCCCACTAATGTTTTGAGCCTTTGTGAATCATCCCCTAAAACTGCCTGATTAAGTTCTACAACCACATTCCCAATCAAACGCTTTGTGCCGGCAATTGTCCAGACATCTAGAATTCCCAACCCATCAATTCTTTCTCCGTTAGCCATTTGATAGTATTTCCCTAGCATTTGATAACCGCCACAAATGGCAAGTACTACCAGACCATTCTCGATAGCTTTTCTGAGTTCATCTTCCCTCCGCATTAGATCCTGAACCAATAAACCTTGTTCCCGGTCGGAACCGCCGCCAATGAATAGAATATCCATACTCACGAAATCTAAGTCTTCGCCCAAGGAGGCTTGTTGAATATCCGGCTCAATCCCCCGCCAACGACAGCGGGAAGCCAGAGTCAAAATATTTCCCCGATCACCGTAAAGATCCAATAAATCAGGATAAAGATGGCAAATTTTCAAGTTCATGCTCTGGCCTCCTTTCCACCCTTAGCTTCCGAGTTAGTTAATCCGGCGCTATTTTGGAGATTTTCTAAGATGCCTCGGAAGGGAAAAAGCAGTGTATAGGTCGGTAAGATAAACCATGCTTCGTCCTCGGCCCGAGTTTTTTTCAAGTGATCTAAGGCTCCCTCTAAACTGTGTTCCAAAATGAGCTTTTCAACAGATACACCGGCATATTTAAGCCGTAAGGCAATGTCTTCTGCTCGCAGACCTGTACAGACAACCTTCTTTATTCTTACATCCTGCTCGCCTATGCGTTCAAAATTCACATCCCAAAGCCAGGAAATATCTCTGCCATCTGCTGCCAGATCATTAATTCCAATCAGTATCCCCAAAGGTTTATTAACACCGATCATTGTCTGAATAACTTGATCAAAACCGGTCGGATTTTTAACGAGAGTTAAGGTGACTTCTCCTTCTGACAAATAAAACCGTTCCATACGTCCCGCCTGAGGGATGAAGACTCGCAATCCTCTTGCGATTGTTTCATCTTCGCAACCTAACTCACGAGCTGCTGTAAATGCCGCTAGGGCATTGTATAAATTATAGTATCCTTGCAAAGCGATTTGATAGGTAACTTCATTAACCTGAAATAGCAAAGTTCCTTCATTCTGATGAACATCTTGGGCAAGTATCTTCGGCTCTGGACGCTGAAACCCGCAGCCCGAACATTTAAAAACCCCTAATTGCCCATAGTGAAACAGGGAATATTCCAAGGCTGTTCCACAACTAGGGCAAAATCTGGCTTCCCGGGTCTCTTGACTCTCTTCACGACTATCCGGAGTACGTTCCACCCCATAATAGATAGCTTTAGTAAGATTCGTTCCAAACTGAGCGACTAAGGGATCGTCTGCATTTAAGATCAGAACTGTTTCCTTCGGCAATGATTCTTTAACCATGCGAACTGTTGTATCTAATTCTCCATAGCGATCAAGTTGATCGCGAAAAAAGTTTGTTACAATTGCCAAATTAGGAGTCACCTGCTTACAAAACTTTGGCACAGTTGCTTCATCAACTTCCAACAATGCCAACCTGGCTCTCGATGATCCTCTCCAACTCGTATTTTGGATCAATGCCCCTGTAATACCGGTAACTAAGTTTGCTCCTGCTTGATTAAAGGCGAAGTCTTTTCCGGCCTCTCCCAAAATACTGGCCAAAAGATTTGCAGTTGTCGTCTTTCCATTGGTTCCGGTAACCATTATAATCCCGTCTGTATAGGACTCACTTAAATGTTTCATGATCTGGGGGTCAAGCCAATTTGAAATCTTTCCAGGGAGGGTTGTCCCCTTTTTCCCCGTTGCTAACAAACCTGCTGTAATTATTTTACCCGCCCATAGGGCAAGCCAAAAACGCCATGTTCGCTTCATGTCTACTCCTTCAAACCTTATCATCTATTTTAGTACTTATATGTATTATCAACCAAAATCGGCTCAAAACAAACCTATTTTTATACCTCTTCTAAAGAGTTAGATTCTTAGGGCTTTATTATTTTTTATATACCTATCTTACCACGAGTAACTAAGATTTTTATACTATCAGTCTCGTAGTTATTGGTTATCAATTAACAGTTATCCTCAAATTTATTTAATCCTTTGACAGCATGAAACATATTACTCTATTTCTTTCTATATCTTACCGTCCTAATTGAAGCTTTCGAGTAAAATTTGACAACCCCCTTCAGGAAAGCTGAAGGGGGCCTTAAATTCTTAGCACTATCATATATATCATCAAACTACTATTGTATAAAGCGGTGAACATTATCTATTAAAAAGAAAATATCCGTCTTAGGAGTCCACTTTAAAAGATCATATCTTAAAAAGCTTTAAATCCGTTGATACTTTTATTAACAACTAAGTCAAGGATGGGCCCTACCGCAAAGCTTAAGAAAAGACGGAACCCTTCTGCTAAGACTAAAGCTACACCTATTCTAAGGAGAAGGCGACCCCAACGGGATGTGGAACGACGCAGTATACCTTCATAATCCAAGGCCCCGGCAGCGCCCCAGCCGAGCACCAGGCAAATTATAAAAAAAGCATAACTCAATCCCGTCGTTAAATCCAATATGGCCATGGCACTCCCCCCTTGCCACAATTTATGAGACAGCAAAGGGTTTTATTCTTTATGCAGCATAATCTTTTGCAGAAAACCTGAATGGTTCATGACCGTAAAGGCAGTCACCAAACTCTTTAGATTACAGAAGGTTGGAGAAGACACCTTCCTTAGGCCTCTTTATAAAGGCGCGGAACTCTTTTGGAAACTCCACAAACCACTTCATAGCTAATAGTGCTCATCCAGTCTGCCATTTCAGTCGCTGTTAAGTGTTCATTACCATCTTTACCGAGAATGGTCACCACATCTCCCACCTGAACATTTGGGATTTTTGTCACATCCAGCATAGTTTGATCCATACAGATCCGCCCTATTATTGTCGACCGT
Organism: Desulfosporosinus sp. HMP52; assembly: GCF_000765145.1. Lineage (GTDB taxonomy): Bacteria > Bacillota > Desulfitobacteriia > Desulfitobacteriales > Desulfitobacteriaceae > Desulfosporosinus. The sequence continues at coordinate 47,756 of NZ_JMGA01000002.1, read as the reverse complement.
CTTCCCTGAATCAGCATTTCACCTTGATTGGACAGGGCTCTACGCAGCCCATCCGCATAACCCACCGGAACAGTAGCAACACGAGTAGGATAAGCCGCTTGAAAAGTTCGCCCATAGCTTACAGTTTCACCAGTCTCAATGGTTTTTACATGGGATACTTTTGCTTTCCAGGACAAAACCGGCTGCAGACCGATGTTTTCACTGATCTGAGCAGATGGCTGAAGCCCATATAAACTAATTCCCAGACGGACTACCTCAAAATGTGAATCCGGAAATTGGATAATCCCGGCACTATTTGCGGTATGACGAATTGGAATAGTAAGTCCGGCCGCCTTTAGTTGATCATAAACTGTTTGAAAAGACTTTAGCTGCTTTTTAGCAAATGACAAATCCTTCTGATCTGCAGTGGCAAAGTGGGTAAAAATTCCTTCAATAATAAGATTCGGCAATTCAGCGATCTTTAGAATCTCAGGAATCTCTGTCTCGCGAAATCCGATTCGTCCCATTCCTGTATCAACTTTTATATGCAATCTAACACTCCGCTTGAGTCTCACAGCTGCCTCGGAGAGTGCTTGAGCCTGATTCCATTGAAAAATCGTAGGGATGATATCTTCTCTAACCAGAGTTTCTGAATCATTTTGCTCAGTTGCACCAAGAACCATAACCGTCACCTCAGGAAATACGGCTTTGATTTCCAGAGCCTCTTCTAAGAGGGCAACCCCAAAGCGCTTAGCACCACAGGCAATAAGAGTCTTCACCACGGGAAGCGCTCCATGGCCGTAAGCATCTGCTTTTACAATCGGCATTATTTCACTTTTTGTGTATGACTGAAGCTTAAAGAAATTATCTTTAAGCGCTTGCAAGTCTACCTCAGCCCAAACCTGTCTCCCTCCCATAATCTTTATCCTCTCTTTCCCTCTAACCCCTTAAGTTCTAAAGCACGTCGAACTTTGGGGAGTTGATTTGCTACTTCCGAAGCCGTAAATCCTGACCAGCCAAATTCCCCCGCTAAGGCATCTGCCGCCTTTCCGTGTAAATACACTCCCAGACAAGCTGCCTCAAGGGGCGGAACCCCTTGAGCTAACCAAGCAAGAATACTCCCGGTAAGGACATCTCCTGTCCCGCCGGTACCAAGTCCGGGATTCCCGGTTGGGTTAAAAAATGCACGACCATCGGGGGAAGCTATTATGGTCACCGATCCCTTTAAAACAACTACAGCTTCCCACTCGACTGCTTTGGCGACAGCAATTTCCAGCCGGTTGCGCTCAATATCTTCGATGCTGCACTGACAAAGTCGGGCCATTTCACCCGGATGTGGCGTAAGTATTAACTCTCCTCGACCACTCCGCAAAGCTAACAAACCCGAATCCAATCCTATAAGATTGAGAGCATCGGCATCCAAGACAACAGGGCAGCTAATATTTTTTAGTATTTCTTCCAAGACAGAAGCAAAGTCAATATTCTGAGAAATCCCCGGGCCTACAGCTAGGGCTTTAGCCTTCTCAGCTTGTTTTAAGACCACTGGCCAAGCTTCGTCATTAAGAGAATCAGCGCCGGGTGCTGACCAGACAGTTGCTTCCGTGATAGCCGTATCTACTTCTCTGGCTATTCCTAGAGGAGTAACGACTTGCAACAGCCCTATGCCGCTCCGTAAAGCACCTTGTCCTGCCAGAACCGCTGCCCCGCTCATACCTTTAGAACCTGCCACAAGAATACCCTTGCCATGAGTTCCTTTATGCCCTTTAAGCTGCCGAATAGGAATCATATCACGTACGTCTGCATCCATTAGCACAAATGTTGAAATCCCTTCCTCCATTAAGTAGGATTCCGGGATGGAAATAGGATCCACTACAACTCGGCCACAATATTCCGGGCCTTCACCGAGAAAAAGTCCCCATTTTGGGAGTCCAAAGGTAACTGTTGTCTGGGCTCGGACTGCAGTTCGATAAACTTTACCGGTATTAGCCTCAACACCACTAGGAATATCAATAGAAACCACCCATCCGGGAGCAACGTTTACTTCATCCACATATTCCTCGATCAAACTTGGCAAAGCTCCCCGCATTCCAATTCCAAATAAGGCATCAATTACAACATCGGCCTGGGCTAAAGCTAAGCGTGTCAAACGCCGTTGTTTCTCTCCTTCGACGACAAATAGTTTCCCGGTGGTACCTTGAAAAAGACGCAAATTTAACGCTGCATCTCCTCTAAATTCCTTTTGAGCAGCAAATAATAAGACGGTAACATCCATCCCTTGAAAAACTAAGTGCCGGGCAACCGCTAAACCATCCCCACCGTTATTTCCTTTTCCAACCAGGATCACCGCTTTTCGGCGGTTTAGACCTTCTTTGCCATTGGGGATATTGCGCCGAATTTCTTCGACCACTGCCCAGGCCGCATTTTCCATAAGGAGCAAACTTGGAATACCATAATGATAAATGGCTTTCTCTTCAATCTGCCGCATCTGTTCTGCATTGACCACACGCATTTTCCCCACCCCAATTTCTCTCAAATCAACTCAAGATTGCGAAGGCCATAGCCTGGGTACGATTATGTGATAGGCTTATTCGCACTTGAGATCCTCCTCTAGCACTTACGTGATTCATGGCTCTTGGACTAAGATATACTATTGGCTCTCCTTCTGGATTACTTATAATTTCTACATCATGCCAGGACAATCCATGCAAGCCCGTGCCTAAAGTCTTTAAAACTGCCTCTTTTCCTGCAAAACGAGCTGCATAACTTTGAATTCCTTTGCCAAGTAAAGCCTCTCTTTCCTGGCTTGTGAAAAGACGTTCTAATAATTTCGGTTGACGTTTCAAAGCCTGTGCTACTCGTTCAATTTCAATAATATCAATTCCAGGATACATATACATTACTCCATCCAAATTATAGAATTGCCCTCAATTTCAGTTGTCCTTCAGCTGAGCCTGCAGCCAATAAGACATCCTCTCCTCGAAGGACAAAACTAGCGTCAGGAGAAAATTGTTCCACCCCGTCGCGAACCACCGCAACGATCGTAGCCCCCGTTCGCTCTCGAATTTTCAATTCCTGCAGAGTCTTGCCGATAGCAGGAGATTCCTTACCGATTTCGATTTCTCCAACATCTAACCACCGCGACATTAGGCGATCGGTATAACCCAGAAATTTATTTAAATGGCTTTCAATTTTAATATCAATTTCACGCCTTTGATCCATAAGCTTCTTAAGATCTTCAACAAAGATTTGAATTTCTCCTTTTTGATCAAAAGACTTAACAAACTTTTCAGCCATAGCCTTTGAAGTTACAGTTATTCCCACACCCTGACTGACTACAACCACCCCAACATTTTGCAAAACTGCTATGGCCCGGCGAATGGTTTCTGGCGAAACATTATACCGCCCTGCTAATGTTGAACGGCCGTGAATTTTTACTCCCTCATGATATTCTCCCATCATGATTGCGTGAGCTATATCAATGGCAATTTCCTGATACCGAGCCTTTTCCAATCTATTCAACCCCTTACCCATTGGGCTATTAACCCTATAAATATCTTCCTATTATAACATAGCCAAATCTTGGTGACATCATGCTCTTGACAGGTAACAACCCTTATGATAAGATAAGGTTGTCAGTAAAATAAATAATTAATCCATTTGCTGAATTTCCAAAAGGAAAACGGGGGAACCAATTCTTGGGGTGAATCGCCTAATGGCGTAGAGCAGTTTTTCAGCTCGAACCCGACAGCTAACCTCGTAAGCGTTGAAAGACACGATATTCGTGATATTTGCGTTTATTTCTTTTGGGAGCCAACAAATTTGATTGGTTCTCTTTTTGTTTTTATTACACTCCTCAAAGACTCTCGCACTAATGAAAGAACAGACGTATAGCGCAACATAATTGGGAAAACAAATAGAGGAGGGATATCTCATGGCTGTCGAACTCCAAGAACGATCCGGTACCTTTCGACAATATGCGCTTAAGCGTGCGGATGAGCTTAAACAAATGATACTTCCATTCATAAATAATTCCCCAAATGTACCCACGGGACTTTTACTTTCAGACGCCTACGAATCCCGCCGGGCAAATATTTTAAGCTATTTCAACGCCACACTTGAAGACTGGGAAAATTGGCACTGGCAGATGGCCCACAGAATCACTGAGGCTCATGTTTTGAACGCTCTGCTTCCGGGATTAACTATGGATCAATGTGAGGAAATTGAGCGGGTGGGAAAAACTTACCGTTGGGCAGTATCCCCTTATTATCTTAGCTTAATGAGTGATACTGATCCCCTAGATCCAATTAGGCTGCAGGGATTGCCCACTCTGCCTGAACTAGCAGAAGACTTTGGGGAAGATGATCCCATGGGCGAAGGAATTACCTCCCCCGCTCCTTGTATCACCAGGCGTTATCCGGATCGTTTAATTATAAACGTCACTAATATGTGTGCTATGTACTGCAGACATTGCCAGCGCAGACGAAATATTGGCGAAAACGATACACATTCTCCTCGAACCCAACTTAAAGCTGCCTTGGACTATATACGTACCAATCCCGAGATACGTGATGTCTTAGTAACCGGCGGAGATGCTTTACTGCTTAACGACCTCACCCTGGACTGGTTGCTGGGAGAGCTCCATGCTATTCCTCACGTAGAGATCAAGCGCCTCGGCACAAGAGCACCAGTGACTTTGCCAATGCGCATAACGAATGAACTATGTTCAATACTCGCTAAATACCCACCCCTTTATATTAACACTCAGTTTAATCACCCGAAGGAAGTTACGGAAGACGCTAAAAAAGCGGCTGATAAACTAATTTCAGCCGGGGTAGTCTTAGGTAACCAGGCAGTTTTACTCAAAGGGATTAATCACGAACCAGAAGTTATGAAAAAACTCAACCACGAATTACTCAAAATCAGGGTTCGTCCTTACTATATTTTCCACGCCAAAAATGTCAAGGGGACTCGTCACTTCGTTCCTCGAATTCAAGACGGGCTCAAGGTTATGGAACAGCTACGAGGATACACCTCAGGACTTGCAGTGCCAACTTATATTATAAATGCCCCCAAGGGCGGTGGCAAGACACCCATTTTGCCCCAATACCTGGTATCCCTTGATGAACAACAAGCCGTTTTACGAACTTGGGAAGGAAAACTCGTCCATTACGAGACACCATAATTAAAGTGAAAGGGGTGAGTGCCATATGGAACGTCTCAATAACGACCAAATAGCACAAAAGATTCTCGATACAAATTCAGATATCAAACGGTACTTGAATTTAGCGCCTGGTGTTAAACTAACGCCGCCCCAGCCAAAACCGGTAAACTCTTGCTATAATAACCCTTTGTCTCAGGCTATGTTTCCACGCCCCAAACTTAAACCTTAAATTGTTTAAGCTTTCTCCTTCTCCATCAGCGACCTTTATAGGTCGCTGTTTTCTTTTACCTCCTGATCGGCTTTCTTGCCTTGCCAGGTATCCCGTCGCAATAACTCAGCATCAATAGCATTGAGAACTTCCCATTTTTTACGACTCCAGAGTGGCCCAATGAGATCATCTGGGGGGCCATCTCCGGTCAAACGGTGAATTACCATCTCGGAAGGCAAAATTTCCAGAATATCAACGACGAGGGCAACGTAGTCCTCTTTAGTCATCAGTTCAAATGGCTCCTTTTGATAAATATCAGCTAAAGGAGTTCCTTTTAAGACATGTAAAAGATGAATTTTTATCCCTTGAATAGGCAAGCTGGCAACCGCTCGGGCAGTTTCCAGCATTTCAGTCCTTGATTCGCCAGGCAATCCTAAAATTATATGTGCGCAAACCGGTATTCCTCGTTGGCCTAATTCCTTAACTCCCTGTAGGAATTGCGCATAATTGTGTCCCCGACGGATCCATTTCATTGTGCGATCATGACTACTTTGCAAGCCTAGCTCTACCCATAAATAAGTACGCTGATTTAATTCTGCCAGGTAATCCAGCACATCCTCCGGTAAACAATCCGGCCTGGTTGAAATTGAAAGCCCTAGAACATTCTCTTCCGCCAAGGCTTCCTCATAGACCTCCCTTAATCGTTCAAGAGAGGCATAGGTATTAGTGTAGGCTTGAAAATAGGCTATGTATTTTGCATTAGGCCATTTCTTCCGCATCCGTTCTCGTACTTCAATAAATTGTTCATGCAACGTCAACCTCTGATCTCCGGCAAAATCTCCGGAGCCGCGCTCGCTGCAATAGACGCACCCATTCCGACCTAGGGTTCCATCTCGGTTTGGGCAAGTAAATCCGGCATCTAAGGAAACCTTAAAGATCTTCTCTTGGAAACGATTACGTAAGTGCTCATTAAAAGTGTGGTACCTTTTTGTCTGCATTGTCATTCAGGCTTCAAGACCTCTTCTTCGTAAGAAATAATTACATTTTACTTTTGGCAGCGGCATGGCGGTAAACAGTTAAGTTTCAGGTAGATCCATGGACTCTCATGTGCTAGGATAATATTACCACATAGCTTAAACTTTGAAAAAGATTGGGCCGCCTAGCCCGGCTTAACTATACCTGATACAGTTCGAGTCTCTCTCCACTCGGCCCTCTGAAGAAGAAATTATACCGCCCTTCCCCTATCGGCATGGGCTCAAAACTATCCATTTCAACCTGATGATCTTTTAAGTGATCAATTGCTTTGAATATATCGGATACTTGAATGGCTAAGTGATTCACAACTCCATCTTCAAACCGATAGCTCTCAATGACTTCCACAAGCTCAATTACTGTGCCCCCTAATTCCAAGAAAACCAACTCAACCTGGCCCGGTTTAATCCGTCTTAAGTATTTAAAGCCAAGCACCTCTTGGTAAAAGCTAACGGCCTTCTCCAGGTCTAAGGCCTTAATTCCTATGTGTTCTATTCCGATAAAAAGAGATTCTTTTTCTTCCATACTGCTCACCAACCTTTTATTTTTGTGAACAAAACCAGTTTCCCCCACGACATTCTTTGTCTCTCTATGATTCGTACTTAATTATTTTTCCCAAAATCATTGTTCTATTTAACTCAAAAGTAGGCACTTAGTGCTAGTGCTAAGCATCTGCTGATTCTTCTTTATGGCCTGGATCTGTGGCCCCTTCCAGTTCCAAAAGCTTTGCTTTGACATTCAATCCCCCTGCATATCCTGTCAAACTTCCGTTCTTACCAATCACTCGATGACAGGGAACCACAATTCCAAGGGGATTTTGATTATTGGCCATGCCCACTGCCCTTGAACCTTTTGGATTACCCACCTTTGCTGCTATATCTCCATAGCTGCGTGTCTCTCCATAGGGTATCCGCAGAAGCTCTTCCCATACCTGAAGTTGAAAGGGGGTTCCTATCTGATGAAGGGGGATTGTAAACTCCTGCCTCTGTCCAGAGAAATACTCAGACAACTGACGAAAAACTACCGCATTAGGTTCTCGTTTCCTGATTAGAAACCCTTTCGGGAATCGGCGTGATGCCCAGGCCCGTAAAGACTCTTCCTCTTTAGCAATCGGCTCGATTCCTAACCAACATAGTCCCTTAGCGCTGAAAGCAGCTGTTATTTCAACCTCCAGGTCACTGATTGTCACCTGTTCCGACCAATAGGCAAGGGTTGGAACCTGCCAAAGTTCCTGAACGGAATAACTGGCAAATCTTCCGTCTTGATAGATTTCCAGCCTAGCTTGATCGTTTTTTAGACGTTGATCCAGTTCATCAGAAACCCTCCATTTCGGGCCCTGCTCGCGATAAAGGGCAAAGTCTTCCTGAGGTTTCCTCACCAGTGAATAAATCAGCGCAGCCAACCCCCTAACGAAGGGTTTTTCATCCTCCAATAAGGGGCTTATGCGTTCCTCCAGAGGATCAACCAAGTGTGGCGCAGTTTGCGCTAATTGAACCAATCCCCATAAAGCCCCATCCTTTAAACTCTCATCAACCAGCAAACCGGAAAGCATCCAGTTAAAATGCCCGCAAGTCTTGGGATTATAGGCTAAGAGACTTCCAATGGCCTCCGATGCATTCCAGGCCGTCCCCCCTGATTCATCATTAAGCATCCAAAAATATCTCCTAACAAGCTCCACAGCAAAGGCGGGTTTAATCTTTTCGATTTCACGAACTAAAAATCCCAGCCCCTCTACAGCTCTCCAAAAGATAAGCCCATCTTTAACATAGATTCTGGTCATCAACTGACGATAAACATTTCTATGTTCGCTAGCCCAAAGCTTAAGTGTATCCCAATCCCGGTTCTCTAAAACCTGTTCTACTTCTTTCTTCGTAGGCATTAGATACCCCTTCTCTCTTTATAATATTTCCTCTTTTATATTCCTTATTTTTAACAATTCTTTATTAATAATAATATTATCACAATTTCAGGGAAGTGTATATTAAAAAAAGCATTATTAGACTACTTATGAGGTAAAAGTATTTCCTAAAAAAAGTCTAGAAATCATATAAGCGGCCCCAAAAGGCCGCCTGCTTAAAATAAACTATGATTAGTCTCTAATTTCTTTGTACTTATCCCAGTAAGCGGTTTCGGTTAACACTTCCCCACCAATACCCATATTACTGTATTCGTGTTCATCCAGAGTTACAGTAAAAGCTGCCATTGGAATTCCTAAAGCTTGAGAAGCAGCCTGACTCATTCCATGGATAAGACTCCTTTTTTGATCAATAGTAAGAACAGGTCCATCAAAATTAATCATTGGCATATAACAAAGCACCTCCACAAATTTTCATTTTTACTCTTGTATAAATTTCCCGATTAAGCTTAAAAAAATGTAAACCAGGGTTTATTAACAAAGGATTTATATTACCTTATTTGGTAAGTATATCCTTTTATTTCATTGATAGCATCTGGGGAATTAGCTCTCATCTATGGGCTTAATATTATAATTGGATGAAGGGTCTAATCAAGGGGAAAAGGGACAGTCCTTTTAACGCACATGTAATGTGTTAAAAGGACCGTCCCCACAACACTTCACAACACTTTATTTCTTTGATCCGCAAACGGGACAGTTTTGCAGAGCTAATGGTACCTCAAGTCCACATGCATCCATCAGTTCAGCATTCACCAGAATTTCTGAAGTAACCCCATCAGCGGCAATCTCTCCATTCTTAATGACAATGGTTCTGTCACACATCTCGTAAATCATGTCCAGATCATGGCTGGTGACAATTTTTGTGTGCTTGAAGCTCCTTAGCAGCTCCATCACCCTCCGTCTTGATTTGGGATCCAGGGCCGCTGACGGTTCATCCATCACTAAGATGTCGGGCTGCATGGAAAGCACTGAAGCTATAGCGGCAGCACGCTTTTCTCCACCGGATAATTTAAAAGGCGCTCGATCCTTCAAGTGAAGTATCCCAACTACCTCTAAAGCATTAAGGACACGCTTCTCAACTTCCTTTTCATTAAGCTTATAGTTCCGTGGTCCAAAAGCAACATCATCGTAGACGGTGTTCATAAACAGCTGGTCATCCGGATCCTGAAAGACCATCCCCAGCCTTTGCCGAATCATCGGCAAGGTCTTTTTGGTAACCTGAACATCTCCCACGCAAACCTCGCCCTGACTTGGAAAGAGAACCCCCATAAGCAACATTAAAAGTGTTGATTTTCCTGCCCCATTGGCTCCTATGATTCCCACAGACTCGCCGTGATGAATGCTGAAAGACATTCCCTTAACGGCATTATGACCATCAGGATAATTGAAATGGAGATTTCTGACCTCAAGTTTATGATGACTCATCTAATCACTCCTGTTAGCAATGAACCTATTAACAGGGGGAGATTATAAGTTCTTGCCAGTATAAAGAAAACAACCCATCCCCCTAAATAAGCCCAATCCCATCTACATATTTTATTGATTTCTCCACTATGGTACTCTCCTGAAAAACCCCTTAAACACATGGCTTCGTAAATACGCTGTGCCCTGTCAAAAGTGCGCAAAAGCAGCTGACCAGCCAGGGAACCCCAAGCACTTCTATGTACACCTTTTTGTTTCGGCGCCCGCAGTGAGTAGGCTCTTAAGGTGCGAGCCACCTCCTCCATCAACACGGAGATATAGCGATACGTTAAAAGGAGTTGGAGTACAAATACACGAGGTACTTTCAGAATTCTTAAGGCCCCGGCAAGTCGATCCATACCGGTAGTGGCAATGAGCAGCAAAGCAGCTGTTACTGTTAGACCACTTTTTAACAAAATAGAAAGAAAAGTAACCCATCCCCTGGAAAATTCTCTTCCGGCCAGGACAAAGGTCTGCTGGTCAAAGACGGGGTTTAGTATTCCTATACCAATAATAAAGGGAGAAACCAGCAAGATCCTTAACAAAATAGGTTTAACCGGTAGTTCAGCTAAAGCCAAAACCATCACCGGATAAAAGAACAAGGGCAGCAAGCCGGCAACCTCATACCGGCCAAAGGAGACAACCACAGTTAAATAACTAACTGTGGTTAACAATTTCACCAAAGGATGCAGCTTGTGGATCACGGTTTCCTGCCGAGCCAGATCATCAAGCAAGCGCATGTTGTAGATTGAATCTGCAATGTTTGCCATATCAACTATCCTATCCTAATCTTATCAATTCTAAGACAACTACTTCTATACGTGGGTGTGCCTTAACCAGGCTTAAGTGTGGAGGAGACTCTTATGAGTTTATTCTATACTTTCTACGTTTCATTAAACTAATGCCTCCACCAACAAGAGCAGCTAAAATCAAGGTCAGACTTCCGCCCACTAAGCCGGAAGTACTGGTTCCGCCGTCAACAGCAGGCCAAGCTTCTTCCCCTTCTCCTGTACTTTGTTCAGGCTGATCCTCATTAGCCTGAAAAGAATAATCCGGCAGAAATGCTGTTTTAGACTGTAAGTCCGACAATTGCTGATGAAGACCGCCGGTTGCTTCCAGCTCCGCTGTTCCCGCCGTCTTGATCATAGCCCATTCTAAGCCATCCGGGTTAGAAGAAGCAAACCAGGATAATCCTGCTCCTGTAACCACAGCAGCCGCTACCAGACCTGCAACAACCTTTTTAATGGAGATGTTGCCAATGGTTTCTCCCGAGGAAGCCTTTTCCATAATTTCCGGCCGGGCGTTCCAAATATAGGTTGCAATTGCTGCTGTGACAAGACCTTCAACTACACCAATTGCTAAATGTATTGGCTGCATTAATAAGACAAAAGTCCCAAAAGGCAATTCTGTTTTCCCAGAAAAGAGAGTTTCTAAAACAACCCCAAAGGCTCCCAACTGCAGACCGATAACTGCCGTTAGAACCGAGGCCAAAAATATACGTTTTGTTGAATATTCCTTTTTCATCAAGACTTTATAAATCAGAGGGTAAGCTATAAAACATGAGAAAAAGCCCATATTGAACACATTACACCCATAGGCCAGCAAGCCTCCGTCGGCAAAAAACAAGGCTTGTATGGCCAGCACCGAGGCTATGGTCAGAAACCCGGCATAAGGTCCTAATAAGATTGCTAGAATAAGTCCTCCTCCAATATGACCGCTGGAGCCGGTTGCCGGGATGGTGAAATTAATCATCTGAGAAGCAAAAATAAAAGCTCCCATGACCCCCATTAAAGGAATCTTTTTTTCGTCCATCTCGGTTTGTACCTTTTTGATGGAATAGGCGGCAACTCCTGCAGTTGCTGCCCACATGGCTCCACCCACAACCGGTGAAATCAAAGCATCTGCCATATGCATATATACCCCTCCAATTATTCTAAATCATATCATATTCTTTGTCCGGCGAGTAAATATTTTTAAATAGTTTAATATTTTGAGATAATTTCTCTCTCACCCTCCCTCAAATAAACAAAAAAACCACAAAGTTGACCCTAATGAGTCAAACCTCCATGGTTTCTGCAAACACCTTCATGGTCTTGCTTAGCGATATAAGTTTTACTGACTATTCTACAACCCTGCTTAATTCTCCTGCCAGATACTCAAAATTTTAAAAATTAATTCTACGTTGCTTTTCTGAACTAGAATAGGCCGGCCTATTGGGCTAGGCTAAAGAATATCTCTCCTCAATTATTATTATAGAAGTAAACTTCAATTATAATACCGGAATAATGCTAGTTGCTGACGTTTTTATGAGACTCAATAAACTCCGTTCCGGTTCCTACATCTACAACTTTAAGTTGGTTTTCCTTCACTGCCTTGACCAAAATCCTCTGCCATGCTTTCTTCTCTTCTTCGGAATGAATCCCATGACCTGAGAATAATTTCTTTTCTTTCTAGAAGGAATAAACCTATTTATGTAGAATATAACAACTATAGTTATAAATTCTAAATGTAATGACCATGGAGGTCTTGACTAGGCGCTAAGCCTGGTTATATCTTCCAGGGTTTTTTTCATTTACAAGGAGGTGTTTATTATAGATACTAACTAATTTAAGATGACCATACTAAGTCTACCTGCCATAATTTTTCTGCCTGCATCTTACGTGCATATATATAAACCAGTAATTCCTAAGAAGTTCCTCTTCATCGGGAATATCGCTATTTATTCAGACTTAAGAATATTTTGATCTGACCGTCACAATGTTATTGAGTCTGACAGAACTGAAACCCTCCTTCTTAATATAAAAGTTGACTTCTTATTTTTGAGGAGTCAACCTTTTTTATTTTTGCAGCTCGAAATTTTTCTCTATAACTTCATGACGATCTGATAAAGACCTCCTTTTCCCCTGCGTCCTTAGCGTTTGGTCTAAATCAGTTAGATGCTTGAACAGTATCGTAAATTTTTGCACCTTAAGTTGGAATCACGACCATCTGATTCCGCACCCGCTCTACACTGACCGGAACTCCATAAAGATATTTGCTGCCGTCATCACTTCCTGGCCCCCGGCGGCAAAGACCTTGGTGTTCTGCAATAACAGAAACTTATCTGAGAAGCGTAAAGCCAGATTTAAATCGTGCATTACAGCAACTACCGCAATATTCTTCTCCTGAGTGGCAGTTTGAATGGTTCTCAGCACTTCGATTTGATTTCTTAAATCCAAGTTGCTGGTAGGCTCATCTAACAACAGAACCTCAGGTTCTTGGGCCAAAGCCCTGGCAATGATGACTTTCTGCAGTTCCCCTCCACTCAGTTCATCTAAGTAGCGGAGAGCATACTCTTCCAGACCGGTTTTGGCCAATACCCCTTGTACCAAAGCCAAATCTGAGGCTGCGGCTTCCCATTTAATGTAGGGCTTGCGGCCTAATAAAACCGCATCAAAGACAGTTTGCCGATTGCTCTCGTAGTGCTGGGAGACGTAAGCCATCTTTAGCGCTATAGCAAGCCAAAAATTCCTTTTTTATTTCTTGACAAATAATCATATTCTTATGATTCTGTCTAAGAATCAACTCGGGGAAGTGCTTTGCTTTGTCTGGATAATTCTTCGAGCTCGTCATCAATATCAATGAGCTTAATAAGCCACTGAGAGCGCTGTTCCCTTTCCGATATAAGTTTCCCTAAGATTTCTTCTCGAGCATTCTGTAGTTCTTTTTTCCGCTTTTCTATCTCCTGCAGCTTATCTTTGTGACTCATTAATCATCCTCCTTGTAATAAAATACTTTTACTGAAAAAAATATGACCATAAAGGTGACTTCCTTTGAAGTCAGACCTCCATAGTCATATATTCACAATATTATTAGTTCTATAGAAATTAAGAAATTCCTGTCTTCTCAACAAAGTTTACAAGGATTCCTTAACCTGTTTAGAGAATATTGAAATCTATAACCTATGAAGCTCAAGTGTCAATTATTTTCCATGCAGAGTCTGGTGACTTTAGTAGTAGAGAGTTACTCTTTAAGGGGGGCACGTAGATGACAATTCCCTATCCTCTCGGTATTTTTTCCTGGTTCGGTTATGTACTTCCATTTCCAGAACGACTTAGCTTGATTAAGGAAGCCGGATTTGAGGCTACCTCTATCTGGTGGGAAGATGAGGACATTCCCTGGCCGATGAAGAAGGAGAGCATGCCAGAGTTGGTCAAAGAAAGGGGGCTTATCTTAGAAAACCTACATGTACCTTATAATGACTCCAGCGAAATGTGGTCAGAGGACAAATCCCTGCGCTCGGGATTTATCCAAAGGCATATCCGCTGGCTACAGGATTGCGCAGACTATGAAATTCCCATGATGGTAATGCACTTGACGGAGGGCCACACCACACCGGAGCCCAATGATTTTGGTGCCGAAAGCATGTTTGAACTCGTAAGGGTTGCTGAGAACCTGGGGGTAACCATCTCTATCGAAAACACCCGTCGCAATGATAATGTCCCTTATTTGCTTTCTAAAATTCCATCCGGCTCTTTGGGCTTTTGTTTCGATAGCTCTCATTACTTTCTAACGGATAAACTGGACTTCCATCTCCTTAAGAATTTTGGCCGGCGACTTGTCACAACTCATCTGTCGGATAATGACGGTCTGGAGGATCGGCATTGGCTGCCTGAAGAGGGTATCATTGATTGGGCCCAAGTAGCCGGACACTTTCCAACCGATTATCGGGGATGTTTAACTTTGGAGGCCTATCCGACGGCGGAGGAGCAGGAAGGCCCACCTCAGTTATTTCTTAAAAAAGCTCTACAAAGATTAAAAACTCTCCACAGTTTATTAGAGCGGGAAAGCTTGCCTAAATAGAGTTGCAGTTACTGATGATTTGATCAGGAAGTAATTGCTTGGCTCCTAAGGTCTCAGCTTTTTCCGAAAATGAACCTTTTCGTGCTTTTGTCTGAGTTGTCTGACCCAATTCCCTTTGTCTTCGTACATTTCTCCCCCCAAGGTCTTAATCATGCGTGTACCATTCACCGTCTGGGCTTCCGGCACACCGTAAAAAGAATTGGTTAACTGAGTAAGTATCGTAACCACTCGATTCTTCCTCACGATAAGCACGACTTGGTAACCTTCTCTGGTAGGGTCTGGAGCCAGATAATATTTAATGGATCTTTTCATTCTATTTAATATACAAGCTACCTCATTAGCTTCCTCAAAGGAGACCTCTCGCGCAGTTTGTAGCCACTCCTCCATAAAGCGATTCACCATGAGGGGGTCTAATCCCAGTCTAGAGACAGCTCCTTCTAAGCTATGCACTGTGGCCGTAATCATGATAATCCTCCTCCCATCGATATGAATGTCCCCTACTAGAGGTCTAGAAATTCGCGCTTAGAGTAACTTGGAAACCATAAAAAAGCAAAATCCCTCTACAGCTACCTGTAAAGGGATATGGTTACTCCACTAGCCGGACCTGATTTTCCGGCATAAACGGCACCTCCCCTATCTTCCGTAGGTTCCTGTGTAATCTGTAACGAGCAGGTCTCCTGGCTTAAGTTCATTGCAGCCCTATGTCTTCCCGGTTGCCCAGTGACATTGTATAAGGCTGCTCACTACTACAGTGGCGGGACCGCGTCAGCTTAACTGACTTCCCTGTCAATACTTTCTTTATAAAAGTACACTCGTTACATATTTAGTTTTTAGTTTTTCGAGAGTAATTAGACTAATAGACAATTTTAAGTTTCTAATCCGTGACTTTAGATGACTATCTTAATTTTTTCAATATTCCTACATTTCTACGTAAGTTTCAAAATTCCTGCCTCTAAAAGAAATCTTCCAAAATATATTCTTCCCTTAAGCAGGGTTACAATACGCCTTGGTTGCAGGCCACTTTTCTCTCCACCTAGACAATTTATACAGCAGGAATTCATGGAATCTTGTAGAATACTAATCTTAATCATAAGCACACCAATTCATGAAGATGTTGGTGAAGACCATGGAGGTCTGACTTTGATAGGTCAGTTTTCCCTTGGTCTTTTTTATTATGAAAAAGGGGGATTAAATTATGTGCAGAGTCCAAACATTGTGGGAAAAAGCAGTAGAATTTCACGGGCATGAGTGCCCAGGGCTGGCAATCGGCTACAAAGCTTGCGAAGCCGCCATTAAGAAGCTGGGGATTCGGTTTTCATCGGATGAAGAAATTGTCTGTGTCACTGAAAACGACGCTTGCGGAGTTGATGCTGTACAGGTAATCACAGGCTGTACTTTTGGTAAGGGGAATCTTTTGTACAAAGGCACAGGCAAAATGGCCTTTAGCTTTTTTAACCGCTCCAATGGCGAATGCCTGAGAATGATCGTAAAGCCTTTTGCTGAAGAAATGGATCGCCAGCAACGTCAAGAATATCTTCTGAACTCACCTGCTGAAGAACTCTTCAACTTCTCCAAGCCGTCCTTTGAGTTGCCCGAAAAGGCCAGAATCTTTACTACCGTAATTTGTGAGAATTGCGGAGAAGGGGCTCCCGAGCACATGCTGCGCATCAATGACGGCAAAAAAGTGTGCCTGGACTGCTTCAAGGACTATTCGAGAGGGTGGTAAAGAGATGGATATACAATATTACACCGATCTGTGGAGTGAAGGAAAGGTTGCCAGGGCCTCAGCGACGACCTTTTGGGACAATCGGGCCGATGAGTTCAATAAATTAGTTTCCCCAAAAACTTCTGACCAACGAATTGGGAAAATTCTTGAATTTATGTCCGATCATAATCTTCTTGCTAAAAACTGCAGTGTTCTGGACATCGGTTGCGGTCCGGGAGGATTTGCTGTTGAATTTGCCAAGACATCCCGTGACGTTACCGGCCTGGACATATCCTCTAAAATGCTGGATCATGCCCATAGAAATGCAGCCTCCGCCAACCTGACCAATATCTCCTTTGAAAACTTAAATTGGGATGAGGTAAATCTTGAGGAATACGGTTGGGAAAAACGGTTTGACTTGGTTACAGCCATCAACAGCCCAGGAATTCATGATCAAGTCACCCTAGAGAAGATGATCGCTGCCAGCAAAGGATACTGCTTTTTGTCTAATTTTATAAGTCGTTCAGACTCTGTTCAGGACGTTATTCGCAGGGAAATCCTGCAACTTAAAGATCCAAAGTTTTATGTTAACACAGTCTACTGTATTTTTAATATTCTTTGGCTAATGGGCTATTATCCCCACATTACCTATGTGGATACTGATCGAGAGCATGTCCGCTCAATCGAAGAAGCTAGTATGTATTATGGCACACTTTTTGAACTTAGAAATGACCCCGCTGATGATCAAAACAAGTCAATTAAGAATTATCTCGAATATATCTCTTCTGATGGGTTTGTGAGAGAGAGGGTTCAAACAAAAACTGCTTGGATCTATTGGAAGGTCTGATTTGTGACTGCCTCCTCCAAACTCAGAGGGACGCTAGAACAGTAACCGAATAGATTTATTTAAATACTGCTAAATCTCCAACCTTAATCCTTTTCTCTTTTTGCTGTCCATCTTCTGCTAACCAAGAAATTATTACTTCATTAGAGTTTAATATTTTCCTTAAAAAGTCTTCGTCTAACCCTCTCGTATAAAGTGTAATCTCATACAAATATTCGGCAGTATTTTCATTTCCATTGTCCCGAATATAAGAGTTTCCAAACCAATACAAATCATCTTTGGTATCTTCAAAGATTTTCTTAAAATCAGGAACTAGAATTCTTCGGTTCTTGATGTTCTTTGAATTTTCTTCATCTAATTTAAAGGTGAAGATTTTAAAATCCTCCTTAGCTGGATCCTTAATTCCTGAAGTCCCGATACCTTGAAATTGCTGATCAGTGACACTTATTATTTCAGCTGTTATACCTACATTCGGTTCATTATTCTTTTTGCTGCATGCAGACAATGATAAGAAAATCATGGTAGTTAAGAATATTATCAGTGTTTTATTTAATAATCCCTTCAATTACTTCCCTCCAACACAAATCATTTAGGACTTCATCTCTTGGGTGTCGTCATCTTCCAATAGATACCAATATGGTATAGACTCCTTGGTACTTATACAACCAAAAATACTATCTTCATACAATTGGTAGTTGGTTTCATTTCCCCATTTATTATGGATATATTTGGCTGCGACTTCTTTATAAGCAGGTTCTTGCCTGATTGAAATAATTCTCATTTGCCATCTCCCCATCTATAAAGAATATTTGCTTCCCTTTCTCAAACAGATGCGAAAGAATACCCACAATTTCCTTTCCTCAGCGCCAAGGATGGTGCGGCTTTTGCACCATATTAATCTATTCAGATTTTCTTTTATTCCTTCTGTATATAAATTCCCAAGTTACACTACTAATTCCCACCAGTAAGAATAGAAATCTTAAAATACCTAGACCATAACTATTTATCTCTTTATATATCCAAACCAATAATATTATTAAGAGTAAAGATATATTAATCCACCACCAAATATTCAGACCCTTCGGCATATCTTTCACTAAAAATCCCCTAACCCTTTCTAAAAAACTATCAGCTTTCGTATATTAAGTATTCTTAACTTCTCAATTAACCCAATTAAATAACAAACATTTAAAATCCTGCCTGCCAACGCCACTGAGATCGCCCGGTGACTGAAGGAAGCCATGGATCTGCATCAGCATGGGGAATGGGGCACCTGAAATACAAATTATGCTTATTCAGCACAGGGAATCAGTCCGAGTCTTTCTATGGTCTCTGCGCCATCTTTTCCCTGAAGCCAGGTGATAACCGCTCGGGCGCTGTGATCCTTCGACAGGTCGGAGCGAAGGACCGCGTAATAGCCGTCGGACAGGGGATAATAGCCCTGCGCAATATTCTCTGCTGTGGGCGGCACTCCATCAAATGAGAGGATTTTCAGACGCTCGCCGATGCCAGTTACTTCATTCATCTGCTGCAGGTAAGTATAGAGTGTGTAGCCCAATGCATAGCTGTTGGTCGGGCTCCCTGACAAACCGCCTTTATGGTAAAATGCTACCTGCTCCAGCATGCCCTCCATAGTAAGCTCTACATAATTATTCTGAATCTTGGGGTGCATTTCCTGATTGTTTAGGATCAGATTGTCCATTTGAGACTGGCTTCCGCTGTCGGAATTACGGCAAATAGGAATAAGTTTTCTATCCGGCCCTCCCAGCTTACTCCAGTTGGTAATCCCATAGTTCAGATATATTTCTCTGATTTGCTCCAATGTTATGGATTCCACCGGATTCTCAGCGGAGGTGATAAATATCAAAGCCTCGGCGGCAACCTTGTGGAATTCCAGTTTCACGCCTGCATTCTCCGCCTCCTCCAGTACATCAGCAGAGGCATAGGGTACGAAGATCACATCCACCTTCCCTTCAATCAGAAGATGATATGAGGGTACGGTTTTCGATGCCTTTGTGGGATATCCGTCTGTATTGGCCCCATCCTCATACATAGCCCGGTATACAGCCTGCACGATGGAGAGTGTGGAAGTTGATCCGTCAATTATCGGATAGTTATTAGCAGTAATACCCAGGGCCGCAGCCCTGGTCGTCATTGTACTGTCAGTATTGCCAGTAGGAGCAGGCTGCGTCGTATTAGGGGGCAGTGTTGGCTGTTGCACTTCCGTAGTGCCGTTGATGGAACAGGCACAAAGGGTCAGCAGCATTAAGCTGGCCACTATCAGACTGATGATTCTCTGCATATGAATCCTCTACTTTCTTAGCTAGAAACTAATGTCACCAGTACAATTTCCGGTCTATTGTAAAACCTAATCGGTAAAACGCTTTCTCCTAAACCACCATTAATAATCATTTTCGTAGAACCGGAAGTAAATTGGCCGTAATCAAACTCAGGGAAAAATCCTTGCCCCGGTGCTATCACTGCACCAACCAATGGAAGTCTGACTTGTCCACCATGCGTATGTCCTACTAAAACTAAATCAATATTGTCTTTGATAGCCTTAGAAAATATGTTAGGAGCATGTGCTAATAAAACCTTAGGTACAGAATCCGAGACACCTGCCAGAGCTATATCTAATTGATCTCTTCCTAGATAGGGATCGTCGACACCCATTATCCAGATATAAGAATTGCCTATTTTATATTTGAAATGTCCGTTGTCCAGTATATGTACCCCTTGGGCTTCCAATGGAGACTTGATTTGGTAATTTGTCCACCACTCATGATTTCCAGGAACAAAAAATACAGGTTTAGAATGCAACCCTTTCACTAAAGATATTGCTGGCTCCATATTAGGGTTACTCTTATCAACTAAATCACCTGTAATTGCAACTGCATCAAATTGCTGTCGGTTAATCAACTCAATTAAATTCCTTTGACTATCTCCGTATTCCTTGCTATGAAAATCAGTCAAATGGAGAATAGTGAATCCCTGAAACTCAACTGGCAAACTAGAAATCGCAATGGTATATCGTTTTATCGCGATGGAATGGAGATCAAAGTATAGATAAGATAATGTTGCAATCCCACCTAGGATAAATGATCTACGGGACATGAGCTTAACTCCCAAAATCAAACCTCCTTCAAATCCCACTCCGATAGCGTAATGACATATAACGTATTGGGTGTTCCCAACACGTCCGAATGCGACCAATATCATTCATATATTCTAAGTTTCGGAACTGCTTGTCTCTGATGTTCTTAGGGAGGGAGAAAGTCTACCCCTTTTAAGGATTGACCATAGTGATTTCAATTCTTTCTTTGTTCTTTCCTATATTGTCACGCTTTAGCTTAATTGGACCAATTTCCCCTGTTGTTTTCAAATGTGTGCCCCCACAAGATACCTTGCCAAAATCTAAAACTTCCCAATACCTTTTTTCAGCTTCTACATTACTGAAATCACTGGTAATTGGTAGATTCAGTTCGATTAATCGATTCGCTTCACTATATAAGAATGAAAATGTTTCGGAGATATTTCCATTCCATACAAAGTCAACTCTGGCTTTAGTGTCTGAAATATTTGCCCCGATTTTCTCTGGATAACCAAAGTTCTGATAAACAAGCTCTAGGATAATTTCTGCTGCAAAGTGAAGCTTCATTATGCGATATCGTTTTTCCCAATCGATCACAATAATTACTTCATCACCAAGATCAATATCATGCTCACCGTCTAGAGTATAAAAGATCTCTTTACCCACCTTTTCTGCACGAATAATGTTATATCCATTGATGGTTCCACAATCTGACGCTTGTCCACCTGAAAAAGCAACCGCAATCGTTCTATCTACTGTAATTACATTGTCTGTAACTGAAGTAACTTTGGCATCTAACGTGGTGCGGTATGGGTCTTCCCAAAAAAATTTCTTTACACTCATATTTCACCTCAAAATTATCATGCAAGGTCGATACCCTATAACGGTTGAGTGTTACCGTAGCTTCATATTACTTTCATATTGGCAAAGTTACGTAACACCTTGTTATGTAATGATGACAACAGGATGTCGGCCTTGCAACCTGCATTTTGTCCGACATTTGGCGTAGAAGAATAATTAAAAACATCATCTAAATCGTTGGTTAGTAAGGGGCGTAATATAAGTCTTTAGTCTTTAAAATTGCCATATCTATACCTCTCATTATACAAATAACCTTTATTGTACATAATCCTACAATGTCTTTCTTTTTAATTCCAAGGCCGTCCTGCGCAGCTTCTAATCTTTTCACCCGGTCTTCAGTATAATTTGAATCTGATAATCAGCCAGTTATCTCTTTTCATAATACAAAAACAGACTTAATACCCTCTTCCATGATTTTACTATTCTCCGATTATCTACAAAACCCTTTATTTTTAGTTCTTTTGACCATTTCATGATTTAATTTTTTCAAGGAAGAAATATTCTCGTGAACATGAGATTACCGTGCTCGTCTATCCGGAAAACGAAACTATTGTGATATACAAACTGGTTAACCACAAGTATGGACGCCCTGAAGTCTATTCCGCAGAGGATCGAATAACGACTAGCATCTTTGACACTCTAACAATTAATTTAAGTGAAATATTTGTACGCCACCTCCCCTTTCGAGAATAACAGTAACTTAACCGAAACTTCCCGATCGAGTGTTCTTTCGGTAATTATTTCCAAGTTCATCCAAACAATCAGAACTGGAGCATCCCATTCCAGGTTACTTTTGGGCAACTAAACATTGCAGCCCTAATCATTAATCTGCACTTCCTTACAGTTCTTTCCTATAGATAAATAAAAAAGACTTAGAAAGCTTGCCTAAAAAACTCAACCCGCTCCCTCAATTTTAGTAAAAAATAGACCACGAAGCTGACTTTGTTTGAAGCCAGACCTCCATGATCTATTTTTAAATTTTGTTAATTTTGGTATCTTTCAGTTGGCATCAAACATCAATACCTTGCAGAAGAATACTTCTGGGAAAAACAATATAGCTTTTTGATATAGCTCCGATAGCCAGATTTCAGAGTCAGGGCAGAAATACATAATATGCATTATTCTCACCCTTTCTTAAATCATTGTAATAAAAGGCCATGAAGCTGACCTCTCCTGGGTCAAACCTCCTATGTAAATACCTTTATGGTTTTTGCATAGAGCCCTCAATGGAGACTACGCTGGGGAAGTAAGCTTACCTGAGCTCAGAGGAAAACCTCTACACCGGCCTCTTGGTCAAAAGAATGCCCGAGGCCAGGGCAGTAAAAGGAGCCACTGCCACAAGTCCGAAGCTTCCCACAATCGTATGCATAATCTCCATGGAGACATACTTTAAATTGAAGATATCGACAACCGGCGTTCCTTGTGCCATGAAAAACATCAGCAAGGAAATATATCCTCCCGTGTAGGCGAACAATAAGGTGGTCGTCATGGTTCCCACCACTGTCCTGCCTACGTTTAGCCCGGAGAGTATGGCTTCCGCCCTGGTGATATCCGGTTTATTTTCCACCACCTCATGAACCGCGGCGGCAATGTCCATCGCCAAATCCATAACCGCTCCTGCCGAAGCGATAAAAACGACGGCAATCAAGATCTCGGTCAAATTTAAATGGGCGTATCCCGCGTAGAGCAGACTTTCGGAATAAGGCAGCACTGCACCATGGATTTTAAAACTGTGGCCAAAAACAATGGCCAAAATAGTGGTGAGTAACGTTCCTGAAAGAGAACCCAAAACCGCTGCCATAGATTGACGGTTCAGCCCCCCCACCATAAAAATAATGATGGAAGTAGCTGTCACTACAAAATACAAGGAAATAATGATAGGATTCCACCCTTTTAGAAGCAGGGGGATCAGCAGTTTCCAAATCATTAAGACCGTCATTAAAAAAGATAACAGGGCCTTTGCTCCCGTCCAACGGGCAAAGAGAATTAAGAAGATGGCAAAAATTCCGATGAGAATGCTCTCCAAATTTATGCGGTAATGATCAATCATTGTGACATTTCTAATGTTTTGGTCAGTGTAGTCAATGACTGCCAGGGCTTTGTCTCCTTCAACGAAGGATTTATCCATTTCCAATCTGCCCATGAACCGATTGTGAGCAAAGGTTTGCTGCCCTTTAAAAGAACCATCCAGAATTTCCACTTTACAAACTTGCTCCCCTTCGAAGACAAAACTTACCGTCTTCGAAACATTATCGTTATTAACTTCCAGTACTTTAACTACTGCCCGCATACTATCCGGATAGCTATTCTCTTGAAATCCAGTTGGCAGGAGAAGCAAAATAACTACAAAGATTAGGACAATAAAGTTAAAAATTAGTTCTCTCAACGGTATTTTTCTTAGATAAGCAGCTTTCTTCTCTAAAGACTCAAGAAGTATTCTCTGCAAAGCATTCCCTCCCGATTACCAAGGTATCAGTCCTAAGGGGTTTGGACCCCTCAGGACTGATACCTTATTTAAACAGCCGATTTATTGATTTCATCTTTACAGACGTTTACTTCGCCCGTGCACTTTTGGTAATCGCAGACAGTTTGTTATAAATCTTAGTATTATCATAGTACCCGCCAAACATCTCTGAACCGGTACCTACAGCATAAACCGGTACGGGTACACCTGTATGGGAATAGGAGGAGAAGCTTAGTCCTGCTCTGTTATTGATGATATGAGAGAGCGTCACTGATAAGGGGTTATAAGTCCCATAAAGGACACTTTCTTGATCATTTGAAGGCTTTGTATCCGTTGACATAAACTTTGCAAAAGCGTTGCTCAGCAAGGATGATTCGTAAGAAGTCAGAGTGGCTGTATCTAAGCCATAGGCCGCTTTAATCTTATCACTTAAATCTTCCAGCTTTGGATTGGCAGGATTAGTTTCTTTGTACTGTTTACTAATTTTGTCAAATTCCTGATAAGACATGGTTACCGGCTGAAGCTTCTCGAAATGGGTACTGTAGCCTGTCAGAGAATAACCAATAGTCATACCGCCGCACTCGTGGTCAGCCGTGACAAGAATTAAAGTATCCTTAGGATGGGCTTTGTAGAAATCAAAAGCAACTTTCACAGATTCATCAAAAGCGATGGTATCATAGATAGAAGCTGTGGCATCGTTGGCATGATTGGCCCAGTCGATTTTTCCTCCTTCTACCATCATAAAGAAACCTTTTTTATTATCTAATACTTCAATTCCCTTTTTGACATAATCAGCCAAGCTGAGTTCCTCTGCCTCGCGGTCGATTTCATAGTCTAAAGCTGTCTCATAATCATCCGGATCAATGGCCACAACTTTGCCTGAACGGTTATTTAGAGTCAGGATTTCTTCTTTAGTATTCGCTATGGTATAACCGGCTTGCTCGACTATTTCATAGATAGATTGATCGGCGCCCTTAGGCCCTTTTTTTTGATCAAAATCGCCGCCGCCAAAATAATCAAAGCCACTGGCTGCCAGTTGTTTGCCAATTTCATAGGCATCATTTCTATTACTGACCTTAGCATAGTAAGCGGCGGGAGTGGCGTGAGTGATGGGAACGCTGGTTACAATACCAATCTTATAGCCTTTAGCCTTTAAATCTTCCGTGATGGGCGTGTAAGTCTTGGTTTTACTTTCATCCATATTTATGACGCCGGACAAAGTTTTCTGACCTGAAGCGAGAGAAGTAGCCGTAGAAGCAGAATCGGGAATAAAGGAAGAAGAATCCTGAGTCATAAGGGCACCTTGAACAGGATACTTAGTAAAGCTCAATTGCTCAGGAGAAAGCTTTCCAGGCAAAGATTTTTCACCCAGATACATTTCCGCGCTGCTGACTTGGGCATAGCTCATGCCATCTCCGATAAACATAAAAACATATTTTGGGGTTTTTCCTTGATAAACCTCCTCCTTCGCTGACTTTGCTACCCCCAGGTTCGGCTGGGCAGCCAAAAGGGATATAAGTACTGTCCCAATAGTTAATATAGACACGATACTTTTGGAATGTTTTCTTTTGAACATTACTATTTACACCTCCAAGAAATTTTCTTTGTTATTGTATAACACTAGTATTAAGCACTGATTATGCATTTGTAAGAAAACTGTTATTTTTTTCTATTTCAATATAAAATGCGTTGGTTGAGAATCTCTCTTCTCTCACCAACGCATTAATCCCATCTTCATTCAATTCTCTACGGAAGCAAATCCCGTTGTTTTCCGTAAATATCTTAAAGATCTATCCTTCTTGACGAACACCAGATAATTCTTCCAGCTCGTCTTCAATATCCATAAG
Organism: Desulfosporosinus sp. HMP52; assembly: GCF_000765145.1. Classification (GTDB taxonomy): domain Bacteria; phylum Bacillota; class Desulfitobacteriia; order Desulfitobacteriales; family Desulfitobacteriaceae; genus Desulfosporosinus. Next base: position 22,346 of record NZ_JMGA01000002.1, on the reverse strand, counting down.
CAGCACCAGCCACCGAGATCGCTGTTCTTTTTCCGATATGAGTTTTCCTAAAATGTCTACTCGCTTATGGTGTAATATTTTTTTGCGATCTTCTAACTCTTTAACTTTATCTCGTTGTCTCATCGTTTCGTCCCTCCTAATTTTAAGTAAGTTGAAAAGAACCATGGAACTGACGATATCCAAGATGCCCTTCACGGTTCGAATATTTTTTATTTCGTAATTTTTATAATTCTACAAAAAATTCAAAATTCCTTCTTTCTTTTAATAAATTTTAAAATTTTCTGTTTAAGTTGCTCTAAACCCTTCGTTTATACTTTTTTATTTAATTTTTTTAAAATAAAGATAAGCGTCCTCCCTTACATTTATAGTAATAAAGAGGGCGCTTTTGAGATAATTTCTAACCACCGATTCCAATCTACCATTATGAGTTCCAAGTTAATAGGGACTCTCATCATGAGGCACAAAAATAAAAATATTTAAATATTTAGTCTTCTCTGGATTCATTGACAGTAAAATTAACCTGTGCTACGCTTTTATCTAGCTTAATATTTTGTTCAACAAGTACACTTCTCGACCATATACCGAGAGAAAGTGTTTAATAGGGAAGTCAGTTTGATTCTGACGCGGTCCCGCCACTGTAGTAGGAGAAATGCCTTGTGCTGTGTGCAACACAGACGCCTAGGATACTCCTAAAGCCAGGAACCTGCTTGTTTGACCTTTAACCCCCACGAAGGATGGGCAGGTTAGATATTGTAATATATTTATAACCTCCTGCCTTTGGCTGTTAGGAGGTTATTTTATTCTTTTGCGAGCTTTCCACGAAGCTTTCAAAACCTTCCTGCATCTTACGTGCGACAATGATAACTCATACTCGCCAAGGAAAGTTAGATCCTTCTGGAATATATCTACTTCAGCCTTAATGATTTTGTGATCTGACCGTCACAATTTTGTTGGGGCTGATATTATTTTCCATAGCCTGCAGAAAAGGAGTTAAGGCAAAATGCCCCTGAAATCCTTAATTTCCATTATCTGGTGGCGCCTTCGGCAGTGGCAGAGAGGTCTACCCCAGCCTTAACTTCAAACCAAAGGTAAGAGCAAAAAATCCTGATGTAATCAGAACAATGGTCGCCCCGGTAGCTGTTCCCCAGAAGTAGGATAGGATTAACCCAGAGAGTCCGGAAACAAGGGCAATCAAGACGGAATAGATATGATACTGTCTCATATTCTTAGCAATATTTCTGGATGAGGCCGCCGGAATAACTAGGAGAGAGCTAATAATCAAAATTCCTACCCACTGGATAGAAATAGTTACGATAACCGCCATCATAACAGCAAATAAGTACTCGTACTGTTTAACCTTAATTCCTCTGCTCCGGGCTAAGGATGGATTCATACTCGCTAGGAGAAGCTTATTAAATATAAGAACCCACAATAAGATAACCAGAACAAAAACCATTCCAAGCAGCAATAAATCCGTAGGGCTGATACTCAAGAAATCCCCGATCAGATATCCTGAATATTTATTGAATCCCCCGTTGCGAGTAAGGATTACCAAGCCCAAGGCAACAGCTGAAGATGAAAAAACCCCAATGATGGTGTCGGTAGAAGCTGTATTTGCTTCTTTAACGACAAGAATAGCAATAGTTATCAGTACTGAAAAGAACATCATTGACCAAATAGGTTTTATATTCAAGAGAGGAAATGCATTTCCCAGAATTACTCCAATGGCAATCCCTGTTAAGGCGGAATGCCCCAAGGAGTCTGAGAAAAAGGCCATCTTATTATTAACGATCATGGTTCCCAATAAGCCAAAGATTGGAGTTACCAATAAAACACCCAGAAGGGCATTTTTCATGAATCCATACTGCATCCAGTCAAAAGGAAGCAAAAAATCTACTAAGCTATACCAGAAGTGCATTAGCCACCCTATCCTTCTCCACCCTTTGGAAACGATTTGACCAATCTAACCCAAAGGTTTGAATTACTTTTTCATTAGTAAAGACTTCCTGGGGAGTCCCACAGCATTCTATTGTCTTATTATTGACGAAGGCCACTCTATTCGCGTATTCGGCTACCAAATTTAGGTCATGGGACACTAGAATGATCGATAAATCATAATTCTTTCTTAGCGTCGAAACAGTTTGGTAGAATAATTCTAAGCCCTTTTGATCAATGCCTGACACTGGTTCATCCAGCAACAAAAGATGGGGAACAGGATCAAGGGCCAGGGCTAATAAGACTCTTTGCAGCTCGCCGCCTGATAGCTCCCCCAGTCGTTTGTTGATAAGATGCTCTCCATGAGTTAGAGCTAAACTTTCTCTGACACGATCACGGATCTTTTTAGGATAAGTAAACCAGATAGGGAGATTCGTATGGGCAGCCGCAAACAAATCAAGAACACTGGTTGGAGACGTAGAATCTAAATCCAGCTTTTGGGGAACATAGCCCATAGAGGGCTTTGTGGTTCCGTTGTTAGCATCAAGAAATTGAAGTTCTCCCGTATGAGAAATTTCTCCTAAGATAGCTTTCAAGAGAGTACTTTTCCCTGCACCATTAGGACCTATGACAGCCGTTAAATCTCCACAATGAATGTGAAGATTTACGTTCTTCAGTATTTCTATTCCGCTGCGCTTAACCCCAAAATTATTTATTTTTGTACAGCATAAACTTGATTCGCAAATTTTACAATCGGAATTTACACAGATTGGATGTTTCATTTCAGCGCCTCTTGTAATGTGATAAGATTTGCTTCCATAAGATTAATATAAGCATCGGCTTCCATTGGCCCGGTTACGATGGGATCAAGCGTATAAACTTTAGCACCGGTCTCATTGGCAATAGCTTCAGCGGCCTTAGGATCATATTGCGGTTCAGCAAATAATGCCTTTATTTCTAAACCCTTAATCTGCTCGATGGTTTCACTTAATTCTTTGGCACTCGGTGCTGAACCCGGCTCTCGTTCAATTACCCCAACAGTCTTCAAGTTGAACTCTTTAGCAAAATAAGGGAAGGCCTCGTGAAAGGTAACAATATTTCGTTGCTGTACTCCATCAAGTGCTTGATGCATTTTAGTTCTTAATGCTTCAAGCTTCAGGACATAGGCTTTAGTATTTTCCTGATATTTTGCAGCATTACTAGGATCCAGGGCGGCTAGTTGATTCCCGATAGTTTGAACCTGGGTTATGGCATCGGTAATACTTAACCAAACGTGGGGATTTGCTCCTTCATCCCCTTCACCTTCGATTAAGGATATCCCCTTACTAGCTTCAATAATTTTGAGATCCGGAAGTTGATTTGTTATTTTATCCATAAAGGACTCCATGTCTGCTCCATTGATGACTAAGATTTGGGCACCTTCTAAATTTTTCATATCGTCAGGCGTTATGGCATAATCATGTAAGCATCCCGTGGTAGCTTTTGTTAAACTTACTACATTTACATTAGGGATATCCTTAGCAACATTTAACGCAAATACATACATCGGGTAGAATGACGCCGCTATGGTTATAGCTCTTTCGTTCTTTGTATCTGTGGTTTGACTGACTGTAGGCTTAGCATCGTTATTTGAACCACACCCACTTAACAGTAAAACCAACATACTTAACAAGACCATCCATAGAAACTTCGGCTTCTTCACAAACATAAAAATACCCCTTCCGCCACTTGCAACTGCCTTGCATTTGCATTTCTTTAAGTAGATTATACTCTATTATCTATAATTGTAAACCATTATTTTACTTCTTAATCGCTGTGGATCCCAGTAATACACCAATTTGTCAGCGAATGGCTCAATATACATCCCTGCTAACAATTAATCGAGTAAATATTGCTAAAATATTAAAAAGGATTAAAATGAACATAATAAAGCAATTGAAGAATAAGGAATGATCTTGTTGGACGAAAACTCAAAATATAAGGAATTGCTTAATCGGGAGGGTATTAAAAGCACACGCCATAGAAACGCTATTCTTGAACTCCTGGAAGAATCTGAATTTCCTTTGACTGCAGAACAATTATTTATAACCTTACGGGATAAGACAGCCTCAATTGATCTATCAACAGTCTACAGAACCCTCGATACTTTTGCCTCAAAGAACTTAATTATTAAATCCAATAGGGCAGATGATGGTAAAGCTCTCTATGAACTTAATCACAATGAGCATAAGCATCACCTTTTATGCGTAGGCTGCCACAAATTAATTTCTATTGATGACTGTCCCATAGGAGAACTAATGCAAACCTTGAAGAATAAGATAGATTTTGATATTACCGGACATAAACTAGAAATTTACGGCTATTGTCATGATTGTAAAAAATTTAACCACACCCTTTCTTCTGACGCATAAGGAAATAAATCATTTTTAGGTTGAGCATTAGGCAAATATTTTGCAGGATATAATTTTTGGTTGTCGAATAGATGGATTAAGCTTAAGTTCAGAGACAAACTATTTTGAATAAGCCCTAGGTTGTTTATTTATATACTTAAAAATAAAGGAGTTAACGATAATGTGTGAAGCTAATGCCTATCTTAAAGAAGGCGAAACTGAAGTAATGTTCATGGAGTCAGTCGATGTGATTGAACCTTACGAAAACGGCTTAAAGCTTATCGACATCTTTGGAATGCAAAAATTCATTCAAGCTAAAATAAAAGATATGACCCTGCTTAACCACCGAATTGTTTTAGAGAAAATCGATAATCCACTATAGGGAGGAGTCGAATATGACCGTTACTTTGCAATCCATCGGTACTATTCACACACCATATTTCACACTAAATACTCCTCAACAGCCCATACCAAATGCACCCGGTGATTTCTGGATTACATTAAATCCCGACTATACACACGCTCTAGAGGCCTTAGAAACTTTTAACTATATCTATGTGCTCTATCACTTTAATCAAGTAACTCCACCCATCGAAATGCTTACCCGATCCCCTTGGGCCCCAGAAATTGAAATTGGGCTTTTTGCCAGCCGTTCTGCGAAAAGGCCCAACCCTTTGGGTTTAAGTGTTGTTAAGCTAAAAGAAATACGCGGCAACGAGCTAATTATTTCGGGAATCGATGCCTATGACGGAACTCCAGTACTAGATATCAAGCCGTATATTGGCTCCCTAGACAGCAAAGAGGATGCTAATAATGGTTGGCTAGATGCTCTTCCTGATAGAAAACATACTATGGCTCATGCCCTGGGCCTTGCCCATAGCCATAGCCACAATCATGACCATCATCATGAACATGAACCCCTGAGACATGCAAAAAATCTCCATAGTCATAATGACTAGGTTCATCAAACTTATTGAATCTCGCACCAATAATACTAATCCGCAGTTTATGGGCATTGAATTTTCTTATCTTAAAAATTCCATGTTGACGTCTAGCAAACGAGTTCACTGAAGCATAACCTTAGTCCAAACTAAGTTAATAGGAAGCTAACGAGCAGAAAAAAGCGAGAGGCTAAATGGCATTCTATTGCACATTTAGCCTCTTTGACTATCAAAAGTCTATTTTGGGGACTTACTTATTTAATGTTTTGGATTAGGCTGTGGTTGGGAGTATTGTGGGTTATTCCGCGTATTGTCATTATATCCAGGCTGAACTTCCCTAGCTCCCGCTGGTTGAGGGTCTTTACCATACTGAGCAGGTCCACCATATTTCTCATTAGGGTTTTCTTCATAAGAAAACTCATTACCCTGGTTCCATGGCCCTCTGCTGTCCCCTTGACCTGTTGACATATTCATGTATTTTTTTGAGAAATCGGAATCACGGAAGTCTTTGTTTACTCCTGTTCCTTTTATTGTCTCCAGTGCTTGCATGAAGGAGAAATTATGGGATTCCTCACGACTCAATAGGAATCGAATCATATCTTTCACACCGGCATCGTCGGTTTGTTGAAGAAGACGCTCATAAACCAACTTAGCTCTAAGTTCCGCTCCGGCATTGGAAGAAAGATCTGTATAGAGATCACCGGTGGAATTTACAAAGGTGGAGGTCCATGGAACTCCTGCAGAGTTGATTAGAAGAGGGCCGCCTCCAAGTACAGCCATATGATTTGCCGAAAAGTCTTTAGGAATATTGTCGACGGGGCCAATCAGCATCGCCAGGCACTCACCCACCATCTCTAGATGGCTTAATTCTTCTGCAGCAATGTCTTGGAGCAAATCCCGAATCTTTGGATCATTACACCCTAAACTCTGAGAAAAATACTGCATGGCTGCTTTTAGTTCACCATTGCCACCACCAAATTGCTCAAGTAATAATACAGCAAACCGAGGATCCGGTTTATCCACATGTACGGTATATTCCATATCTTTTACATGTTTAAACACCTAAAAAACCTCCTTTTATTAATGATTTTTATAATCCTAAAAATGCTTTTGCAACAACATTTTCAAGAGATAGTATCTGATTTACACTTAACTTTTATCCATAGTATATAGGAATTTGTGATTACGATTTTTTTGTTTTGGTAATAACTTAAGTAAATGCCAATTATTATACTTGACGTTTAAAAGAAACATTTGGTATACTACGAATGATTTTGTAATCCGTAAAAATTAAATAGTCCAAGTTCGGTTGGGGTAAACTTCGCGAAAGCGAAGGACGCTAAAGTCATGGGTCTAAGGCTATATTCAAAGCTCTGCTAATACCTTTGAGGGCTATGATCGCCAGACTACAAGCACAGAACTTCTCAGGGGAGAGCGGTCTTTTTAGGTTGCTCTCTTCTTGTTTAAAGAAGAAGACTTCATCGAAGATTGATTTACTATTGAGCATTATTCTTATACCGACGTCCTAGTGGGGATAATCGAAGTAGTTATTTAGTTTTTTTAAGGAGGTAATTGTACATTGACTTAATTGTTGTGTAATTTTTATTCGACCTACGGACTTATTCTTACATCATGTAGTAGTTGATCTTACGAACTGTGGAGTGATACGCAAGTTCAGCAGCCTTAATGCAAAGTGTGGTATTCGATAACATGCTACAAAAGTCACTAACCTGTAAATATTCATAATGTTACTAAGGGATATAGAATTCTTATTTTAGAGGAGGGGCATATGAAACAGATAGGTAACGGACAGGTGAAACAGATGGGTATCGGACAGGCATTCAGTGCAAATTTTCTGGGTCACGCTCCGAACTGGTACAAAAAAACAATTCTTGCTTTTCTGGTGTTAAACCCTATTTTGATGTTTACCGCCGGTAAGTACATTACCGGGTGGGTCTTGATTGTCGAATTTATTTTTACCCTGGCCATGGCGCTAAAATGTTATCCACTCCCTGCGGGTGGACTTCTTGCCATCGAAGCCGTTGTGATTGGGCTTACTAACCCCCATTCCATCTATCACGAAGTTGAACTGAACCTGCCGGTTATTTTGCTTCTGATGTTCATGGTTGCCGGGATTTATTTTATGAAAGAAGGTCTTGTGTATCTATTCACCAAGATCCTTACTAAAGTACACTCTAAAGTAGCCCTAGCTTTCCTGTTCTCTATAATGGGCGCAGTTCTTTCCGCTTTTCTGGATGCCCTGACCGTAACGGCGGTGATCATCGCCGTGGCCTATGGGTTCTACAACATCTTCCACAAGTTTGCTTCCAGCGAAAAAGTCTACGAGACCTATGACATCAATCACGACCATATTATTGATGACATATACCAAGAAGACCTAAACCAATTCCGTGGTTTTCTGCGCAATCTGATGATGCATGGCGCTGTGGGTACTGCCCTGGGCGGAGCAACAACACTGGTTGGTGAACCGCAGAACCTACTCATCGGCTCCATTATGAAATGGGACTTCGTTGATTTCTTTTTAAACAGCGCACCTGTGTCCATCCCGGTACTGATCGCTGGTCTTCTGACCGCCATTGCCCTTGAAGTTACTAAATTTTGGGGGTACGGCTATCAACTTCCTGCGTCTGTTCGAAAGGTTATGGAAGATGATGCAAAAGCCAAAGATGCTGCCATGGATACCCGCGGACGTATACGCCTGATTGCTATGGCTGTATGCGGCGTCCTACTGATCTTCTCCTTAGCCTTGCACCTGGCAGAAGTCGGTATTATTGGTCTGATGATTATCATCCTGCTGACCGCTTTCAACGGGGTTATTGAAGAAGGGCGCATCGGTCATGCTTTTGAAGAAGCAATGCCCTTTACTGCGCTGCTGATCGTATTTTTCTCCATCGTGGCAGTTATTCATGACCAGCATCTGTTTACGCCAATCATTCAGTGGGTACTGCACCTGGAAGGCCAGGATCAGCTTGTCGCTTTCTTTGCGGCGAACGGTATCCTTTCAGCAATCAGTGACAACGTATTTGTGGCTACTGTCTATATGACCGAAGCACAGAAAGCCTTTGAAGCCGGCGGCATTGCCTTAGATCATTACAACAAGATGGCAGTTTCCATCAACATGGGGACAAACATCCCTTCCGTTGCTACACCAAACGGTCAGGCAGCGTTCCTGTTCCTGTTGACCTCTGCCCTTGCTCCGCTGATTCGCCTGTCTTACATGGAAATGGTGAAACTAGCTCTGCCCTACACCATCGTTATGTCTATTACAGGTGTGCTGGCAACAATGTACCTGTTGTAAGCCTAAAGGTATAATATTGTAGATATTGTAATATATAATTATAACTAAATACTCGTAAACTTCGGTTGGGGTAAACTTCGCGAAAGCGAAGGACGCTAAAATCATGGGTCTAAGGTGCTAATTTCACACACTGAAATTACGCTAGGATCGCCAGATTACAAGCAGGAACTTCTCAGGGAGAGTAGTCATCTTAGGACTACTCTCTTTTTATTTTGGGAATGTTAAAACACAATATATGGAGGTGTGTTAAATGCTTAATAACTGACCTGTGAATATCACAATGTTGTTAGTCAAATATAGCATTTTATAATTTTTGGAGGAGGGGCATATGAAACAAACGGGTAACGGACAGGTGAAACAGATGGGTATTGGAGAGGCATTCAGAGCAAATTTTCTGGGTCACGCTCCGAACTGGTACAAAACAACAATTCTTGCTTTTTTGGTGTTAAACCCTATTTTGATGTTTACCGTCGGTAAGTACATTACCGGTTGGGTTTTGATTGTAGAATTTATTTTCACCCTGGCCATGGCGCTAAAATGCTATCCACTCCCTGCGGGTGGACTTCTGGCCATCGAAGCCGTTGTGATTGGGCTTACTAACCCCCATTCGGTCTATCACGAAGTTGAACTGAACCTGCCGGTGATTTTGCTTCTGATGTTTATGGTTGCCGGGATCTATTTTATGAAAGAAGGTCTTGTATACCTATTTACCAAAATTCTCACCAAAGTACGCTCTAAGGTCGCCCTGGCCTTCCTGTTTTCTATTATGGGTGCAGTTCTTTCTGCCTTTTTGGATGCGCTAACCGTAACGGCGGTGATTATCGCCGTGGCCTATGGGTTCTACAACATCTTCCACAAGTTTGCTTCCAGCGAAAAAGTCTACGACACCTATGACATCAATCACGACCATATCATCGATGAAAAATATCATGAGGACCTGAACCAATTCCGTGGTTTTCTGCGCAATCTGATGATGCATGGTGCTGTAGGTACTGCCCTGGGCGGAGCAACAACACTGGTTGGTGAACCACAGAACCTACTCATTGCCTCCATTATGAAATGGGACTTTGCTGATTTCTTTTTAAACAGTGCACCCGTGTCTATCCCGGTACTCATCGTCGGTGTTCTGACCGCTATTGCCCTTGAAGTCACTAAGTTTTGGGGGTACGGCTATCAGCTTCCTGAATCTGTTCGAAAGGTTATCGAAGATGACGTAAACGCCAAAGACGCTGCCATGGATACTCGAGGACGTGTACGCCTGATTATTATGGCTGTATGCGGCGTGATGCTGATCTTCTCCCTGGCGCTGCACCTGGCAGAAGTCGGTATTATTGGTCTGATGATTATCATCCTGCTGACCGCTTTCAACGGGGTTATTGAAGAAGGGCGCATCGGTCATGCCTTTGAAGAAGCACTGCCCTTTACTGCGCTGCTGGTCGTATTTTTCTCCATCGTTGCAGTTATTCATGACCAGCATCTGTTTACACCAATCATTCAGTGGGTACTCCAACTGGAAGGCCAGGATCAGCTTGTCGCTTTCTTTGCGGCAAACGGCATCCTTTCTGCAATCAGTGACAACGTATTTGTTGCTACTGTATATATGTCCGAAACACAGAAAGCCTTTGAAGCTGGAGGCATTGCCCTGGAGCATTATAACAAGTTGGCAGTTTCGATCAACATGGGTACAAACATCCCTTCCGTTGCTACACCAAACGGTCAGGCAGCGTTCCTGTTCCTGTTGACCTCTGCACTTGCTCCGCTGATTCGTTTGTCTTATATGGAAATGGTAAAACTGGCTCTGCCCTACACCATCGTTATGTCTATTACAGGTGTGCTGGCAACAATGTACCTGTTGTAATCTAATAGTTCTAATTCAAAAAAACTTTATCAAACACATGACTTATTTAAACAATAGAGAGTGTCTATGCTGACACTCTCTTTTCAATGCTCAAATCTATTATTCTTTCATGGTGTAATCTTACATGGAGTAAAGAGTATGTCAAATTAGACTCAAGAGAACTTCTTATAGTAAAACGCTTGTGTTAAGAGCGGGTATTCAAGTTTAATGGCGATACTTGAATACAAAAAATGGTAATGCGGCAGAATACTCCAGTAGGTCACGACCTATGAGTATTTACAATGTTATAGCCAATATAGCATTTTTAATTTTGGAGGATTGTCATATGAAACAAATAGGTATTGGAGAGGCATTCAGAGCAAATTTTCTGGGTCACGCTCCGAACTGGTACAAAACAATAATTCTTGCGTTTCTAGTGTTAAACCCTATTTTGATGTTTACCGTAGGTAAGTATGTTACCGGTTGGGTGTTGATTATCGAATTTATCTTTACCCTGGCCATGGCGCTAAAATGTTATCCTCTCCCTGCAGGTGGGCTTCTGGCCATTGAAGCCGTTGTGATTGGGCTTACTAACCCCCATTCGGTCTATCACGAAGTTGAACTGAACCTGCCGGTGATTTTGCTTCTGATGTTTATGGTTGCCGGGATCTATTTTATGAAAGAAGGTCTTGTATACCTATTTACCAAAATTCTCACCAAAGTACGCTCTAAAGTCGCCCTGGCCTTCCTGTTTTCTATTATGGGTGCAGTTCTTTCTGCCTTTTTGGATGCGCTAACCGTAACGGCGGTGATTATCGCCGTGGCCTATGGGTTCTACAACATCTTCCACAAGTTTGCTTCCAGCGAAAAAGTCTACGACACCTATGACATCAATCACGACCATATCATTGATGAAAAATATCATGAGGACCTGAACCAATTCCGTGGTTTTCTGCGCAATCTGATGATGCATGGTGCTGTAGGTACTGCCCTGGGCGGAGCAACAACACTGGTTGGTGAACCGCAGAACCTACTCATTGCCTCCATTATGAAATGGGACTTTGCTGATTTCTTTTTAAACAGTGCACCCGTGTCTATCCCGGTACTCATCGTTGGTGTTCTGACCGCTATTGCCCTTGAAGTCACTAAGTTTTGGGGGTACGGCTATCAGCTTCCTGAATCTGTTCGAAAGGTTATCGAAGATGACGTAAACGCCAAAGACGCTGCCATGGATACTCGAGGACGTGTACGCCTGATTATTATGGCTGTATGCGGCGTGATTCTGATCTTCTCCCTGGCGCTGCACCTGGCAGAAGTCGGTATTATTGGTCTGATGATTATCATCCTGCTGACCGCTTTTAACGGGGTTATTGAAGAAGGGCGCATCGGTCATGCTTTTGAAGAAGCACTGCCCTTTACTGCGCTGCTGGTCGTATTTTTCTCCATCGTTGCAGTTATTCATGACCAGCATCTATTTACACCAATCATTCAGTGGGTACTCCAACTGGAAGGCCAGGATCAGCTTGTCGCTTTCTTTGCCGCAAACGGTGTCCTTTCTGTAGTCAGTGACAACGTATTTGTTGCTACTGTATATATGAGCGAAACACAGAAAGCCTTTGAAGCTGGAGGCATTGCCCTGGAACATTATAACAAGCTGGCAGTTGCCATCAACATGGGGACAAACACTCCTTCTGTTGCTACACCAAACGGTCAGGCGGCATTCCTGTTCCTCTTGACCTCTGCACTTGCTCCCCTGATTCGCCTGTCTTATATGGAAATGGTGAAACTGGCTTTGCCCTACACTATCGTCATGTCTATTACAGGTGTGCTGGCAACAATGTATTTGTTGTAAGGTTAAAAACGGTTCCTCGGGTCGGGCGGGTCTATTATTCTTAAGCATGTTTTGGGATATTTTTCAGGGTATAAAAGCACAAGCAAAAGAGGCCGTGTAGAAACATAGTTTCTCACGACCTCTTTATATTTTAGTTTATTACTTTGCAGAGACAGGAACAATCTGCTCTGACTGAACTTTGCGTTCCTTGCTAACTTTACGAGCAAATACCCCTGTGATTCCAAGGGTAATGACCAGTCCGACGGGATAGGAAATACTTGTCGGCAGTCCAAAGCCTTCCGGGGCTTGTAAGAGGTAGGTGAAGGTCACTGCCGTCATAAAAATTGCCGGAATTGTTGCAATCCAGTGCAAGCGTTTCTCCTGAACGAGATATACCGCAGCTGCCCAGAGCAGGATCATAGCTGTTGTTTGATTTGCCCAAGAGAAATATCTCCAGAGAAAATTAAAGTCAATTTTGCTCAGACCAAAGGCAACCGCAAAGATAGGAATTGAGATAGCTAAGCGTTTTGAGATTGGCTTTTGGCTCATCTTTAGAAAATCGGCGATTACCATGCGAGCTCCGCGGAAAGCAGTATCCCCTGAAGTAATCGGCAGAATAATAACTCCGATAATAGCCATCGTTCCGCCGATAGCACCTAGCATGGTTATCGATACTGTGCGGACTACTCCAGCGGGGCCGCCTGCGGCTAAGGCTTCTTGTAATCCAACCGTTCCGCCGAAAACAGCCATTCCTGCTGCTGCCCACACCAGGGCGATAGCAGATTCTCCGATCATCATACCATAAAATACTTTTCGACCATGTTTTTCATTTTGCAGTGTGCGTGCAATAAGCGGAGATTGGGTAGCATGGAACCCGCTGATAGCACCACAGGCTATCGTAATAAATAGTAATGGCCACATAGGCAAATTCTTAGGATGGAGATTACTTAGGGTTAGTTCAGGAATATGATATCCTTTTAAAACCAATCCCGCTCCAACTCCGACAGCCATGATAATAAGCAAAAGACCAAAGATTGGATAGATCTTGCCAATTATCTTATCAATCGGCAAAAGTGTTGCCAAAATATAATAGATGAAAATCGCCGCAGTCACCACACTTAAGCTAATCCACGACGGGGTAAGAGTAACAATTAGATTAGCAGGTCCGGCAACGAAAACAGTTCCTACAAGAACCAAAAGCACTACAGAAAAGACATTAACAAACTGACGCATTCCTTGACCCAAGTACTTGCCCGCAATATCAGGAAGCTGTGCCCCTCCATTTCTTACGGAAAGCATTCCACTGAAATAGTCATGAACTGCACCGGCAAAAATCCCTCCGAGGACAATCCAGAGAAAAGCGACAGGTCCCCATAAGGCACCGGCAATCGGTCCAAAAATCGGCCCCAAACCAGCGATGTTTAAGAGCTGTACCAGACTTCCTCGTCCAGAGTCCATGGGCACATAATCGACTCCATCCGTTTTCGCATAAGCTGGGGTTTCAAGGTTTTCATTGATCCCAAAAACTTTCTCTACAAACTTACCGTAGACCATGTAACCTAGAATAAGTGCGACAAATGAAAGCAAAAAAGTAATCACAAGAATCCTCCTCTCAGATTTAAACTAGATTAAGGAACTATGAATAACTGCCTTTAGTTTAAATCCTTCGAAGGAAAGGATGTCATTTTTATGTTTATAATGTTGAAAGCATTGTCTGAAAGTGATCCTTTCAAGTCTGTTTTGCAATATATATTTTAGATATCTAATTCGTCTTTTAACGCTTTGACATAAGCTCTGCTCACAGGAACTTTAGAACGCTTGGCATCATTTAAGATTAATGTATATGCTCCATTAAACCAGGGAACTAATTCACGGGCAAAGTTTAAATTTACTAAATAGCTGCGATGAGGGCGAAAAAAGGGATAACTCGCTAATTTTTCTTCAAGTGTCTGTAAGGTAGCCTTAATTAAATACACTTTTTCCTCCGTTTTAATGAAAACTTCTCTGTTTTCACGATAAACATAGAGGATATCTTGGGGATCTATCAGTACAACACTTTCTTCACTCTGCACAGCCAGTTTTGAGATTTTGGAAACTTGGGTATGTCTTTTGGGCATTGATAAGCCGTCACCTGTCATTTTTGACAAAAGTTCTAGAAGAGCATTATTAAGAACATGACCCTTGGCAGCGGTCAGAGGACTTTCTATCCTTTGACGAATTCTTTCCATAGTTTTTATGACCCGTTCCTCATCGAATGGCTTTAGCAGATAGTCTATTGCGCTAACTTCAAAAGCTTGAATAGCATGCCTGTCATAAGCGGTAGCAAAGACTATCATTAAATTCAGGTCTTCTTCTAGCAACTTTCTGGCCACGGCTAAGCCATCGAGATTGGGCATGTGTATATCCAGAAAGGCTACATCAGGTTTAAGATCCAAGATTAAGGCTAATGCTTCCGCGCCTTCCGTCGCTTCCCCAACAATATCCACGTCAGAGCATTGCTTTAGCAGATAAGTCAGTTCATCTCGAGCTAGAGATTCATCGTCGGCAATAACGACTGAAATCACTTAACATTCCCTCCCTGCTTAAAAGGTATCCTGAACCAAATACTTGTTCCCTGCTCTAATACACTATCAATATGAAGTCTGAACTCCTCACCAAAATGAAAGATAAGACGCTGATTGACATTATATAAGGCCAAACCTGTACCTTCTTGAGATTCAATTCGACTGTGGAGCAATTCAGCAATTCGCACTGCTGAAATCCCAATTCCGTTATCCGTAATATTAATGAGAACAAAATTTTCGTTTTCATTAACCTGCTCAGTAACCTGGACAAGAATCTCACCGGGTTTCTCCAGGCCTTTAAGCCCGTGGCGTATACCATTTTCTACAAGAGGCTGAAGTGTAAGGGGAGGAAGAAGGACATCTTTGAGTTTGGGGTTAATTTCAAATTTAACACTTAAGCGTCCTGGGAAGCGAGCTTGTTCAATTTCCAAATAGGCACGGGTATGTTCCAATTCCTGCCTTAATGCCACAAATTCGTAAAGAGAGGCATTTAGATTCTGCCTAAAAAAATTCCCGAGCTGAATGAGAAGTTTTCGGGCCATATTAGGCTGTGTGCGAATGAGAGCTACTATTGTATTTAAGGAATTGAAGAGAAAATGGGGGTTAATCTGGGCTTGAAGTGCTTTGATCTCAGCCTCCCGAATGAGTTGGGCATGGTTTTGAGCATCCACCACCTCAAGCTGGTGAGAAAGAAGTTTCCCTAAACCCTGGGCGACTTCTTTATCTACTGGCTTGATCTGTTTAACATTTAAAAAGTAGAATTTCAGAACCCCAACTACCTCATCAGACTTTTTCAAAGGCACAATAATTGCTACCGCTAGGGGGCAGCCTTTTTGCGGACAGTGAATTTCTGCTAAGGATTTAGGGATATAGAGCGTTCCTGTTCTTAGTACTTTCTTAGTTGCTTCTGTCAAAATAGTATGGCCCGGCAGGTGATGATCATCTCCTAAACCGACATGGGATAGAATTTTTTCATGATCAGTAATGGAAACTGCAGAAACACCCGTTGTCTTTAAAAGCAGCTTGGAAAGTTGTGTTGCCGACTCAATTGTAAGTCCTTGACGCAGAGTGACCAGCATCTGATCAGCGATATGCAGAACCTTTTGGGCCTGATTTGCCTCAATCCGGTCTTCTTCGTGGATCACAGAACGGATAATTGCTACGAAAAGTGCGATTCCAAAGCTATTTGCCAAGATCATCGGAAGAGCAATAACTTGTACCAGAACCACTGCACTCTCCCAAGGCTTAGCAATCAGAAGAATAATCACCATTTGAACGGTTTCCGCAATGACTCCAGTTAATAACGCTTTTGAAGTCGGGACAATTCTGCGATTCCCTATCTTAAGATATACAAGGCCGGCGATTAATCCTTCTGTCACCGTTGAGATCCCACAAGCAACACTGGTAAATCCGCCTAACAAAGTTCGGTGAATACCGGCGATGAGCCCAGCCCCCAAGCCCACCCAAGGGCCACCTAACAGCCCGCCAATGACTACTCCAACCACCCGGGAATTCGCGAGAGCTTCTTCAAAACCGATTGCATCTACCCGGGGTACCCAAAGAAAGGAGTTCGTACTAGGTCTTATAGAAATTCCGGTATAGGTGCCCACAATACCAAACAACCCAAAAACTATTGAGAGTTTAATAATCGTCCACTGATCGAGTTTATGATCAATAAGATTACGAAAGGCGGTGAGCCTCGTTAAGATAAAAGCGATTGCCACAATCAGGCCGATATGTTCAATCATTAGGAATAAGAGATGCACTGTTAGGAATCTCCTTTCATTACATCGTCATCCCAACTCCAAAAATACCCTCCCCACATTTTGGGCAATATCCCTGGTCTAGGTGGTTAATAAGGTGGGTTTGACGTTCAATAACAGCTTTCCCGCACTGTGGACAATAGGTCGTACCTCCCCCTCGTACATTTCCCAAATAGACATAAGGTAGATACTCTTTGCCAATATCCAAGGCTCTTTCTAAAGTTTTTCTCTCCGTGGGCGGAACATCAAGCTTATAAGCAGGATGATAGGCACTTAGATGCCAGGCCAGTGGGACATTAAGTTGGCGCAGCCATTTTGCTAATTCTTTTAGCTCTTGGGGATTATCATTTGCCCCTTGAATAAGAAGGGTTGTGATTTCCAAATGAACTCTCCCTGCTAATCGCTCTACATTATCTAATACCCAGGCTAATTTGCTGCCACAATAATGCTGATAAAAACTTTCTGTAAAGGCTTTTATATCAATGTTAACTGCATCCAGCCAAGGAATCAGTTCCTCAAGAAAGTGAGGCGCAATAGTTCCATTGCTTACCAAAACCACCTTTCCCCCTCGAGCACGAACCAAGGGAGCTGTATCTCTAATCATCTCAAACCAAACGCTGGGCTCTGAATATGTAAAACAAAGCCCTATTGATTCCCGCTCCTGCATAGAGAGATCTGCTAGCCTTGACGGAGAAACCTTTTTTCCAACTTGATGTTGCTGAGATATCTCATGATTTTGGCAAAAGGAACAGCTTAGATTACAACCAAAACCTCCGACAGAAAAAATCCATGATCCGGGATAAAAATGATAAAGAGGCTTCTTTTCAATGGGATCCATATTCCAGGACGCTACTTCACCATAGGTTCGAGATACAACTTCCCCTTCTCGGTTTTCTCGAGCATGGCATCTGCCTGATTGCCCATGACTTAATTGGCAATGCTGGGGACAGAGCAGACAGCTGGCTTTATAGCTGTGATTACTCATAATGCCTTTTAACCTCAAATCTCCAAAGTTCTACGGAGCCTTCGTAGATGCCCGCCTTTTGTTGAGCAATACTAATTTGCTCAGCCACCGTATCTACCCCTTCCAAATGGGGGAGTAAAAGTCCGCTTTTTCCTCGTTGTCGAACAACAACTCCATATCTCCAGGGATCCAACTCTTCAGGCCCGTCGATCTTCTCAAGTTCTCCAAGTACATCTACCGTAAAGCTTAGCGAATCCAATTCCTCCCCTCGAACTGGGCGAAAACGCGGATCCTGTGTCCCGGCAGCGATTGCATTATGCTGGATTTCCAAAGCTAAATTTTCCTGCCATGGTTCGGTTGTCCCAATACACCCTCGCAAATTCCCCCCTTGTTTCAGTGTGACAAAACATCCCCTTCGCACAGAGAACTCCGATGTTAACGGGGCAGGCAAATCTAGTACCCCCTCTTCACCTTTCTCTAAATACGTGGCCAGACAACGCCGGGCCCACTGTGGCAAAGGCGAAGAATGATAGAGATCAGCAACGAGATACCCTACGCCAAAAGGCCCTTCATACGAAAGGACTTCAGGTGCTCCCTCTTTAGCTGCCAGTGCCAAGAGCAGGCTTCGGTAACCGCATTCACCGGCTTCTTCAACAAGGTCGGCCGGCAGATCAGTGATTTTTCTCGTATCTCTCTGGAGAGTCTTCACTATAAATTGGTCGAATTCCGGCCCGGCAGAAGCAAAGCCATAGGGCCCGTCCTCTCTCAAACGATGAGAGAGATCCCCACTTGCTACAAGGGCATAGCGTCCCGGCAATTCCTCAAGAATCTGACCGATCCGCAGCCCGTAATCCTCAGGATGCTCTAAGGGCATCCCTAACAGAACGACCTTGCCCTTCCACCCTGCCTCTTGCAAGAAATATAGAGGTACAAAGGCACCATGATCAATAGAACCCTGGATCGGAATAATTCCTGAAAGGTTTCGAAATTGTTCTATAACCAGAAGGTCGGTTGCTAAAGACAAACTGACCTGTGGGGCTCCAAATTGAGCAAAACTTCCTTGAATATTGTCATCAACGACAAGAGTCATGCCATCCTTGACAAGAGGCGCGTGAGGTGAAACTAAGATTACCGTTTCAACTCCCGCTTGAGCTATTCGATTTGAAATCTCTCGATAGGAATCTAAGCTTGCTTGACATTTTCTTTCCTCTCCCTTACCAACTTCAGGAACCAGAAGAGGAGGATGGGGAACAAATATTGTATAAACTAAGCTCATGTTCAACACTCCCTTGATGGAATCATTTAACAACAGTTTGACAAGAGCTTTCTCCTTTGTCAATTAAGAGTCAACTCTTAATGAGGAGCAGTTGTTTGCTAAAATAGGTTTCTCAATTTATCAAATAATTATAGCTTAATACTTGGGAACAGTTCCGTTAGCAAACTATCCCTGTCCCCCAGAAACAAAACGGTACTAAAACCAAAAACCGATGAAGTTTTAAAACCGGATAAAAACTCCTTATAAGGGAAAAACTATTTTCAATCAACCAAAAATTCCAGTTTCTTGCTTGGTTATTCCCCTAAACTCGGCTATACTTAATAAGTCATAGCATAGAGAAATTAATTCAGACAGAGTTCTCTTTCTGAGATATTTGCATGACAAAATTCAAGGAGGTAGATCTTACCATGAATAAACAAACCCTTAATACTCAAAATGCCCCTGCTGCTATTGGTCCATATTCACAAGGGGTCAAAGTAGGCAACCTAATCTTTACATCAGGGCAATTGCCTATTAACACTCAGAGTGGAGAATTAGTTACTGATATTGAAGGAGCTACCAAGCAATCCTTAGATAATGTTAAGGTAATTTTAGAATCCTCCGGTTCTTCAATGGATAAAATCGTCAAGACAGTGGTTTTCTTAAGAGATATGAACGATTTCGCAGCAATGAATGCGGTTTATGCCACCTATTTCCCGAGTAATCCACCTGCTAGATCTGCTGTCCAAGTTGCAAAATTACCTAAAGATGCAATTGTAGAAATTGAAGCAATCGCTCTCGCTGAATAAAGCGTTTTTAAAAAAGGTTCCTAAATTCAACTTGCGAATTTAGGAACCTTTTCAAATTAAGTAAATTTTTATCCAAAACCCATAACTTTTGGAGGTATTTGCATAATAGAGTGGAGAATATGTACTATACTATCTAATAACATAAATGTTTAAACTTTAGATCTTATCAGCATGCTTAGAAAGGACGAAGGCTATGACCCTAACCGAACGCTTAGAAACATTACCTGTATCTAAATTTCATTATCTTCTGCTGATCTCAGCTGGCCTAGGTTGGATGTTTGACTCTATGGACACCGGAATTATTTCCTTTGTACTCCCTGTGTTAATGAAGGCTTGGAGCCTCAGCCCAGAACAAGTCGGTACAATCGGGAGCATCGGACTTGTAGGTATGGCAATCGGAGCCATACTTTCGGGAACTATCGCTGATGTCATTGGCCGGAAGAAGGTTTTTGCCTCAACACTTATTATCTATAGTTTGGCAACAGGATTATGTGGTCTGTCTTGGAATTATGAATCTCTATTATTCTTTCGTTTTTTAGTAGGGTTCGGTTTAGGAGGGCAACTTCCTGTAGCTGTAACCCTGGTAAGTGAATTTTCTCCTGCTAAACATCGTGGTAAATTTCTCGTTCTCTTAGAAAGTTTTTGGGCCATAGGGTGGCTCTTAGCTGCTCTTGTTTCATATGTGATTATTCCCTGGTTAGGATGGCAATCCGCCTTTTACATTGGCGCCCTTCCCGCCCTGTATGTATTCTATCTCTGGAAGTCCATCCCTGAGTCTCCTCGTTACTTAGCCTCAAAGGGAAGATTCTCTGAAGCGGAGGAGATTGTAAAGGACATTGAAACTCAAGCCGGTGTTCAGCGTTCTAACACGAAGCAGCACTTGCAACAGAAGACTCTGCCAAGAATGGCAGTGACCGAACTTTTTTCAGCAAAATTTCTCAAGAGAACTGTCTTTCTGTGGCTGCTCTGGTTTGGCATTGTCTTTGCTTATTACGGAATTTTTACATGGCTTCCTTCGATACTCGCTTTAAAGGGTTTTGCCTTAACTAAAAGTTTTCAATATGTAATGACGATGACTCTTGCCCAAATTCCTGGTTATTTTAGCGCTGCCTATTTAGTGGATAAGATTGGTCGAAAACCAACCCTGGCTATATATCTCATCGGCACGGCAATTTCTGCTTATTTCTTTGGACTAAGCACAGATGTTCAAACTATACTTATAATGGGATCTCTAATGTCCTTCTTTAACCTGGGTGCCTGGGGAATTGTCTATACTTATACTCCGGAGCTTTATCCTACCCATGCTCGAGCTACCGGATCCGGTTGGGCTGCAGGTTTTGGAAGAATCGGCGGAATCTTGGCTCCTATAGTGGTGGGTTTAATGATAGGGACTTATAAGTTACCTTCAGAATCTGTATTCCTGATGTTTGCAACAGTCCTTATTCTAACGGCCCTCAATGTAATAATCCTTGGAGAGGAAACTAAAGGAAAACCCATGGATGAAGCTTCCTAATGAAAGTAAACTTACTTGTACAGCATGCACAGCGGAGGAGGGTTCGTTCACACATTTATGGTGTTAAAAGAACCCTCCTCCCTTTAATCGTATAAGAAATGAAGTTTGAGTAGACCCTCATGCAGCTACATGGCGGCACCATCAAAGGATGAAAACTGAAGGACTGCTTGATAATACGCTGAAAAATTCTGCGAGGCCTTACGACAGTCCCTCAAAGTACTGCTTATACCCTAGAAAGCTGGCTGGAGGAGCGCTTTTCTGCTAAGCGGATGCGTCAGTGAAGCCGCGCTAAGGCGAGGGCCGACGGTTCGCGTCCTCGTAGCGCGCCGCAGGTTCACATTCAGAAATACCCGGAGGTTCGGACGCGCTCGCGAACCGTCCAGCGAGCCAGCGGCGGAACTCGCAGACGCGTGCAGAAAAGCGCTTCCCCCAGAGCCAGACAGAAGAACCGACCCCAATTATACCCAGGAAGGTTTTTTTTAAGAGTCGGTATACAACTTCCTTTTATTTACATTATTGTAACTTTTATCAATTAAGTGCATACCGTGTATTACGAACCAAATAATTCAAACGTTTATATAAGGGGGCTTTCCCATGAAATCCTTGATGGGGCAACGGGGTTATTCCCCAACGCAATACAACAGATTCTCCCCCATTCAGAGGCAGGAATCAAGACCTGCTTCTCAGCAAGGGACAGAACCATCCCCAAATCAATCGTTTAATTCCCAACCGGTTCCGCAACCGTCGCCTAAGCCGGTAAGTCAGCCTGTATCACAACCTATAACACCCTCCCCGTCTTCTATTCAGAAGCAAACACCGTTACCAGACCCTCGCTCCTCTTCAGCAACAGCAGAGTCTCTGAACCCTTGGCAACAGCAGGCCGGAGCTCTTATCAAGCAATATGGCCCATCTCTAATGAAGCAAATCGGCCCCCCTTTGGTACGAAAAGTAGGCCTTCCCATTGCACAACGTCTAGGCCCTCCTTTAGCACAGAGGGTAGCGATCCCCCTGGCACGACGGGTCGGGCTGCCTCTGGTACGCAAAGTGTTTTTTCCTCTTGCCAAGCGGGCAGGCTTTGCCCTGATTCGTCGCATAGGCCTTCCCTTTTAGCCCCTTCATTCTTGACAACTATCCTTCGTTATTATCAATCTCGCTTGAAGTATGAGAGTCTCAATAAAAATAATAAAAGGCCGTTGGCAACGGCCTTTCAGCTTGTAGACAATAG
>NZ_JMGA01000019.1 GCF_000765145.1 Desulfosporosinus sp. HMP52 | reverse complement strand
TTATTTTGAAACTCTTGCGAGCCTCTCTCATTGGCTGTCCTTGTTGTTTAGTTTTCAAAGACCATGTTTGTTGCGACCCGTTTGAGACGAATTACATATTAGCATTTTCGACTTTAGATGTCAATAGCTAATTTTTATTTAACTTGGTTAACTAGTTTGAGCTTTCAACTTTCTGCCGGTTAACCACTGCGCATCTTTGTGGCGCTCAGTTATAATACCATTTTCATTCTATACTGTCAACAATTTTTTAATAGTTTTTAGGATTAATTATAATGATGTATTCAGGGAATTAATCAAAGTTATTACGAGAATGTCTCTTCTGTCAATCTATATTTTCAAGCTATTATCAGTTGCCTGGAATTCTGACTTAAACCTATCATCATTGATGATTTGTTCAATCATCTCTTCCTTTTCCGCTTGTGAGTATTCGTAAAAAATCGGATTTAGATCCCATTCCTTTTCTGCAGGATAATACCGTAGATTTGCTCTCACTGTTTTTTCTGTCTCATAATTTTTAAAAACCAATGTTAAGGCGTAATTATTAAAGTTATATTCCCTATCAAACCCTGAACCATTCACAATAATATCTGAAATCTCCATTTTTAAAATCCCTCCTTCTAAACTCACCTTGTTATTATGTTGCTTCATTTGCTTCACTATACAAGTTGAGCTAGAAAAGAGGGATTATATTTAGTTAAAAAACCTATCTTAAATTAACTTGATTGTATAATCATTTAATAAAACAGGAATTAGCTGTATTCCAGCTTTTGTCCTTGATTCTACTTTTACATCCTTTATCTCAACTTTAGTTACAATCCCGCTAACCTGTATAACATTTATTACATCATCATTCCTAACTTGCATTACACCAACAAGATAACCGGTAACATTAGAATCTATCTTGCCGATGGCAATCCCTTTTCCGGCCCTGCCTTGAGGTTTATATTCATCAAGGGCAGTCCTTTTTAAGAATCCTTGTTGCGTGATTGTTAATAAGTCTGATAAAGAATTATCTTCGTTGCTGCCCATTAATGCATCTACAACCCAGTCTTCCTCACCTAACGTTATTCCTTTAACGCCGCGTGATTTCCGACCCATAGGGTTTACTTCCATAACCGGGAATCGGATCACTTGGCCTTTACGGGTGGCAAGCAATAATTCTCCTTGCCCGTCACTAAGGAATACTTTAACCACACTATCATTATTCTTCAGACCTATTGCTTCTGAGGAACGAGCATTAATAAAATCGCTTACCAGGCTTCTCATAACTTGTCCACTCTTTGTAACGAAAACAAAGAAGAGATCTTCTATGACATCTTTAACAGCAAGAGTTGAAATTACACTTTCTCCGGAAGGCAAGGAAAATAGATTAGTAAGGGGGCCCCCTTTATCTTTATTTCTAGCTTCAGGTACCGTTTTAGAGTTAATCGAGAAAAACTCTCCCGATTGAGTGAAGAAAAACAGTCTATCCTTATTGCTGCAGATTATCCTTTCCTGTAAGGTATCCCCATCCTTAAAGGAACAAATGAGAGCATTATCCTTCTTTTTTGATTGAACCGGAAGGCGTTTGATAAAGCCATTTGCTGTCAGAGCCACTTGGAATATACACTCAGGCTCTCCAAAGGAACTTAAATTGATCTCATTCCGCATTTCCTCGGGTAATATGGTAGTACGACGGTCATCGCCATGCTTATCCGCAATATCTTTAAGCTCTTTTTTAATAATATCGTAAACCTTATTAATATCCGCTAAGATACTTTCTAACTCGTTAATTAGCTTTAAAATATCGGCATGCTCTTTTTTAATACCGTCAAGTTCAAAGTTCGTTAAATGTTGGAGTTTCATGTCTAAAATGGCTTGTGCTTGAATCTCAGATAATTCGAATCGGGTAATTAGGGAAGCCTTAGCAATTGAAGGGGTTTTACTGGAACGAATCGTGGCAATCACTTCATCAAGATTATTAATGGCTATAACTAAGCCTTCCAGAATATGAGCCTTTAAACGAGCCTTTTCCAAATCGAACTCCGTACGTTTAGTGACGACGATTTTTCGGTGCTGAAT
Source organism: Desulfosporosinus sp. HMP52 (assembly GCF_000765145.1). Classification (GTDB taxonomy): domain Bacteria; phylum Bacillota; class Desulfitobacteriia; order Desulfitobacteriales; family Desulfitobacteriaceae; genus Desulfosporosinus. The sequence continues at coordinate 103,330 of NZ_JMGA01000019.1, read as the reverse complement.
AAAAGCTGCATTAATTTCCTTTAGCCCTAGAACCTTAGGGGTACCTTGAGCAGTAATAACTAAGTTAATAATTCCGAAGGTGTCTTCCAATTGGGTATGCTTATAAAGAAGACGTAAAATATTCAGTGGATCAGCTTCTTTTCGGCATTCAACAACGAGCCTAATTCCCTCGCGATCAGACTCATCTCTAACTTCACTAATCCCTTCAATTTTCCCGGAATCAGCCATGGTCTCAATCTTGGCAGCCAGGGTTGATTTATTAACTTGATACGGGATTTCGGTAATTGCAATGATGCTTTTACCGTTTTTACCTTGCTCGATTAGGGCTTTTCCCCGCATCGTTACCTTACCACGTCCAGTTTTATATGCATTAATGATGCCTTCATTACCAATGATCAGCCCACCGGTGGGAAAGTCTGGGCCGCTTACCTTTTCCATAAGTTGCTCGACTGTAACCTGAGGCTGATCTATTTGAAGTATCACAGCTGCTATGACTTCGCGCAAATTATGAGGTGGTATATTGGACATCATTCCAACCGCAATTCCTGATCCACCATTAACTAAAAGGTTAGGAAAAGGACTCGGCAGAACAACCGGTTCCTTGAGGCGTTGGTCATAGTTTTCTTTAAATAGTACAGTGTTTTTCTCAATATCTTGAGTCATCAGTTGGGATAAGTGAGTCATTCTCATTTCCGTGTAACGCATTGCAGCAGCATTGTCTCCGTCAATGGAACCAAAATTCCCTTGCCCATCTACCATTGGGTACCGTGTAGCCCAAGGTTGTGCCATACGCACTGCTGATTCATAAATTGAGGAGTCTCCATGGGGGTGGTACTTCCCCATGCAGTCTCCCACTAAACGAGCTGACTTACTATAGGGCTTATCAGTGTGCATTCCGATTTCGTCCATTGAAAACAAAATTCGGCGATGAACTGGTTTTAGCCCATCCCTAACATCAGGAACTGCCCGTTGTAAAATAACATGTTTAGAATAGCCTAAGAACGCCTCCGGTAAAACATCTTCCAGCGGTCGCTGGATGATGTTGTCTTCAGTTATACTCATCGGGTACAAACTCCCCCTAATATTCTACATATCTTTGTCCGTAAAGATGATATTCTCCATCATAAACTCACGTCTTGGCTCAACTTGCTCACTCATTAGAATTCTGAGCTTTCGCTCAGCTTCAAGAGTATCATCTATTGTTACCTGAATCATCCGCCTATTAACCGGATTCAGGGTAGTTTCCCAAAGTTGTTCCGGATTCATCTCTCCAAGGCCTTTGTAGCGAGATATTTTTGCCGTTTTTCCCAGTTCTTTAAGCTCTTTTCTTAGCTCTTGGTCGTCAAAAGCATAGCGAATGATTTTACCCCTCTCCTTCTCAATTTTATATAAAGGAGATTGAGCAATATAAACTCTTCCACTCAAAATCAGTGGTTTCATGTATCTATAGAAAAAAGTCAATAAGAGGCATCGAATATGTGCTCCGTCAATATCAGCATCAGTCATAATACAAACCCTGGCATAATTGCCTTTTTCTATATCAAATTCCTTGCCGATTCCCGAACCAACGGCGGAAATAATACTTCGGATTTCTTCATTTTCTAAGACTTTATCAATCTTTGCGCGATAAGTGTTAATAACTTTCCCTCTCAAAGGAAGAATAGCCTGAAAACGTCGATCACGCCCCATTTTAGCCGAACCGCCAGCACTATCACCCTCTACAAGAAAAAGCTCATTGCGGGATTTGTCTTTTCCGCTACAAGCTGCAAGTTTACCGCTCAAAGCCTTTATCTCAGCATCTCGAGCTTTCTTTTTTAATTCTTTAGCCTTCTTCGCAGCAAGTCTAATCAGGCATGTTGTCAATGCTCTATTAATGACATCCTTCGCTATTGACGGGTTCTTTTCAAAAAATTGGGTAATCCCTTCATTCGTTAAGGATTGAACAACACCTTCAACTTCCATATTGGAAAGCTTCGTTTTAGTTTGGCCTTCAAATTGAGGATCCTTGATTTTGAGAGAGAGTACACAGGTTAAGCCATCCTTGAGGTCATCTCCGATGAGACTTTCCTCTTTCTTGAAAATATTATTTTTTCTGCCATAGTTGTTAAAGGCTTTGGTTAAAGCCGTTCGGAACCCCGACTCATGGGTTCCCCCCTCATCTGTAGGGATATTGTTGACATAAGAGTGCAGAGATTCTTCATCACTTTGATTGTACTGAATGGCACATTCCAGAACTACTTCATCTTTTTCCCCTGTAAAATAGATCGCTTTTTTATGGACTGGGGAAAAACCTGATTCATTGATTAAATGCTCTACAAAACCAATAATTCCGTTTTTTGAAGAAAAAGTCTCCGACTTTATATCCCCTCGGTTATCCGTCAAACTAATTGTCAAATCACTGTTTAGAAAGGACAGTTCCATTAATCGACTTCTCAAGGTGTCATATTTAAAAACGGTGGTTTCTTTAAAGATTAGCGGATCGGGTTTGAAGGTAACAGTTGTTCCGGTGCCTTTTATACTTTTCTTAATAATCGCTAAATCGGACTTAAGCTGTCCTCCATCCGTGTATTCTACACGATATAATTTGCCGTTCCGCTTAATATCAACGGTCAAGTAAACGCACAAGGCATTGACTACGCTTGCCCCAACACCATGCAGTCCACCCGAAGTTTTATACGTCTCTCCACTAAATTTTCCTCCGGCATGCAAGGTCTCAAAGGCCAAGCGCACGGCGGGAACTTTTTTGGAAGGGTGTATATCAACCGGAATTCCGCGTCCATTGTCATCAATAGTCATCGAACCATCTTTATTAATAGTCACTGCGATGTGATCACAAAACCCAGCTCCTGCCTCATCAATAGCATTATCGATAATTTCATAGGCTAAATGATGGAGCCCTCTGCTTCCGGTTGAGCCGATATACATGCCAGGACGTTTGCGTACTGCTTCCAGTCCTTCTAAGACCTGAATAGAATCTGCGTTATATTGCTTCGCTGACAAGAACAGTTCACTCCTAACACTTTATAACAATAAAATAGACAATACGTACGATATCATCAAGTTAACCGTTTTGTCCAGACGTCTTGTCTGATTAATAACAAAAGAAGTTACAAGAAGCAGAGTTTTAGCGGTTTTAATGTGAAAATAACCAAAATACCGCTAAAACTAGCACTACCAATAACTAACTCTACCTCATTCTTCCGTCTTAGTTAGTACCAATACTTGGGGTAACGTCTCTTAGGGGACAAGTTATTGACAATAACTCCGATTATCACAAGGATTATCGCTCCCACCATGATTGGGGTGAAGATATAGGTCGGTTCTGCCTGACTCAAAACCGCAAATAAAGCGGTAGCCCCACCGGGAGGATGAGTTGTCTTAGTGAGAAGCATAACAACTAAAGCCAGAGCAGTTCCCAAGGCGGGAGTCCACCAAGTTAACCCAAACACCATGACAGTCGCTACTCCCACCGCCGCTGACAATGTATGCCCCAAAACAACATTACGGGGTTGAGACAAAGGAGCATCCGGAACACCGTATATAAGAACTGCTGAAGCACCAAAGGATGCTACAACGGGAAGTTCTAATGTGTTAGCAAATAGAGTTATGAATATTATTCCCAAAAAAGAACCCAACCATGTCAGAATTGATTCCAACAGCGAAGGATAAGGAAGTGGCGGCCCCTTCTTTTCACCTTTCATTTTGGAAAGATAGTTTATCTGTAGAAATTGAATTATCCTTAAAAAGGATTTCAAATATTCCTTATTTAAGGAATCTAAGTTGGTTTCCGTTTTTCTTGATTCCTGCATTCACAACTCACTCCCAGCCTATATTGATACCTTATTATAGCCGGACCTTCATTAGGAAGCTGTGAAAAGGGTCACACTTATTAGTAAATATACCAATAATCTACTTTACATTCTTGAAAAGATTAGTCTATAATTTTCAAGAACGCATGCAGAATAGTGACGGGGGTAATATTTTGACTGGTAAAACATTCGATGGACTGATTCACTGGCGAGACTTTAAGCTCAAGCTTTTCTTTGAAGGAATTATCATAGGCCTTTTTTCCGGTATAATTATTGTTGCTTTCCGATATGGTTTAGAACAGGCAGAGTCATTACGGGAATTTATTTACCACACAACAAGTTGGTCCGGCTATAAAATAATAAGTTTAGCCCTTGGACTTGTATTCATAGCCTTCATACTGAATCTTATAGTTAAAAAAGAGCCCCTCGTAAGTGGGAGCGGTATTCCACAAGTAAAAGGCATCTTAACAGGGCACCTAAAAATCAAGTGGTTACCCGTTCTCATACTTAAATTCTTTGGAGGCATTTTGGCCATTGGCGCCGGTTTATCCTTAGGGCGAGAAGGGCCTTCCGTGCAAATAGGTGCCACGGTTGGACAAGGTGTGAGCAGACTTTTAGGCCGTTTAAAAATTGAAGAGAAATTCTTAATTACCAGCGGGGCGAGTGCAGGTTTAGCAGCAGCCTTTAATGCACCCCTATCTGGCGTTATTTTTGCGGTAGAAGAATTAAACAAAAACTTTTCACCAGCTATTTTGATGTCTACAGTTGCGGCCTCTCTCTCTGCAGACTTAGTAACTAAGTTTTTCTATGGGTCATCTTCGGCTTTTAATTTTCCTCAACTACCCATTCTGCCGGTTAATTATTATATTCACTTAATTGGATTAGGTCTAATAATCGGCCTCTTTGGCGGCCTTTTTAACCGCTCTTTATTAAAGACCCTCGAACTAAGGGATAAATTAAGTAGGTTCCCGAACACAGTTATTATTGCTATTCCACTGCTGATTGCCGGTGTTTTAGGTTATCTGCTTCCTGAAGTTCTCGGTGGCGGTAATCAATTAATAGACTCTCTAAACCAACACTATTTTCCTTTAAGCTTTCTTTTCCTCTTAGTATTGGTGAAATTTTTCTTTACCTTAATCAGCTATGGGACAGGTGTTCCTGGTGGCATATTCTTACCTATCTTAGTCATCGGCGCTCTAACAGGTAATATTTACCACGATTTAATGGTTAATATTTTTCATGTTAGCCCGCTCTACAGTAATAATTTTATAATTTTTGCAATGGCCGCCTACTTTACAGCGGTTGTTAAAGCACCTATAACCGGAAGTGTTCTTATTACTGAAATGACAGGCTCCTTTAGCCACTTGTGGGCACTTATCACAGTTTCTACCGTCGCTTACCTAGCCAGTGATCTTTTAAAAACAAAACCGATATATGAAGCACTCTACGATCGAATCCTAACAAAAAAACAACCTCTCCCTAAACATGAAGAGACGATGATTTTAGTCGAAACCATTGTTTGTCTAGGTTCAGAAATTAGTGGTAAAACTATCAAAACTATTGTCTGGCCCAAACATTGCTTATTAGTAAATATTAAACGAGGAGATCAAGAGATCATACCTCAAGGGGATACAAGAATTTATGCCGGAGATCATATCTTTGCTTTAGTCAACAAAAACTATGCCACGGACATCGAACACGCTCTCAGTTCACTAGCCATGGAAATTGATCATTTACCTAATTCCTCGTTGAAGTAGATAATCCGTCTAAAAAAATCGCCAAAAAAGCGACCTTCCTCGCCTTAGACAGTGAGAAAGATCGCTTTTTTATTGCTGTAACCAATCAAATAGTACGGACTAATTTTTTCTCATCCTGTTATCTGGTTATCGCCCTTTCTCAGCGGCCATTCTTCTAAACTTTTCTTTAATGTTCTCCGGAGGTATAGCAATCTCTGATCGGCGTGACATGATCAAGGATTCGCTTGGGCAAGCTTGGGAACATACTCCACAGCCAATACAAACTTCATTGCTTATGACTGGGATAACTGTACCGTCTCCTTGATTGGTCATAGTAATGGCATGGATGTGACACTTTTCCTCACAAATACCGCAGCCAACACAACTTTCCAAATCCGGGGAAGGTATGAAATTACTGGGATGAGTGGCGAAGACTTGCTGTTCATTGATTCCGCGCAACACTTTACAACAACAACCACAGCAATTACAAATATAGGTTGGTTTGTTCATGACGTTATCGCATAGATGGACTAACCCAAGTTCCTGGGTTTGTTTAAGTACATTCAATAAGTCTTCGACAGTTGCCGGCTTGCCTAGCCCTTTGCGGACTATCCATTCCGCTGCCCCACCCAGAGAGATACAGACCTCCGTTGGAGCATCACAGGCTGTACCTAAATGCGAGGCCTCATGACGACATGCACAGGTGGTAATCGCACCTCCGCCCGATTGCCGGATGACTTCCGTCGCCTTCTCATAGTCCAATACTTCAGTTTCTACCGCTAAAGGAATAACATTTTCATAGATAAGAGTCCGCATTACTTTAGTATCTATACCGGCAATTTCTTTCATTACACCCGGACTGTGAAAATATGTTTCGAATAGCTCGGCCAACTCTTTTAAATCAAGCTGACTTCCTGTTCGCATAAAGGTATATTCAAAGAATCCGACTAACATAGGTGTTAACATATAATAGAAGGTATCTTTGCGCGGTATATCCAGTACTAAGCCTTTGTCCGACATTCCGTCTAATATAATTTTCAATTCTGTTTCTTCAATGCCCGTCAGGGCTGAAATCTTTTGCAATGGCATTGGAATTGATGAGAATTTACTGCCTACTAAAGCCTCATTTTCTGTATACAGACGATGAAGAATTGCCATTAGGTGTTCGTTAATCGGCGCTCCTTCCGGGGTTTTGCTTAGGCGCTCAGCCAGCGCATTATAAACCTCTTCTTTAGAATTAATAATATGACCCATATAATATACCCTCCTCCTTTAGCGAGATTCGAAGCCAGCCGCACGAAAATATCAACGCTATTGAACTTCCCCAGCCTTACGTCTTTCGCACCTCTAAGTTCGCACTTCGTGCCTCGATTATTTAATCCCCTCTGCATAAGCCTCATGAATGGCATCGAGAACCTTGCGCGGCTTTGCAGCATCTCCAATAATACTAATTTTCTCTAACTTATCTTGTAAGGAGTTATAGAGTTCATTTTCTGAACGGGAGCCTACGGCTAAAACAACAGTATCTGCAGGAATAACCTTTTGCGTATTGTCATTGGCACACTCTACTAAAAGTCCATCCGGACGAATTTCCAGCACCGTGTGTTTATCCAAGCAGTTTACTTTATGGCGCTTCAAATCAGCCAACATAGACCAACGGGTACTGGCACCAATATCTCTCCCAATTCCTTTAGCCATCTCTAAAACAGTAATCTTTTTCGTTCCTCGTGTCAACAAGTTATGAAGCTCTTGATCTGTTTCAGCATGTTGAGCCATCAGAAAACGTAAGGTATCGCTATTTATGGTGCTAGCTTTCGCTAAAAGCAAAGCCGTATCCACTCCAACAGCCCCACCCCCGACAATAACTACATTTCGTCCTGTCTTTTCACGACCTAATAGTACATCCCAGGCCTGCAGTACCTTTACACCTGCTGCAATTTTTATAGATGGGGTGACGGGGCGGGCTCCGGTGGCAATAATTACCCGCTCAAACTCTCCATTCTGGACTGCGGACAATATCTTCTCCGGTGTAGCCTTTATATTGTATTTAATTGTTACCCCAAGCTCCTTACAGGCGTTAATCAAGTAATTTCTAAAGTATAGGAAGTCTTGTCGTTCCGGAGGAGCCGCAGCTAAGGCTAATTGTCCACCAGCCTCCCCACTCTCTTCCCAAATTGTTACCTTATGACCACGAAGTGAAGCGACTCTCGCAAATTCCATTCCCGCGCAACCGGCTCCAACAACAAGGATTTGCTGGCTGTCAACAGATTGACCCATAGGCCCAAGTTCAAACTCTCTACCAACCTCAGCATTTACCAAACAGCTGACCGGCTTAAGGCGGAAAACATTGTCTAAGCAGCCTTGATTACATCCTATACAAGGACGAATTTTATCTGATTGTCCACTCATCCCTTTATTGGGCAAGTCGGGATCAGCTAACAGTGGTCTTGCCATACCGATAAAATCTGCCAAGCCCTCTTCTAAAATACTCTCTGCCAGTTCAGGAGTATTTATTCGATTACAGGCAATAACCGGAATAGAAACAGCCTGTTTAATACCATAAGCAAGGTAAGCGTATGTTCCGGGAGGTACATTCATGGTAAGCTGCGGTACTTGGGTTTCATGCCATCCTCCAGTTACATTAAGGGCATTAACCCCGGCCTTCTCTAAAGCTTGACAGAAGGCTCTGGATTCTGTGTTGGTGTTGCTGCCTGGCACAAAATCATTGCCGGCTACGCGTACAATTATAGGATAGTCCGGCCCGACAGCTTTGCGAACCGCCTCTACCACTTCAAGTCCAAAGGTCATCCGAGCCTCAAGGTCTCCGCCATAACGATCTTTTCGTTGATTGGTTACCGGCGAAAGAAACTGGGATATAAGATACCCGGCACTGGCTAAAATTTCCACCCCATCAAATTCGGCCTTTTGCGCAATGATTGCCGCTTTGACAAAGGAAGCGATTATTTCCTGAATTTTTTCCTCAGTAAGTTCTTCCGGGGTTTGACCGGTTAATTTGGAAGCAATTGGAGAAGGAGCTACTGAAGGCTTACCGGTGAGAGCGGGATGGGCATACCTTCCGGCTTGATAAAGCTGGGGCACGATCTTTGCACCTTCGGCGTGGACTGCATCAACTAATTGACGCAAGCCCGGAATATATCCTTCATCATCAAGTTGTGTCATTCCAAAGGCATTTCCAATCCGATCGATTCCACACCCACCAATAATAATTAGGCCTACTCCACCTCTAGCACGTGCACGATAAAACTCAATGAGTTGATCATTAACCTCCCCAACAGGACTGTAACCTAAATGCATTGGGGTCATAACCAAATGATTGCGCAGCTCAAGTTTTCCAATTTGAGTTGGCGAAAATAAAATTGACATCAATAGCCCTCCTCTTAATATTTTTCTAAGCCTACCGAACAAGATATATCTCAGGTAATAAGGTTTGAATATTCAATCTTTTTTAAGGAAATAAAATATCATTCCCCCTTCAACAAATACAATAATTGTAGGATTGATGACTAATCTAAAGAGAGCTTTTCAAGAACTCTCTCAAAGGTGGCAAACTCCTCTTCTGTAAAGCGCTCTTTAATTTCTTGATCAAGCTTTTCAGCTAAATGCGCCATCTCGCTGATTTGTTGCTTAGCTTGTTCCGTCAAAAACACCAGGAGAGATCGTCTATCCTCCGGGTCATTTCTTCTTTCCACTAATTCAAGTCGTTCCAGGCGATCCAAGATGGAGGTAAGGGTAGACCCATCCATTTCTAAACTTTTGGCAAGTTCCTTAAATTTAAGGCCATCCTTTTCCCACACAGCGCTCAAAACATAAAATTGAGATGGTGTTATACCATACTGGGAAAGGTTCCCTTCATAATATCTATGTACCTTTCTCATGACTCTACTCAGTTTGTAACAAACATATTTTGATGGATTTCTGCTGGTCTCATTTGTCAAAGCTTTAATACACCTCATTAACAATTCAATTTTCTGCTGAGTATTTTCCATTCCTACAAAGATGGCTATAGAAATGTTTGTACAGTAATTAATTGTACCTCAATTGTTTGTGCACCAATAAATTTATAGTTAAAGTATACCCTATTTTGATTTTTTTGACAATGACTATCTTCAACTTCTTCAACCGGGAAAAAGCGCCCTCCCTCCACTCTATCAGCATGTGGAGAGAGAACGCTTGCTGATTGTTCTACACTACCTCAATACTTGTACCTGTAAACTGGCTATTGTAGAGATCTGCGTAGAAACTCTTCTTAGCCAGTAGTTCGTTATGAGTGCCCATCTCAATAATACTGCCCTGATTCATAACCAGAATTAACTCTGCATCCCTAATCGTAGAAAGCCTATGGGCAATGACAAAGCTAGTTCTACCCTGCATTAGTTCTGTCATAGCTTTTTGGATATAAGCTTCTGTTCGTGAATCAACACTGCTTGTGGCTTCATCTAGGATAAGGATGACTGGGTTCGCTAAGATAGCTCTGGCGATTGTCAATAGCTGCTTTTGACCCTGGGAAATATTCGAAGCCTCTTCGTTTAGGATTGTGTTATAACCTTCCGGAAGTGTTTTGATAAAATGGTGGGCATGAGCAGCTTTGGCCGCATTAATGACCTCTTCTTCAGTAGCATCTTCACGACCGTAGGCAATATTCTCGAAGATTGTGCCATTAAACAACCAGGTGTCTTGCAGAACCATCCCGAACATACTGCGTAAAGAACCGCGTTTAATATCCCTGATATCAATTCCATCAATTAGTATTCTGCCATTGCTTATCTCGTAAAAGCGCATTAACAAATTTACTAATGTTGTTTTACCGGCTCCTGTTGGTCCAACAATCGCAATCGTATTTCCTGGCTTTACATCAACATTGATTTTTTTCAGGAGCTCTTCTTCTTCCTCATAGCTAAAGTCCACATTTTCAAATCTTACATGCCCTTTAGGGAAAGGAACTATCTTTGCCTCAATAGCATCGGGGACTTCTTCTACCTCATCAAGCAGTTCAAAGACACGTTCAGCTGAAGCAATAGTTGATTGAATAATATTAGCAATATTTGCTGTCTGAACAATTGGTTGAGTAAACTGTCTGGAGTATTGAATAAAGGCTAAAATATCCCCTATGCTGATCATGTTTCTTGTTGCAAAAACTCCACCAATAACACAAATTATCACATACCCTAGATTACTTACCAATCTCATAAGCGGCATTATTATCCCGGAAATAAACTGTGCTTTATAGCCTGCTTGATAGAGTTTTTCATTAATGGTATTAAACCTTGCAAAGGTCTCGTCCTCACGTCCGAAAGCTTTAACAATTTTGTGTCCGGCATAGGCTTCTTCTACAAGTCCATTGAGCTCACCTAACGACTTTTGTTGAGCAGCAAAGTGTTGCTGGGAGCCCTTGGCAATCTTAATTGTAACCACCATATAAAGAGGCAAGGTCAAAATCACAATTAAGGTTAGTAATGGACTTATCGATAACATCATAACGATAACCCCTATTATAGTAACCAGCGAAGTTATAAGTTGAGTAAGGCTTTGTTGCAGAGTGGTAGAAATATTGTCAATATCATTGGTAACACGACTCAAAATCTCGCCATGAGTCCGGGCATCAAAGAACTTAAGGGGAAGACGGGAAAGTTTCTCATCTACTTCCTTGCGCATCTTATAAACAGTTTTCTGGGCAACTCCGGCCATGATATACTGCTGCAGATAACTAAAGGCAGCACTGATGATATACAAACCAATCAGGATTAACACAATTTGACTAATATAGGTAAAATCCAAGGACGGGACAGCCTTCCCTGCCTGGGCTGCCATCATTTTGGCACCTAGGCCTTCGCCAATTTTCGTTACCCCTTTCCCCATGATTTTGGGGCCAAGAATACTAAAAATTGTGCTTAGGCTGGCAGTTACGAAAACAAAGAGAAATTTTGTTCTCTGAGGCTTTAAATACTGCACTAACCTCCGCAGAGTTCCTTTAAAATTCTTGGCTTTTTCTACAGGTTTTCCTAACGATCCCATCGGCCCGCCCTGTTTTCCACCGGGAAGTCCTTTTTCTTTGTTGGTATTACGGTCTTCACTCATCCTACTTCCTCCTCAGACAATTGTGACGCTACAAGTTCACGATATACCCTGCAATTGTTCAACAGTTGCGCATGAGTTCCAATACCCGCAATAATTCCTTCATCTAAAACAATAATCTTATCAGCTTCCCTCACTGTCGGTACGCTCTGGGCGATCAAGAAAACCGTGGCCTCTTCAATCTCTGGTCTTAGGGCAGCGCGTAGTTTAGCATCGGTTTTAAAATCCAAAGCGGAAAAGCTATCGTCAAAAATGTAAATATCCGGTTTTCGCACGAGAGCACGAGCAATTGAAAGCCGTTGTTTCTGGCCTCCGGAAATATTAGCTCCGCCTTGGGCAATAGTATGATTAAACCCCTCTTCCAAACTCAGAATAAATTCTGTAGCTTGGGCCACATCAGCAGCATGCTTAATTTCTTCTAGAGTAGCATCTTGTTTCCCATAGCGAATATTTTCCGCAATTGTCCCTGAGAAAAGAACTGTCTTTTGTGGAACAAAGCCAATCTTTGCTCTCAATCCTTTCTGACTCATATCTTTAACATTGATTCCATCGATAAGAATGCTACCCTTTTCCGTATCGTAGAAGCGACTGATCAGATTGATCAAGGTTGATTTGCCTGAGCCTGTCCCCCCAATTATGGCCGTCACCTCACCTGGCTTCGCAACGAAATTTAGATTGTTAATAGCAGGTTGATCAGCACCGGGATATCTAAATGAAACATCTTTAAATTCAACCAACCCTTTTCCGTCGGTCACTGTTACCGGCTTTACAGGATCTTTGATATCTAAATTTGTCTCAAGTACTTCATTAATTCTTACTGCAGAAACCTGAGCGCGAGGAATCACAATAAACAACATCACTAACATTAACAATGAGAATAGGATTTGGGTTGCATATTGGATAAAAGCCAAAAGTGAGCCGATCTGCATAGCTCCGGAGTCAATTCTGATGGCTCCGAACCAGACAAGGGCTACAGTCGTTAAATTCATAATCAACATCATCGCCGGCATTAAGGCAGCCATAATCAGATTGATTTTGATGGCGTTCTGCATTAAATCCGCATTAGCCTCATCAAATCGAACTTTTTCTTTCTCTTTGCGATTAAATGCCCGTATGACTCTAATGCCGGTAAGATTTTCCCTTAAAACAAGATTTAACTTATCGAGCTTTTCCTGCATTAGTTTAAAAAGAGGTAAGGCTCTAAATAAGGTTCCACCAATAATCGTAAACAATACCGGTATTACAACGACTAAAACCCAAGATAAGGATATATCTTGTTGCAATGCCATAACAACTCCACCGATACTTGTAAGGGGGGCCGTAACCATCATCGTCAGGATTAAGACGGATACTTGCTGGATTTGGTTAACATCATTAGTCGTTCTCGTAATAAGAGTCGCTGTGCCTAATTTATCAAACTCATGCAAGGAAAAACTTTCAACCTTACTAAAAAGCTTTTCGCGAATTATTTTCCCAAAGCCTATGGAGGTTCTGGCAGACAGGTAGGCTGCAATAATTGCACATATAGTTCCTCCAGCGGCAATTAGCAGCATAAAGCCACCGGTCTTTAGGATATAATTAATGTCTTTATTCACAATCCCTATATCAACTAGGTCAGCCATTAAGGTTGGCAAATAGAGGTCTGATATAACTTGAACAAAAAGCAGCACTACTACAGCAGTGATATACGCAGTAAAAGGTTTGAGCAATCTAAATAGCTTAACCATAGATCTCACCTCATTTGATATTAATCTTTATCATATTTTCTTAGTAGATTTCTCAAGGTGCTCAATCCCTCATATACTTTCTCTAAGTCTTTAGAGCTCCCTTCGCTCAAAATATTTTCAATCTTTTTCTCAAACTTCACATGAAAACATTCATGCATTTCCTTAAAACTTGGGGTTATACTTACATAGACCACTCTTCGGTCGGATTCACTTCTTAGCCTTTCTACCATTCCTTGTTTTTCAAGCCTGTCAACGATACCTGAGACGGTACTATTTGAGAGATTCATTTTGTTGCTGAGCTCATTGATCTTTAATTTTTCTTCTTTACTTAAGATTCCAAGAACCATGCCTTGGGGGGGAGTTATGCCCACGTCTTCAAAGACTTTACTCATACTGCTTCTAAAGAGCATCATTACTTCCTGAAAGAGACTTGCGACCAATGCACTTTTATTTTGATTTTCCATAAATTCCTCCATAAACTTATTTTCCTCCGCAAGTATTTATTTCGCATAGAAATATTTCGTACACGAAGGATATTACTCCTAAACCATTAATATGTCAAATTTAAGATTATGTCAATAATTCAATTACGCAAAACAAAAAGATGATTCCTGTTTCAGTACAGAAATCATCTTTTTTGTGTTTGCTTATCTGACAATCCCGCGATTTACAAAATCTTGTTTGAGAACCTCTAACCTTCTTGTACCATCGATTCGTTTTTGTCTCATTTCCTCTTGAATTGCCTTCGTATCCTCGATGCCCTTGACAATTGTTTGCCATGATTTTTCTAAGGTTTCAATATTTACCGAACTGCCCGTGGCCAGCTTGGCAACCATTTTCGATTGAAGGGCAGTATTTTCAGCATTTCTAAGCAGAAGCTCATTTGTTTTTTCATCTAAGGCACTCATCGCTTTAGCTTGGACCGATTGACGTTTCAACATAATTGCCTGCACCAAGCATTGCTTGAAAATCGGCATGGTAATGACGAATGCCGAGTTAATCTTTCGAACCAAGTTATAGTTACCATACTCTATTGCTTTGATGGTTGGCATACTCTGGACGGCAACATTTTCAGCCAACTGCAGATCATAAATTCTCTGTTCCATTATTTCTTGTACCTGCAGCAGGTTGTTAACATTCATTTGATCTACTCGGTTCCCTGTCTCGTTAGCTCTGGCTTGGGCTGCCGGAATAATATTATTCTTAAGCTCGGCAAGTACTACTTGACCGGCGTAGATGTATTGTCCTAACTGCTCATAATACTCGACGTTTTTATTAAACATGTCTTCCAGGTGTTTATTAGCGGTACCGATTTCAGCTTCGTATTTCTTGAGGGTAACAAAGACCTTGTCAACTTCATCACCCATAGAGTTATATTTTTTGAACAAAGCCTCAACAGTGTTTTTAGCTTTAGAAAAAATCTTTTCTAGGAAGCCGGGAGGTTTATCCTCAAAGTCCTTAATATCAAACTTGTCCATGATTTTATTAAGCTGAATTAACAATTCGCCTGAATCCTCAACTTTAGTTGACTGCATGGAATGCAAAATAGCATCAGAGAACCGGGAAACCTCTTCCGCTGTGTTTTTGCCGAATGTCATAATCGAGTTAACATCTTCTAGGTTAATTTGTCTTACAATACTGCGAACTTCCGGACTCTCCATGACTTTTGTCTTAACTTCATTTTTCTGCTTTTCGATATCAAACTCCGGAATTGGGGCCGGGACTAAACTTTTATCTTCGGTTAAAGTTGTGGTAAATCCTTGAATCTCCATCTAGGTTCCTCCTCAAACAAATTGTTTTATTGGCAATATGGTATTAAATCTAACGCAGATTGAAGAAGCGCGATAATAACCCCGGTTTTTGCGCAGAAGTTGCTGGGATATCAGCTAAAGAAGGCATATCTAAATCGAATTTAACCTGTGGAAGCTGAAAAAGATCAAAATAAGCTGGCTTAATGTATTGATCAATGGTTTTATAGTTCGTTGGAGTTAAAACTAAAACATCTAGACCAATGCGGTTAAAATAGGCAAGGATAATTGCATCGCTTTCACTGAAAGACTGTTTTTCATGATCATAAATCACGATTTTGGGAATCTCTTGAGGAAAATCAAAGACTTCAATCAGCTTTAGAATTTCATCCTCCATCGTTAAAATAGTCATAATCATCTTCAGCTTAAATTTATCATTTACCGCTGTTATAAACAGGTCAGAGCCAATTAATTCATTAATTTTTCCAATTAAAAAATGCTGTAAAGGTGCTCTAAGATGGCTAAATTTATAATGCTTGCTCATTATTACTTTTGCTTCATTTAAAAGCCCCTGGTCGGTTAACAAATAACTAGCCTGATATAGTTCCTGCTTCGTGTAACTTACATTTGTGAAGGGCAGACCACTAACAAGCTTAAAATTCGGGACTGTTGAGAGGTTTCTTAAGTCCTGCCAATAAGCATTCAAATCCTCACTAACTCCATTAATTTTGGCAAATAAGTTAGGAACATAAACCTTTTTGTTTTGAATTTTAAACTCCGGTCGAAGTTTTGCAGGTTCTCTCCATAATATCTTTAGTTCATCATAGGTCGTTTTAAGAGTGATGGGTTGGGTTCCATAATTTTCAAACTGCCACGGCTTGAAAAGCCCAACATCCTCTCCATAAATTATTTCTTCAATTTCTTTAGAAGCGTTGTAAGCAATTGTGCTTTTACGAATGTATCTTTCTTCAATGGGAAAGGATTCCAAGGTTAAATTATTGGGATTCTGAATGAGATGGGTCAGCTCATTATCCTTATCAAAGATTCCAAAGGGTTTGTCCCCCTCTTTGTCCGAATGCACAAAAAGGACATCACATCCTAACCTATGGAAGGCATATAAGAGATAAATTTCGTGGGCTTTAATTCCGCCATAAAACAAGACTTTAGGATTATGATCCGGGGCCTGGCTCAAGGAGACTCTGGGAAATAAATGAATCAGGTATCGATTTAGCCAAGTGACTATTTTTAACGAGAAATTTGAAACTATTGATAAGTTAGCATTTTTGTTTTTCTCAGCAAATAGATCAACAATGTCAACAAACGTCTTTTTTATTGTATTGTCTAAAAGCTCATTATTGAATTGCGGAAGTATTTTTACTCTTAAAATTTGTTCAATGACCTCGAATCTATCTTTAAAAGGATAGTTGCTAAACCCAGAGGGAATTGAGGCATTCTCTGCGGCACTAGGTGCAGGAATAGCATCAATGAATTTTAGATAATTCCCCAGTGACTGTAATGATCGATCTAAGTCATAAAGACTATTGTAATACTCTGCCTCCCAATCATCGGAAGAGACAGGTACGCCAATGTAACGAACAAAATATGTTGGTTGTATGGGATAAGGATGCCCAATGTAACCACTTCGCATTTTTAATGGAACAAGCATTTCTTGGAGTATAATCTCAGTTCTTTTTAATTTGACGACAACTATTGGATCATTTACTTTAACTATTTCACGTTCCTTTAGCTGGTCTACCGGCAACTCTGGGTCCTTCTTTATAGAATCTGTTAATTCTTTTTCTTTTACTTCTTTTTTAACTATCTGATCAGGAAATGAATGGATTGATGAATCCTTGGAATATTTTACAAGCATCGAGTATTCATTGTTCTTGTCTACATATTCAAACTCATCTCTGAACGAGGTATTGAGTACGAGTACATCACAGCCGATAAGGGACATTAGTATGAGGTAATATACTTCATGTTTTTTAGGACTACCCCAGTAAATCACCTTAGGATTATAGGGAGACTTCTTAAGAATTTGTTTGCCGTAATCTCCAAACCAGAGTAATATTTTGGTTCCGAAGTTTACAGCCATACTTAAATTAATCTCATATTCATTGGCTATATAGAGATTAAAAATTGTATCAAAGGCATTTCTTATCCATCTATTCAACTCGCTGTTTGAACTTAAAGAAAAATAACCTTGGGAATCCAATAGATTTGCTAAGGCTCCATTACTAAAGTCTTTAAGGGGAACAGGCTTAAATAACTGCCTTAATCGTTCAATAACGCTCAAATCAGTACTTACCGGAATGGAATTGTCAAATAGAATATAGTTATCTGTAAGTTTTAGATGTTCGTTTAGACTTGTGATTCGAGTCAGATACTCTGTTTCGTCATCACATCCAATAATTCTATAGAAATATACATCGTACTTAGTACCCCTTTCCTGCAAAGGAGACAGTATATCTTTAAAAATATTATTGGATTGTTTTAAAACAGTCCTATTTCCATTACTGCTCTCCGTATTTTCTCCCTCCTTTATTCTTGCCAGGACTCCCAAATAGTTGGTTCATAACCAACGGTAGCCTGTTTGCCATTTCTTACAATAGGGGTATTATATAGGCTGGGATTATTTAGCAGTATCTCTTCTTTCCCACTTGGAGAAATAATCATATTCATATTTAATCTTTTATAATCTTTAGAATTTGCGTTGATCAATTTATTCAAGCCTACTGCCGTTTTTACACTTTGGAGTTCACCTTTACTTAAGCCCTTTATCCCCAAGTCAATGAATTGATAGTTTATTTTTCGTTCTTTAAAATACCGTTCTGCTTTTTTCGTATCAAAGCATTTTTTGACTCCGAATATTTGTATATTCATTTCCTATTGTCGTCTCCTCATCAAACATCTAATATGATTATGGCAATATTCAATCTAAGTGATACTTAGTCTTTAAATAATTCTACGCAATATATCGAATCCCTTCAAAAATAAGCGAAAAAATGGAAATCCCAAATTAATAACGCCTCCGGCCCTTTAAGTGGCTAGAAGCGTTACAGTTAGAGATCAGAAATTGCATCCCCTATTTTATATTAATTACAGCCATTGTACACCTTGAAACACAGATTAATTGGTCATCCTCATCCGTGATTTTAATATCCCAGACCATAGTTGTCCTTCCTTTGTGCAAAGGAATTGCAATTGCTTTAACAGTTCCATCCCGCTTAGCACGAATATGATTAGCATTGATCTCTAAGCCAACTGCCTGCTGAGTATCTTGGTTTATGAGGTTATAGGTTCCCACGCTAGCCACTGTTTCAGCTAAGGCTACTGACGCTCCTCCGTGCAGCATTCCGAAAGGCTGCCGATTTGCTCTGGAGATTGGCATTTCCGCAACAACTCGTTGTTCATTTAATTCTACAATTTGGATTCCTAGAACCTCCATAAGTGTATCTTTTGGAATCGGTCTCTTTGCAGATTTTTGCATAAATCCTCCCTTTTAGACAAGTAAATACCTATCATTAACTTATGTTGTCTATATAATTCTAACTAGATCGACTATTCTATTATATGCGATAAGAGATCTCCCTTCAAGAGTATGAATGTATTCACTCAAGTAGATCCCCCCTTTTACTTCTATGAACAACAAAACAAAGCGGTCTCTTCCACTTTCGGCAGTGAGAAAAGACCGCTTTTTATATAAACAACTAATTTTGCTGCAAATATTCTTAAGTTATTTACTATCTTTTAGCTTTCGATATAACATTGTCCGGTGGATTCCTAACCTTTGAGCTGCTTCCCCTATCCGACCTCCGCATTGAGCGAGCACTTGATTGATATACTCTTCTTCAACCGACTTTATGACATTTTTTAGAGTACCTTGATAATCCCTACTGGCTTGCTGACACCTTTGCTCGTTTTTTAAACTAGGCTTTCTATTTACGAGAGAATCCTCATCAAAATTTAGGATGTCATTGGAAGAAGTAATAACCAGTCTCTCAATAACATTTCGTAACTCACGCACATTACCTGGCCAATTATAATTAAACAATAGCTGAGTTGCTTGGGTAGAGAATTGTTTCTTTAAAGAGTACTTTCTGTTTAATTCTTCAAGAAATTTATGAGCAAAGGCCAGAATATCTTCCGGTCGATCTTTAAGAGCGGGTAAATTAATCGGTATAACATTAAGTCTGTAGTATAAATCGCTTCTAAACTGCTTCTGATTAATCATTGTTTTCAAATCTCTATTGGTTGCTGCAATGAATCGAACATTAATATGATGAATGTTTGTATCTCCCAGCCTTTTAATCTCGCTGGATTCTAAGACACGCAAGAGTTTCGACTGCATGGATAAAGGCAATTCAGCAAGTTCGTCCAAAAACAAAGTCCCTTTATCGGCTATCTCAAACAATCCCGGTTTCCCCTGGGGGTTTGCTCCTGAGAAGGCACCTCTTACATAGCCAAAGAATTCAGACTCCAGCAACTCATGAGGAATAGCAGCACAGTTAACCGGAATAAACGGTTCCTTAGATCGATAACTATTTCTATGGATATGTCTTGCCATAACTTCCTTACCAGTCCCAGTTTCTCCAATTAGCATGACTGTACTGTCAGTTTTGGCAATAACATTGCTTATTTTAATAATTTGTTTCATCTGGGGGCTCTCAGCCACTATTTCCTTGTTTCCGGAATCCACTTCACTCAAGTATTCTACTGCAGTCTTATATCTGTGAACAGTTGATCGTTCTTTTTCAAGAGCTGCTATATATTCATCGACTAAATCTTTGTCTCGGGCATTGGTGATAACCATGACAATTTCTCCGTTTTCATCCAGAAGAGGTTTGCTAGTTGCCATTTCCTGAACACCATGTTTGTTTCTTACGATCCCTGAAACTACGGTGCGAGTTTTAATGGCCTTCATAGTTGGTGACCAATCATAGGTGCCCTTTTTGACAAGACTCTCCACATTTTTGCCGATTAATTCTTTTGTCGTATAGCCCATAAATACTCCCGTACCTGAATTCGCTAAGAGAACGTTACCGTATTTATCTGTAACAAAGATTGAGTCATATGAATTATCAATGATCTGTTGTAAAAACTGTTGTCCTGGAGTTGGTTCTAGTTTTCCTAGAAGAAATTCTTGTTGCGTGGCCTGAGGCTTTTCTTGTTCAGAACCAACAGTCACTTGTTATCCCCACCTCTCTATATCATTTAGTATATTATTGAATATTCTGTATTTTAGGGCAAACTCCTTCTATCTCCTTAAATACATTCTTCGACTAAATCATCACTAAAGTGAGATTAAAATAGCCTTCTAGGTCAATAACTTATTTCCCTAAAAGGCTACGAGATTATTTTCGGATTATTAACTATTTCATCGGTTCTTAAATACCGGTGGGCGTTTATTGATGAACGCGTCAAGCCCTTCCTGTAAATCTTCTGTCCTAAAAATCTTTTCAACATGCTGCATTTCCATTTCTAAGGCTTCCTGTAAAGGAAGCTCCGTTCCCTTGTTTACAAGCTGTTTAGCATAAGCCATAGCAACACCTGCACCCTTAGCCAATTTTTCAGCCAGTTTAAGGGCTTCTTCTAAAGCATTCCCCAAAGGTACTACCTGGTTAACTAGTCCAATCTTCAAGGCTTCTTCTGCTGTAATGACAGTACCTGTAAATAATAGCTCTTTGGCTTTAGATTGACCGATTAACCTGGCCAGTCTTTGTGTCCCTCCTAGTCCAGGAATTAGACCTAAAGTCACTTCCGGCAAACCAAGTTTCACCTTTTCATCAGCGATTCTAAGATCACAGGCTAATGCCAACTCACATCCCCCACCAAGAGCTAACCCATTTAGAGCAGCGATAACTGGTATGGGTGCTTCCTCCAGGTAAGCAAACATTTCCTTATAAATTGTGGCATTTTCTCTTGGTCCAGATTCCATCTGCTTAGGAAAATCTTTGATATCCGCACCTGCGACAAAACATTTTGATCCTGCCCCTGTAATGACTAATACTCGAAGATCCTTTGCTTGCCTAACTTCCATCAGAATTTGTTTCAATTGTTCTCTGACCTCTAGGGTAAGTGCGTTCACCGGAGGGTTATTGATTGTAATAACTCCCACACTTTCAATTATTTGAAGTTCAACGACTTTGCTTTCTGACATCCAAGTTCCTCCTTATTATTAAATGTACGTGTAAAAACCCTTTCCTGTTTTGCGACCAAAATGTCCGGCTTGGACTAAACGCTTATGAATGGTTCGCGGCCAAAATCTTATATCTCCTGTTCCTTCATACATAACGTTGAACACGTCAAGAGCATTGTCGAGCCCGATCAAGTCTAACAAGGCCAGTGGTCCAATTGGATGATTCATTCCTAATACACACGCTCTATCGATATCTTCAGCAGAGGCTAAGCCTGCTTCGTACGCTGCCACTGCTCCATTTAATAAGGGAATCTGAAGATAATTTACTAAAAAACCTGGAGTGTCTTTTGCTCTAATCGTCTGTTTGCCAATTTTTTCACAGAATACTACACAATCGTTATAGGTCTGTTCACTAGTTGTCAAACCCATTACTAATTCTACTAACTTCATAACTGGCACCGGGTTAAAGAAATGCAACCCAATAACCTTATCCAATCTTTTTGTCGAGCTGGCAATTTCCGTCACTGACAAAGCTGAGGTATTGGTGCAAAGAAGTGCTTCAGGCTTAAGAATCCCATCTAATTCTTTAAAAATCTGCTTTTTTAGGTGAATATTCTCAAACACAGCTTCAATCACAAGATCGACATCAATCATTGCCTGATAGTTATCACATAGTACAATTTTATCGAGGATATTCCGCTTATCAAGTTCAGTAATTTTCCTTTTGTCAACGAGTTTCTGAATAACTTTCTCGAGCTTGGCCTTACCCATTTGAGCCATCTCCAGGTTGGTCTCAAATAATAAAACCTCGATTCCAGCTTGAGCAATTGTTTGGACAATACCTGATCCCATGGTTCCGGCTCCACCCAGTACAGCTACTTTTTGGATCTCCATTCTTCACACCTCACCCTTGTCAACTCAACCCGAATATTACAGGTTAATTAGTTTTCAATCTAGCAATTTTCGTTACTTCCATTTCTTCCATTTCATCATCAATCTCAATTAATGCCGCTAACCACTTTGCACGGTTATCTTTGTTCTCGCTTAAATTCATCAAAACTTTTTCTCGCTGAAGAAGTAAGATTTCGGTGCGTTTCAAACTTATCAGACTCCCCTCCCTAGGTAATAGCTTTAGATTCAAGGCTGCAAAATCTTTGCAGCCTTGATAGCCAGTTTAAGATTATTAAATCAAGATACCTTAATGACTAAAGCTGCCCCCGTATCTCCTGCTGCACACCCAGTGAACAGGCCATAACCTCCACCTAAAATTGCCAACTCCTCGATCATCTCTATAATAGCTCGACCGGCTGTAGGCCCTTGAGGATGCCCATATACCAGGGAGCAACCGTAATTATTCATTGTCATTACGTCGATACCCATCTCATTGGCCATGTATAAATCATTAGCTGTGAAGGGATTATGTGTTTTAATAGCTTTCACGTCCCCAATACTAACTCCCGCTTTCTCTAACGCCATTCTAGCTGCCGGCACAACTGCCATTGCCATGTGGGCTTTTTCTGCACGAGCAAAACCATAAGCTAAAATCTGCACTTCTATATTTTTATCCGTGCTTAGGGCCCGGGCTTTTTCCCTTGTGGTAACAATAAGTCCGCAGTTGCCATCTGCCGGGTGAGTTTGAGCTCCAAATGAGTGCACACCACCAGGTATCACGGGTTTTAAAGCTGTTAAACTTTCCAAGGTTGTAGGAGTTACCCCTTCATCGGCTTCAACAATTCCGATTTTCTTTTTACTAATTTTAAACTCAACAGGGATTATATAACGTTTTTGAAATGCACGATCGTTGGCTAAGGCATCTTGATATTGCTCATATCGTCTAGCCGTAACCTTATCTACGTCTTCCTTAGTAATCCCTCCCGCTTTGTTAACAACGTTTTCAGCAGTCTGTATCATGGGAACCCCTCTCCAAGGGCCACCATCAAAGTTATCCATCATCCAACTTTCTGTAATCACTTCACCGCCAGGCCCCTTTGGATTGGGCCAAACTGTGAAGGGTCCGTTAGAACACCGATCAGTGAGCATACAAAATGAGGTTTCGTATAGCCCAGTTTCGATAGCTGCAGACGCTTGATTTAGAACAGTCGTAGAAGTAGAGCAGGCCTGGGTAATGTGCATTCCAGGTATATCAGGATTTCCCATCAGATAGGCAGCCCAAGGAGCATCATAAAAGGTATAGAGTTGGCCGATAGTTTTGCCAAAAACTAGGTATTCAAAGATCTTGGGATCTATTTCTCGTGATGCAAGCCACTTTTTAGTTGTAGCAGCTGCCAGTTCAACAGCATGTTCATTCTGCAAGCTGCCCTGCCAACGAACAAAAGGAGTGCTGTAGTAACCACCATAAGGAATAAACGCTTTAGTATACATTTTTATAATACCTCCCTAAAATAGCCATTAATTAACGGTGTATCCAACCTCTATAAGGGAATATGTCTCTTAAACATTTTCAATTTAGCTAGACGAGTTTAAATTTAATTATTGTAGTCGTACCAGCCAGCCCCCGTCTTCTTCCCAAGGCGTCCAGCCCGGACGATAGCCTTAATCGCCTGGGGAGGATTCCATTTCATGTCTTTCGATTCATTAAATAAATAATCAGCAACATGAACAGAGATTTCTACACCAGTAAAGTCCATCAGCTCGAAGGGACCCATGGGATAATTCAAACCCAACTTAACTGCCGTATCAATATCGGCTGGAGTTGCTATTCCTTCTTCCACAATACGAATTGCTTCAAGAAATTGAGGCATCATTATTCGATTTACAATAAAACCGGGAGTATCCTTCTGAACGACCACCGGAGTCTTGCCCATTCCCTGAGAAACCTCTGATGCTAATCTGACGGTTTCATCACTGGTGTAATATCCTCTAATCACTTCTACCAATCTCATGATCAAGGGTGGATTAAAGAAGTGTAAACCGACCACCTTATCCGGGCGTTTGGTGGCAGAAGCTAGGGTAGTAATAGACATTGATGAAGTATTTGAGCCAAAAATTGTATCAGGGCCACAGATAGTATCAAGTTTTTCAAAAGCCTTCTTTTTGACCTCCATATCCTCGAAGATTGCCTCAATCACCAGGTCTACTGAGGATAGATCCTCCATATTAGTTGTAATGGTAATCCTCTTCAAGGCCTCTTCCTTTTCATCGACGGTCATTTTTTGTTTTTGTATGCTTTTGTCCATGAAACCAGCTATTCGTTTAACTGCACCTTCGACGAATTTTTGTTCAACATCACATAGTACAACCTCGAAACCTCTCGCAGCTGCCAAATGCGCTATCCCACCACCCATAGAACCTGCTCCTAATACCCCAATCTTTTTAATCATGACGCTTTCCTCCAATTTGATTATATATTTTAATTATTCTGTAAAATTAATAATGCAACTTGCATGCCAACCTTGCTTAGTACGTCAACCCCCTTGTAAACTCCATTCCAGAATGAAGGACTTGTAACATCGCTAAAAGTGTAAAAATCTTTTACGATTATGTAAAAAATTTTTAAAGTCAGGGAGTCTCAAATTATTTAAGGCTGCAAAACTTGCAGCCCCTTAATAATTTAGACAATATATTTTCCTTCTTTAGAAATAGCAAAGGCAATCTCTTGTCTTAGAGCTACCGTGTTTCGAATTGAATAATGCGTTATTTTCTTCAGGTTTTCCAGCAAATGCGTTAATTCTTCACCTTCAGCAAGAGCCGTTAAGGTTTCTCTTGCGGTGTATTCTAATATTCCTATAGTTGAATTAATATACGCCATAGCCATATTCATCTTAAGTCTGGCATTAGCCTCACCTTGGTTAACAACTGCCTTTTGCGCTCTAAGCCATGCACTCTCCATGGCAAATGCTTGCATAGCCAGATCCGCTAATCTTCCAATTATTTCTTGATGCTTTGGCAAATTCTTTCCATACTTCTGGATACCTGCTCCCATGGTCAACAAGAAAATATCCTTGGCAGCCTGAACTAACCCTTCCTCTCCCTCTCTGAGAATATTGCCCCCAGCAATTTCTTCGTGAAGTTTAGTTATTTGTTCGATAAGAGGCAACTCCCCTTTGGCTTCTCTGCGCATTAAGGTTACCGGGATTATAGTTCGATTAATTTCATTTGTACCTTCAAAGATCCGGTAAATTCTTGCGTCCCGATAAAGCCTTTCGATAGTGTATTCCGCACTAAAGCCGTACCCACCATGAATTTGTACCCCTTCATCAACGGCATAAGCCAGTGCCTCAGTGGCAAAGACCTTGTTCATTGAACACTCTAGGGCATATTCTTCGATACCTTTGGCAGCTACCTGACCTCCATCCTCTCCTGAAGTATCCAGACTATTCATCATGTTTTCTAAAAGTCCGCCAGTACGGTAGACCATGCTTTCTGTAACGTAGATTTTGACAGCCATTGTGGCCAGCTTCTCCTTAATCAGACCAAATTCTGCGATAGGAGTTCCGAATTGCTTCCGCTCGTTAGCATAGGTTGCTGCCAATTCTAGGGCGTATTTAGCATTACCGACGGAATTTGCAGCAAGTTTATAGCGACCTAAGTTAAGAATATTAAAAGCAACAACGTGTCCTTTGCCAATTTCAAACAGCAAGTTTTCCACTGGCACTTTTACATCTTCTAGAATTACGGAACGAGTCGATGATCCTTTAATTCCCATCTTTTTTTCTTCTGCTCCAGTGGTTAGACCCTCCGAATTTCCATCCACAATAAAAGCTGTAAATTTGTCACCATCGATTTTCGCATAAACGATGAATATATCCCCCATCGCCGAATTAGTAATAAACTGTTTAGTCCCATTTAGAACATAATATTTCCCATCAGAACTCAACTCAGCTCTCGTCTTAGCTGACAAAGCATCTGATCCTGCTCCGGGTTCAGTTAAGGCATAGGCACCAACTTTTTTCCCCGATGCAATTCCAGGCAGATACTTCTTCTTTTGCTCATGAGTACCAAACATAACTATTGGCATACTGCCGATACCGGTTTGACCACCTTGAGTCATAGCGAAGGAACCGGATCGTCCCATACACTCGGCAATTATTGTAGTGCTGATTTTATCCATTTCCATGCCGCCGTACTCGTCTGAAATATCCGCTCCATTAAGACCTAACTCACCGGCAGCCTCTAACAATTCTCTAATTAAGCCCTCTTTTTTGGCTTCCAATTCATCCATCTGAGTTAGAACTTTATCCGTAACAAAGCCAGCAGCCGTTCGGTAAATCATTTTGTGCTCTAAGGAAAAATCCTCTGGGGTGAAAATATCCTTGGGGTTTGTTTGACTAAAAAGGAAACTGCCTCCCTTAGGTAAATTGTTCATTTTATTCGCTCTCTCCCTTCTTTATTTCATGCCGCCACCAAAGCAGCACCATCAGAGGCTAAATAATTAGGCTTTAGCTCTGCCAATACTTTCAATACTTCTCCCTTTAGTCTCATCGATCATATAAAAGGCGACAAAGGAAGCTATTACTGCCGGGATAGCAAAGAAAATAAAGATTCCTGTAAACCCAACTCCTATCTGCTGGACAAAACCAGCGGCGATGGGGCCAATAAATCCGCCGACGCGCCCAAATGCTTGGGCTGAAGAAACACCCGTATTTCTGAATTCAGTTGGGTAACCTTCTGCGAGAAGGGGCTGTGTTCCACTTAACCCCCAGTTCATGGCCATTCCTACCAACATACCGCAAATAACCACTTGCCATTGGTTGGTTGCATATCCCAAAAGAAGAATAGCTACAGCTGTAAAAATCCAACCAAAAATTACATTGGTACGCCTTCCAATGATATCTGCAACATAACCTGTAACAAAGCTGCCAATCATTCCGAACACATTTTGAAGAACGGCAAAAGAGTAGCCTTTTACTAAGCCATATCCTTTACCTACTAACAATGTTGGTAACCAACCATTGATTCCATAGATAACTACTGAACCCATAAAATAGATAACCCAAAGTGCGATAGATGCCTTTCGAAATTCTTTAGAAAACAGAGCACTAACACCAACTTTATTGGGGGGCGGCGGAGCAACCAGTGTCTCGGATGTCCAATCACTTGCTTGACCCTTAGACGAAATTTCCATACGTTTGATTATTTCAATAGCTTCTTTTTCCCGCCCTTTTCCTAAGAGCCAATGGGTTGATTCAGGAAGAGCGGACATCAAAACGAAGGCATATAAAGCTGGAATACCACCCACCAGGTAGCAAACACGCCATCCAAGCAAAGGCACTATATAAATTGCTACAACACCAGCCACCACCCAACCTAAGACATAGAAGGCCATAATCGATGCAGAAAAATATCCTCTATTTTTGGTAGGTACACTTTCTGACATCATTGTGACAGCTATCGGAATGCAACCACCAAAGCCAATCCCCCCTAAAACCCTCAGAATAGCAAAGGCTTCAAAACTTTGTACATAATAAACCGGAAATGTTAACACGGAATAAACAAGGACAAAGATCGCAAACGCTTTTTTTCGGCCAATTTTATCGGATATGACCCCTGCACTGAGTCCACCAATTAAGAGACCTAATATACTCCACGAAGAAAGACTCCCGGTTTGAATCTTCGTTAAGGCCCATTCTTGAGACATCTGAGGCATTGTATAGGCTACAATCATATAGTTATACCCAGCAAAAATCAGAGCCAGCCCAATTAAGAAATAGATCTTAAAGGTATATTTAGACACTCCTAATTTATCGACAACTTCTGAAATTGAAACTTTATTCATCTTTTTCGCCTCCTTTGTGTATTTTTTAAAAAATTAATTTATTATTTACAACTCAAGGCAAATGACAATTTAATTCGGAAGCTCTACTTATTAAATAACTCCCTTCTCTCTAAAAGCTTCAATTTCATTATAACTGTAGCCCAAAAGAGTATTAAGTATGGCTTCTGTATCTTGACCTATGGCCGGGGCACCACGCCATACCTGGGCTGGCGTCTCGCTCATCTTTGGACAGAATCCAAACCCTTTCACGGTTTCACCTAATGTCTCATCTTCATACTCGATGAAATTTCCTCTTTTTTGATAGTGCTCACTGGCAGCCAATTCAGCAGACGTCCTGACAATACCACAGGGAACCTTTAAGCTTAACAAGTATTGTTTGGCAGCTTCAGCATCACGAGCTGCAACCCATTTAGTGGCGATCTCATTTAGTTCAAGACCGAGTTCAGAGTTTATGGCTTCTATTGACCCCCCTGCCGCTTCATGACTATACTTATTGAGGTCAAGTTCTAAGGCTTTAACAAAGCGTCCGTAAACTGCCGGGCCATAAGCTCCAATGTACAGATACTTCTCATCCTTGGTTTTGAATAGATTACCGGGTTGGAAGATTGCCACCTTATTCCCTTTCCGTTCTCTGATTTTGCCAAGCATAAAGTATTGTACAAAGGTGTCATTAAGAACCTTACTCATCGCCTCAATTTGAGCAATGTCAACTGCTTGCCCCTTCCCGGTTTTTTGAGAGTGAATATAAGCCATTAAAATACCGTTAACTGCAAACATTGCCGTCATATAATCATTGATAAATGTTGCTGCATGGGAAGGTGGGGAAGGCTCAGGAAAACCATTAACAAACATATAACCGCCTTCAGCTTGACCAATCGGATCATAGGAAGGCCGGTCGCACTCCGTTGGCACACCACCAAACTGAGGTCTTCCAAAACCGCTTATATGGGCAATAATCAACTTCGGATTGACTTCCAACAACATCTGTTCGGTAATTCCTAACTTTTCAGTCCAAACCATATTTTCCACCCATACATCACAGTTCTTAATCAGAGAGAGAAAAATTTCCTTTGACTCCGGTATCTTGAGGTTTATTTCTAGGGTTAGACTGAGCTTATTTCTTGCTTCCTGAATCCATCCGGCACTTACCTTCCTGTCACCGCGTCTTATAACCGGAGCCTGATCACGATAGGGATCGCCGACATTTGGCCGCTCAACGTGAATAACTTCGGCCCCATATTCAGCAAGTAATGATGCGGCAAAAGGTGCTGCAACAATACTACCGGTCATTAACACTCTCATACCTGTCAATGGTCCGTATTTGGGCATCAAAGCAGGTGCCGGAACACGCTCAATTTTCATCCATCTACTCATCGAATTCTTATCCCCTTTCCGTTTCTAGGTGAGACTTAAAAAGCTATTCCGTGCGGTTCACTGAATAATCCCAACACATTGCTACTTGAAAGAAATCTCGCCTTAAAGATTAGGTCTGAAGACTGTTTGCCCCGCACACAAAGGCTTCTCTAAATTAATAAGTGATATATCCTCCTTCGTAGACGAGATTACTTTTCGGATTATTCAGTTAATTTAACCTTATTGCAATTGCCATGCCATCAAACTTTGCTCCTCCAAACCTACCTATTTCAAGGATTCTCATCCACTTCACCTTTCTGACAACTCTTTCTTTGTAAATGTTCTTTGCCTTTCCTGTAAAAATTCTTAACCAGTCTCCAACTACTCAAAATATCTTACCCTTTGTTTCAGGGCCTAATATCAGAACAACCAAGGCTCCAAACAACAACAGCCCTGAACTGCAAACAAAAACCGCTTGGGGCCCATAAATCCCCATGATCAATCCTAGTACCATAGGGCCTAAGAAGGCTCCTACACGCCCAATCCCAAACGCAAAACCTGTTCCGGTACCTCGTGCGAGTGTAGGCCACAACTCGGGAATATAGACGTTATTAACCATTGTCATGCCAAACTGAAAAAACTGATATATTAAACCTAATATAATGACATAAGCAACTGTAGACGCCGATCCGTAGGCATATGCACTGAAAGCCATGGCTACAATTGTTATAATAGAAGCCCATTTTCTGCCAACTCTTTCCACAAGATCGGTTACCAGTAAAAAAGCTGGAATCCCTCCTAACGCAATTAACGAAACGAAACCTATGGACTTAGTAACCGAAAAGCCCTTTGCAACCAGTAAAGCACTTAACCACATACTCAATCCATAATAGGCGGCCATGGTAGTAAACATCAAAACGCCACTCATTATTAACCGGGACATGTAATGCTTAGTCATTAATTGGCTCAGGCCTTTTATCGGTTCCCTGGCAATAGCACTTTCTTTTTCAGCCAGACTGAGTGATAAAGCCACACCGTCTATAGGAGGAATGGTTCTACCGATACTCTTTTGAACTTTTTCTTCCATATTAGAAACAACTTGATCAGCTTCAGCATATCTTTCCTTGGACTCTAACCATCGCGCTGACTCTGGCAAGTACTTCCAAATAACCAGGAACCACAAAGCTGGTAAAGCTTCAACAATGAAGACACCTCGCCAACCAAAGCTCGGAAGCAAGAGATAGGTAGTGAGACCGGCTGTGGCAATTCCCAAGGGTAGAAAGGCCTGATATAGAGACAGGTACTTACCTCGAGACTGTGAGGGAACTAATTCACTTAGCATTGTAATCCCTATAGGTACCTGGGCCCCTAAACCTACCCCGAGCAAAAACCTAAACGCTAAAAGACTTTCTACAGACCAAGCTAAACTTAACAAGGCTCCCGCTGTTCCCCAAAAAGCCATTGCCGCAATTAACATTGTTTTTCTTCCAAATCTATCGGATAAACCTCCTGAAAAAATTGAGCCAATAAACATTCCCGCAAAACTAATCGACGCAACTAATCCCATCATGCTTGGTGAAAGGTTAAAGTGTTTTCCTAATACCGGAAGCAAATACCCCATTCCACCTAAATCAATAGATTCTATAAACCAAGCTACAATCAATAAAAAGGTTAAAAAAACATGGTATTTTGAACTTGGAAGTCTCTCTAAACGATAGGACACCTGGATGCGATGACTCACTGTTGCTGAATTGTCCATTTTCTTGCCTCCTTAGAAAAATATCAGAACAGAAATTACTTTCCTCCTTTCTTATTTATTTAAATATTTAAATTATTCAGTTAATTATTTGTATGCAATTTCTATGCCTAACTATTTCACCCTTGAAATTCAGCTGATACCGCGATTTCAAGACATTATCTCACCTCGCTGTTTCTTCGGACTGTCAAAATTGTTTTCTTCATGTGTAAAGTATTTTGCCATAGGCACCAACAATAAAAGGGCAGCAACTATGCAACCCTTTTTAACTAACTTTGAATTGAGGTTCATATTTACTTATAGTTCAACATTTTTGATAAGGTTGGTCTACTTATTCCAAGCTTTAAAGCAAGTTCACTATTGCTCAGCTTCGCTTTAGCTCTCATTCTGCGAACAATCTCACTATTCATTTCTGCTAAAGTACTTATACACACACTTATTTGACCATCAGGAGTTTTGTTATTATTATCAGAAAATCCGGCGTCCAGAAATTCTTCTTCTAAAAGCTCAAACACAATATTCGCGGCATCTTTCTCATTATCGGACAATACAACACATCTCTCTAGGAAATGTTCTAATTGGCGACTATTTCCCGGCCAATCCATACTTGATATCTTTTTAAGAACATATGCAGGTAAATTAGCAATGGGCTTACTATACTTTTCAGCAAACTTCCTTACAAAGAAAGCTACTTGACTGGGGATGTCCTCTCTTCTTTCTCTTAAGGGAGGCAAGATTAATTTCAATACATTCAAACGAAAATACAGGTCTTCTCTGAATAACCTTCGTCTGATTAAGCTTTCTAAATCTTCATTAGAAGCCGTAATTACACGAACATCCACTGGGATTACTCGGTCACTTCCAATTCTTCGTACTTCTTTCTCCTGGAGCACCCTTAATAAATTGCCCTGCTGTTCCATTTTCATTTTTCCGATTTCATCTAAAAATAGTGTTCCTCCATTAGCCAGCTCAAACAAACCAGGTTTCCCGCCTTTACTCGCACCGGTAAAGGAACCTTCCGTGTAACCAAAAAGTTCACTTTTATAGAGATTATCATCCATAGAAGCACAGTTTACAGCAACAAAAGGACCTTTACGCCTTATACAATTTTCATTGTGAATACTCTGGGCAAGCAATTCTTTCCCGGTTCCACTCTCGCCTCGAATAAGCACGGTACAATCAGTCGTTGCGTATTTCTTTGCTTTAGCAATAACTGAAGACATTTTAGGATTAATATGGATAATATCTTTAAAACTATACTTAGCAACAAGCCCTTTGGTTGTGATTTCTCTCTTGCTCCGAATTTCTTCCTGATTTTTGATTTCTCTTACCGTAACCAAGACACCTTTGGGGATATGATGGTCAATTATGGGGATTTTATTGACTAACACTGTCCCATTTAGTACTTGGTGAACAAATCCTAACCTTTTCTCAAATCCTTCAAATATTTCAAACATACATTGACAGTAGCTTAATTCATACAAGGATTTCCCGACGACATCGGTTTCATGCAAGCCAAAGAGTTTTGAGGCTACGGGATTAAAAACTGTTACAATTTTCTCCTCGTTAACCATGATAATTCCCTCGTGAGCGTAAGCAGAAATGGCGTTTATGTGTTTTGCAATCACATTTTCACGCAGCCTAGATTTTATCATATCTTTGGCAAGCTGAATTGCATTACGGATTGTATTTTCACCGGCTGATACTGAAATGTACCGTAATCCACGCTTACTAACTAATGCAGATATTTTTTCACCAACACCTAACACCACTTTACAGCCATTCCGAAGTGCATTTTCAACCTGAACCTCAAGTTCCTGCCAATTATTATAAACGTAGACATCTACCTTAAGACCGAGTACGTTACTAATCTTTTCAATCACAGGCAAATCTTTGGACCCGGCTAAAAACAAAGCAATTTCATCGCCATATCTTTTTGCTTTGTCAAAGGCTAAGACAATATCATATTCTCGGGGATGAATACTAACCAATTGCTCTTGAGGTAATTCCTTCCGTAAAAGCTCCAGGGTAGCACCTCCACTGGC
Source organism: Desulfosporosinus sp. HMP52 (assembly GCF_000765145.1). GTDB lineage: Bacteria > Bacillota > Desulfitobacteriia > Desulfitobacteriales > Desulfitobacteriaceae > Desulfosporosinus. Next base: position 70,185 of record NZ_JMGA01000019.1, on the reverse strand, counting down.
TATAACTCTTATTTTGTCAGGTTCTTGTGACAAAATGCCCTTTACCAGGCCGACTGCTGACTCAAAGGAAGTTTCAATAATTGTGATCTGTATATTAAAGTCAGTTCGAACTTTTTCAACCATTTGAGTCACCTCTTTATTTGGCGAAGTAAGAACAATCTCGGCAAGCATAAGTACTCCCCCTCTCATTTCCTTTTCAAAACTACAGACTATTTATTATAGATAGCAAAATACATACCAACTTAACTCCTAAGCACAAAAGATTATGAAATAAAAAGATAGCCCCAATTTACTTAATATTCTGTAAATTGGGGCTATCTTTTTTCACTTGTTTTTTTAATCAAATATGTTAAATCAGCTAAAAATTTCAAATTCACTACAAATTGGTTGCATGAATTCAACAATGGTGCATTTTTGCAACCCTTCTCGAAGTCAATTGGGCCGGATTTAACATTCCGGCCCACAACTTGTCACTAAAAAATAAACTCTCTGGGGTCTAAATGGACTTCTCGGCAAATCTCTTCTACCACTCTTTTTTCAACAGGCGCAAATTCTCCGTCTGCGAAACCGATTGCACAACAGAGACGAACAACCAAGCGAGCAGCTTCCGGTTTGCTCGCTAATTTTCCTACCGCCCTTAAAGCTTCAGCTTTGCCTAAGATAAGATCACTCTGTATCCGCTGTACAAAGTAATTAAAACGAGAATCGACTTCATTAATATTAATTCCGCGCATTTCTTGACTCGTACGGAAGTAATCAATAAGCTTCTCCCTTTCAGCAGCTTCCAGAACACCGTCAGCTGTTGCAACCAAAGCACTACCTGCTACTAAAGCTTCCGTCAGATCTTTTCCCATATATTTGTTAACAATATTTCGGGCATTTTCGGTTTGCTTTTGCAGCCACTCAGCCGTATTAGTATTACTCCCGGAGTTCCATCGTTCTTTGCAGCTTAAACAGACAAACTCCATGTTTTTGCTTCCTATAAACCCTGCCAGTAAACCAACTGGGCCTAACAAAACACCGCCGATAGCAGCCTTTCCGAGTCCAAAACCTTTCTTCCCTGCCGTAACCTGTGAAGAATGGCAACGGGGACAGGTCATCCCACTTTGATGACCACTACTTTGAGCCTGTTGCCCGTATGTCTGAAGACTCTGCCCCATGGCTTGAGTACTCTGCCCTAAGGATTGAGCGTTCTGGCTATAGGAGGATTGAGGACTATTTTGACCATACAGGGATTGGGGGTTGGGCTGACTACTGTAGGAAGGGATGCCGGGACTTCCTCCAGAGCTTCCGGAATTGTTTTTTCCCTGTTCTTCCTCAACTTCCAAACCAAAATTACGACAAAGGGCTGCCAAACCACCTTGAAACCCACTGCCTATTGCATTGAATTTCCATTCGCCGGCATGACGATAAATTTCTGCGGCAACAATAGCTGTTTCTACAGAGAATTCCTCACCTAGTTCATATTTGAGAAGCAGCTCATTTGTACCTGCATTGAGAATCCTTACATAAGAGTTCTTAATATCTCCAAAGCTTTGTCGTTTCATTTGAGCGTCATTGATAGTAATGCTAAAGGATATTCTCTCGATATGAGGAGGTACGGCTGACAAATTAATACGAATTTGCTCGTCGTCCCCCTCTCCGGAGCCTTTTTTGTGATCCCCACTGTGCTTCACTGACCCTTGGCCACCGGAAGGATTATTGTAGAAAACAAAGTCATTTTCGTCCTTAACTTTACCGTTAGATCCTATCAAAAAGGCTGAAGCATCTAAGTCAAAAGAATAGTTGCTTGCTGCAGGGTTTGACGCCCAACCTAATCCTACAATTATTTCCTTAAGGTTAGGATTGCTTTTTGTAAGATCGACTTTTTGTCCTTTGCTAAGTCTTACTGCCATATCTCTACCTGCCTTTCATATACATTCATACTTCAACAGAATTAAAGAAGGAAATAGCTTGAAAATTCAAGAAAAAACTCGACATGCAGCGAATCCATAGAGTTCTCTTTTAAGTGCATTTTACCATATTAAGCCAAGCACAAGCAAATTAACATACTTAAGCCCGGAAAAGAACTTTTCCGGGCTCATTTTAGCTAACGCCTACTCTGCAGAACGATAACTATCTATAAAATCTTGCGGAAGCTTTTTGATTAACAAAACAGGAATATCCGATTTATTAAGTACACTATGAGCTAAACTACCATAAATTAAACCTTTAAAACTGTTAAGCCCTCTAGTCCCCATAATTATTAGCTCAAAGTTCTTTTTGGTTGCGTAGTCAATAATAGCCTCTGTAATATCCGGGATATTAGAGTTTGAGTAAATTGTCTGGCGACTTACATTGTGTCCTTTTCGTGCAAAGATTTTATTCGTTGTGGCGAGGATTTCGGAGTATTCCCTTTCTTTTTCGGAATCTTGATCGTTTATTAAGTGCTCTACCCAGTCTGTATGTGGGTTCGTGGACCAGGTTTCCAACAAATTATAGTCTCCTTCAATGGAACCTTGAACACTTTCGTTGATATGCAAGATCGTTAATTGCATATTATCAAGACTTGCGAATAAACTCGCCGCATATACAGTCGCAGAAAAGGAATGCGGTGTGCCATCAGCATATAAGAGTACTTTAAGTGATTTTGAGTCAGTCATGAAAATTCCACCTTTAAAAACGATTTGACGCCTATTATATCATAGTCTAGTATATGGGATAATCAATAATTAATGATTAATGATCTTTAATCGCCTATATTGTCATAAAAATTTACCTTAGTGATTATAAACAGATTCAATTGGACATTCTATGTATTTAATTTTAATCTTTAAGTTTCATCAAATTTAGGGGTTATCTTTTAATTAAAAGAAAAAAATCACATGCCCTTAAGAATTAAGGACATGTGATGAAATAATTATTTATAAATGAGTTATTTATTAATGTTTTAAAATTTCTCTGGGAAGCTTTTTCACTAACATCATTGGTATAGGCGAATTGTTAATTAAACACCCGAAAAGTAAGATTTTTATGGTTGTTAGTCCTCGTGTCCCCATAATAATCAAATTATATGAATTCTTGGCTGCATAATCATATAGTGCATCTAGAGTGTCTGAAATTCCGGGATTACAATAAATGATAACATTACTTACATCTTCTGCTCTTTCAGAAAAAACTTGATTGGCTTCCGAAAGCATATCATTATATTTGTCGCGATCAGAAGAGTTAGACCCAGCAAAAACTCTCTTCAACCAATCTGAAGATACTTTTATTGGCCATCGATATTCAGATCCTTTTTCATTACCCTTCGCTATGGCCCAATTAACTAGGTCCTTTGTATCAAGCCAACAGTATTCTGTGACCTTTGAATCTTCACAGGTTTCTCGGGCCTGCACAACTGTTAAATGCATATTGGGCATATTTTTTAATAATTTTGCAGTATGAACCGCTGCATAAAAAGCTTGCTGAGAATCATCAAAGTACAGGAGCACGTTAAATTTAGAATCCTTCATATTTAATACCCCTTCCAAAAAGATGATGAATTATGGCGCAATGCAGGTAGAGCTAAGTTGAACTGACGATTTATTGATCCAAATATCAAGTCGGTCTTTGTTCTCAATAATTTTCTCAGCTAATTTCGCGCCTACATACCGATAATAATTCTCTCCGTCTTTCCTGGAAAAGTAATTGTTTGTATCAATAAAATTACCACTAGCTCCCACTCTGTGGAGTAAGGGGATTATATTGGTTTTGTTTATATCAAAGTTATCGATGGATCTTTCAAATTCATCGCCTAAATTAGCATTACTCCATGCCTTCGGCCCTTTTTCTGGCTTAATCTCATATACTCGTCTTAAAAATTCGAAAGCAAATGCACCTAAAGAAAAAATCATTCTCGGTTTATACTCATAAGAAATTTCTCTAAACTGTTCAATTTCTTTAGCTACTTCCGGCCCCCACCAATTAAGAGTATTAGGAACTAATCTACTTTCACTAACAGCATTTCTAAAATAAATATTGGAAGTTTCAATTCGAGTATTCATTGTTCTATAAACTCGATCTTGAATCTCGTCTAAGACCGGTGTCCAGTTGTCATGGCTGATAGGGTGTTTTGGATTAATAACTACCCAGATTGGATAACTCTTTATTCCAGACTCTCTCTTCATCATCTCTCAATCCCCTCATCAAAGAGTATATTTAAACATTCTGCGGAAATCTCGTGAACTTATTAAGGAATATGAAACCTTTTGCTGCAACTAATAAACTCAAGACTGTGCCACTAGTTGTAGCAAAAGGTTAAGAACAATTTCTATACTAGTAATCGATATCTTAAGCTGTCTTCTTAGATTTGGCCACGACTATACCAAGACCATCGAAGAGGTAGTAGAGTCCGAAGCCATACCACATGGTGTATATCAGGTAAAAGGTAAGCAAAAAGATTACACTAAATTTATTTTCACTTACTTGCTTTATTTCTACACCATAATAATTATAGGCAGGTTCAAGAGCTTTTTGCTGTACTTTGACTAAATCAAATCCTTCTTGGAATTGAGATTTAGATTTCAAATTTGCATCAATTTTTTTCAAAGAACTGTACCAGTTGTAAGTTGCTTCGCGAGCATCATACCCATATTTTTTCTCTAAAGATTTACCGTCATTGTGATACATGAAATCGCTGTCAGCGACCACCGCTCCTAGAATTTTTCCATAATCTCCATTAATACTAACCGAAGTATCTTTTACAGTTACAGAGGCTCCAGCCATAGTGTATAGTTTACTCCATTTTTCTGCTTCCTCTGGAGATGAAGCTTTGATTGCTAAGCTTACATTTTTACCCAATTGACCATCAGCTACCTTTTGTGCATCCTTAATAAAATAAGCCGAACCCTTAGACAATGAGTTAAACAGATCATCTGCGAATTCTAAGCCATTTCTTCCGTTTCCGAAGTTTGGGGACATCATTCCCACATAGCATAGTGCGAAGCTAACAAGCATTATAACACCGATCATGAAGGTCTTTTTATTTCGTACTACACTCATTGGGAAACACCTCCTTTGACACTTGCAGCATAATCCTCTGCCGCTTCAGCTCGAAGCTTCGGTATATTTCTAATGAATGTGCTAATAATCCAGAATGCAAAGATAGAGACTAAACCAAAGAATAACCATACTCCTACCTTAGTAATTATAGCACCAGAGGAAGAGGATAAGGTGATATAACCCATCTGAGTTAGCTTCTCCGGAAGTGCAAAGAGTCTGTTAACAAAGCCAGCTAAGATTGCCAAAGCATAGAAAGCCTTGATCTGTGTTCCCGGAACGACTTTAGTAGTAATAGCACCTATTTGGATGCCAAATAAGGAACCGAGCAGCATACCCATTGCTAAGGTATAGAATACATAACCATAGATGGCATACTGTGCTATAGAACCGTAACCCGCTGTAAAGATAATTTGAAGTATATCTGTACCCACAGTGGTCCCAGTTGAAATTCCTAATCCGTATACAAACATTGGGAAGGTAACAAAACCACCGCCAACACCTAGGATCGATGCTAAAAAACCAGTTACTGCTCCGCATATTGCAACAAATATACCAGAAATCCTTCTCCCCCCGGGGACTACATGCTCATCAAATTTGATCATAGGCGCTATATTAATGGATTGTACCTTTGCTCCAAAAGCTGTCATTTTATCTGGCCCGCCATGGGCATCTCCACCATTTTTCGGTGCGTTTTTTCTCATAGCAAGATACTCACTCATGGCAAAGATACCTAAGAATCCAAGCAGAACAACGTATATTGAGCTGATAACAAAATCACTCATTATTGGGTTGTAATTAAACAATGCACGATTGATCGCCCCGCCCCCGGTAACTCCCAAACCGGAACCAATTAGAAAGGCAATTGCGAGACCGACGTGAACGTTGCCCATCTTCTTATGCAGGGTCGTTCCCATGATGGCCTTAGCAAAGATATGAAACATATCAGTACCTACTGCCAATATTCCCTTTACGCCTAGGCTCATCAACGCAGGGGTGATAACAAATCCTCCGCCTGCCCCAATACAACCGGTTATAAGACCAGCGATAACTCCAACGGCTATGGAGCCGTAAAAGGTTGTGGGTGAAAAAAAGGATGGTCCGAAGGCTGTTTTCCCGCCAATAAAGGCTGGTAGGGCAGATGCTGCATGAGCCATTGCGGGAATGAGTAGGGGTAGAGCCATTACGAATAAGATGAGCAACTTCTTTCTGTTTTTTATAATATTATTAGATGTTTCAATCTCCCATTGGGCATGAGCCCTAGCTGCATACATAAACGAGTTATACATAGTTTTCATTAAGTTCCCTCCTTCAGTGTTCTTCACTATCCATTGAAGTAAGAATTTTTAGTTATTGCCCGTCACATTATTAGAAAAATTTGTGTTATAATAACAATAAGAAATTTCCTTTTGCGGCCTTTTGTAGGCTGCTTTTTTTCTTGAAGAAGTACCCGCATTTCCAATCTCCCAAGTAATCTACTGATCGATTCGTTATTTTTAATGATATCAATAATCTTACATTTTTTATTAACCTAGAGTTTCGGATCTTCTTCAATTATTTGACCTTTAAAACTATAGTTTGATTTCTTACACTCCTTTCCTTTGAATTTTGTTTCACAAGTAAAGAGTAGCATTGCTTGAGAAATGTGTCTATAGTGTATCCATATCCCTATAATCAGTTATATCTATATTTGACTCGATTTTAGATTAGTTAAAGGTTCTGATAAGAGTTATTTACCAAAAACAGACGAGCTTGGTTACTACTTTAGCACTAATTTGGAGTAACGAAAGCCATAATCTTAATACTTCAGATTTAAGGATTTCTATATCGATCCAACGGCTTTAAATTCAAAATTTTCATCCTATTCTGCTTGAAACCGCTGATATCAGCTATTTGCTGCACTTTCAGCAATAGTTTTTCGGCTAATCTATACACATATTGTTTGCTAGGCAGTTTTTTTATACCTCCGTTTTTTAAATGATGAGGATAATCCACAGTAATTGAATTTAACAATATAAAAAACCAAATAATTTCATAAAATCTTAATTAGTTTACCGAATTGTGTCCTCATGATTAATGATCCCCTCCTCTAGATGTTCCTTTAGGGGAAAACTATGTGATATAATTCTGATTGATTAAGAAACGATTTAAATTAACATTCTTTTTTAGACAAAAAAAAGAAGTGTATTTGCCACACTTCACTTCACAAAGCTTATTTTTCATGCTAATTTTTTAAATAATCGTCAGATTTGGTAACTGTATACCTCTTGTAAATCTAGAGATAATTCTTTTACTAACAACACAGGTATAGGGGATCTATTTTGTAGGGAATACGCTAAACTACCAAATATAACCTCTTTTATTTTGCTGATCTCCCCTGCACCCATTACTATCAAGTCAATTGACCACTTATTTACATACGCGAGGAGCGCGGTCACTGCATCTGGAATATTGGGATTGGAATATATCACTTGTTGATGAACATCCTTTGATCTTGCTAAAAATACATCTAGGGCATTCTGCGGCACATCTGAGGTTGTCGTCCAGATGTTTTGGCAACTTTCCAGAATTTCCGACGAACTTTGGGTACTTTCTTTTAGCCTTACAATGGTCAGTTGCATGTTAGGCATATTCGTCATTAAGATTGCTGAATATATTGCGGCAGCACGAGAGAATTCTGTATCATCTAAATAAAGAAGCACTTTAAACCTTCTTCGACTCATTCTAATACCCTGATGACATTACTAGAGCATTGTTAGAAAAAATATTATAAGTGTTAAAATCTATTCCTCCACTTATCCACGATTCTGAAATAATATTAGTTCTCTTGACATTTGAAGAATCGCTGACTTGACAAGTTACTTTAATAATAAACTCTTCCTCTAAAGGGTTGCCCCCTAACTCCCGAACCATAAATGTGGCAATATCAGTTGGTAAATCGTTCAATTCCTCTTGGCTAAATGGTACGTCAGGCCTGATTTCTAAATCAGCGTTAAACGAACGTCTAATCATACCTTCCCGAATAACCGTACTAACACTTGTTGTAAGGGTAGCCACCGGAAGTTTGGCTCTTACTCGATTATTATAGAGTTCAAATTTATAATTAGGTTCATTACCAGAGGGATACACCGGTACAACATTTAAAAACTTTCCCCGAGTGTACCTGACCCCATAATCAAGGGATTCCTTTCTCATTCTTAAACCCTCCTTCGAAGTGGAGTAATCTCATGATGATACTTTTGCATATAATTTACGATTAAAATTCTTAGCGACCTTTTCTGGCAGCTTTTTCTCTATTGGGTTCTTGCTTTTGTTTCGTTAAGGCTTAACAGTAAACTCCTACATTTTTAGATTAACACTGAATAAAAATCAAGTATATAGCAAACTAAAATGCTCATAATCATTTTATTCGATAGTGGCGATGACAAATAGTACTAAAATATGGTCACAATATATCTATAGCTCTTCTTAAGAAAGGAGATTATTTAACGATGAACCCTGCTATTGAGTCCTTGGAAATGCTGATTGATTATGAAAAAAAGTACTGCAACTCACCGAAGCTCGCTAATTCTCAAATGATGTATTGGTACTATAAAGTCTTGGGTAATCGTTCTTGGAAAAAATCAATCCCAGATATTGATGATTGGGTACATCATTATGAGAAGTTTCTTGAGAGTGGCGGCGACCCCTACCAGTTAAAACAAGCAGGTACATTCTTGGGGCAGTACTTTTAAATCATAACTTTAAATAACAGAATCCTACCTAATCCATATTTTAAGACTATCCTTGTTTTGGATAATTGTTTCAGATAGCTTTCTTCCAACATGACTGAAATATTGTTCCTTGATAGTACTGTCTAAATACTTTTCGGCTTCTAGATCCTGATCACTTGTATTGACACGTCGAAGCAAAGGAACCACGTTAGTTTCACTTAAGTCAAAATTAGCAATGGCTTTTTCAAATTCATTCTTTAAGTTTAAAGCACTCCAGTACTTTGGGCCTTTTTCAGGTTTTGCACTAAAGACTCTTCTAATAAATTCATAAGGAAATCCACCAAAAGTAATTAAAATTTTGGGTTCATATTCTTCAATAATCTCCCTTAAAAGCTTTATTTCTGATGCTACTTCTTTTCCCCACCAATTTAATGTGTTGGGAACAATCCCACAATCTCCTACAACACTCCTAATGTAGATGTTTTTCGTATCAATTCTAGATTGTAACTCACGATAGACCTTATCTTGCATCTCATCTAAAACATGTCTCCAAATGCCATTGATAACAGCAGGGTATTTTGGATTAATTAACAGCCAAATTGGATACGTTCGATCTCCGGAATCCCTGTCAACCAAAGGCATATATTTATCTCTTGCTAAGCCAGACAACGAATCCCGTCCTTTCTAACAATTTTTTAATCGTCAGACATGTTCAACCGGATGTCCAATTTAATTCTAAACTTCCTCGTTCTTGGACTAAGTTAAATAGAAGAAATATAAGTAGACACTTGAAATAAGAATCGAAACAAGCATTAGCGGGAAGGCAACCTTCATAAACCCTACAAAGGTCCATTTATACCCTTGTTTCTCGGCCATTCCTACTACTACAACATTAGCAGAGGCTCCAATAATTGTGCCATTACCACCTAAGCAAGCACCAAGAGATAATGCCCACCATAGTGGATTTAGGTCTGTCATGCCTCCCAATCTTCCCATATCTTCAATTAAAGGAATCATGGTTGCCACGAACGGGATATTATCTACAAAGGAAGAAGCAATAGCTGAAAGCCACAGTATCAACATTCCGGTAGGGAGCATTTCTCCACCGGTTAGCTTTAATGACTCCATTGCTATCCACTCGATTACTCCAACGTGTTCCAAAGCCCCTACTAAAATGAATAATCCTGCAAAGAAGAAGATAACCGGCCATTCCACAGCTATCAGAGCGTGTTCAGGGTCTTCATTTGTAATTAATAAGAGCAACGCCGCACCTGATAAGGCAACGGTAGCCGATTCTAGGTGGAGATATTGATGCAAGAAAAATCCAAGAATTGTGAGGGCAATTACTATAAGAGATTTTTTTAATAACCCTACGTTTTTAATCTCACTGCTGGGATCCATTCTCATGATATTTTCCTTTAATTCCTCACGAGTGATTAGTTCTTTACGATAAATTAATTTTAGTATCAATATTGTTACCGGCAAAATAACAAGGATAACGGGACCAACATTGATTACAAAGTCCATAAAACCTAACCCTGTCGCAGAACCAATCATGATATTGGGAGGATCTCCGATTAAGGTAGCAGTTCCCCCAATATTAGAGGCCAGGATTTCAGAGAAAAGTATTGGCATAGGATTAATTTCTAGAGCTTTGGCAATTGAAAAGGTAATGGGGACTATCAATAATACTGTGGTAACATTGTCTAAAAGTGCAGAAAGCAAAGCGGTAATTACGGTAAGAGAGATCATAATTTTCATTGGATCTCCTTTGCTTTTCTTAGCTGCCCAGACCGCAAGATATTCAAAAAGCCCCGAGTTTCTTGCAATACCCACGATTACCATCATTCCAACTAGCAATCCTATGGTATTAAAATCAATAGCCTCAATTGCTTGTTCTTGACTAATTACACCACCGATAATGACGAGCATTCCACCCGCTAACGCTACTGCTGTACGATGAATTTTTTCCGAAATAATAATTGCATATGAAATCAGGAATACAGCTGAAGCAAATAATACTTGACTGTTACCTTCCATAAAGCATCTCCCCAATTCTAAACAAGTGTTTGTGCCACTAATACGCTTGGATTGTTTATCCAAGCGTATTAGTTTAAATCACAGCCTTCTGAAGGTTATCTTACTAGTGCCGGCATTCCGACTATAGGCCAATAGGTAAAGGTCATGATTACCAGAAGGCCCATAATAACAGCACTTGCAGGGATACCACTGACAAAGAACTCACCCGTCGTAAACTGCTTCGATTCATAAGCCATTGCATTAGGAGCCGCACCAATTAACAGTAAGAATGGCATACCGGCCATTGCAACAGCACCATACATAACCAGCTCAGGGTTAACACCTAAATACTGAGCCATAACAAGTGCTACAGGCAGGGTGATGGCAATGGCTGCTACGTTCATAATGAAGTTTGTCATAATTAGCACAAGGAAACATACTGCCAGTAAGAAAACTAACCAATGTGCTCCTGCTATCATTGACAACCACTTAATTGCAATCCACTGGGCCGCACCTGTTTGCCATAAACAGAAACCAATACTCATAGCTCCGGAAAAGAGTAGAACGATATTCCAAGGGATTTTCTTTTCTAAATCTTCTACAGTCAGTATTTTGGATAGGAAGAATAATACTCCTGCCAGTAAGAGAGGCACTGAACGATCCATCGTTTTCAAGGCTGGAATAATAGCCTGTAATACAAGCATAGCGAGGGCAAACGCTACAACAACACTAACAAATATCTCTTTGCTGTTAACAGGACCGAGTTTTTCATATTCTGATTTAGCTCTAGCTCTCAAACCAGGAATCTTTGATTTTTCAGGTTTATAAATGACCATTAATAATGCCCAAATTAAGAAAACACTTGCCCAACCAAAGGGTGCTAAATGGATAGAGAAGTCAACAAATGATACTTGTTTACCGGTAAACTCTGTGAAGAAACCTACAGCTGCGGGGTTACGAGCACCACCCAGGAGAGTACAGATACTTCCTGCACCAGCGGTGTAAGCCATACCTATGAACAAAGCCTTGCCAAACTTTGTAGGTTTTCCTTCGGAGTTATCACCATTATATAAGGCCAAAATTGTAACTAATATTGGGAACATAGTAGCTGCTACCGCCGTATGAGCCATGATGTGAGTTAATAGAGCAGTGACAATAAATACACCTAATAGAATCTTTCTAGTATCCTCGCCCACAACAACCAGCATTTTGTAGGCAATCCGTTTGGTGATTCCTGACTTTGTAAATGCCAATCCAATGAGTAAAGATCCTAAAATAAACATTACTGTAGGATCCATGAAATCTCTAAACGCTTCTTTAGCTGGACGGATTAGAAATAAGGCTTGCACCACGCCAATCATTAAACTTGTAACACCAATAGGGGTTACTTCAAAAACCCACCATATACTTGCTAAGAAGAACAAACCTATTGCTGCTTTCCCTTGTTGACTCAATTCAAATGACTTGCCTGTTGGATCCACCGCAGGTCCAAATTGTGGAGCATAAAAAAATATTAAAAACAAACATATTCCTAATCCAATAAAGAAAATTCTTTTTACACTGTTACTGTTCATTTATTACACCCCTCTTCCTATTTATCAGGTGCTTATTTTTTACTGGAGCGATAATAATCACCTACAAAAACGTTAAACAAACATACACATATCCGATTTTTGTGTTATAATACTATTACGATTAAATTTCTTAGCGGCCTTTCAGAGGCTGCTTTTTTTTATTGACTAAAGCAATTGGTTTTTGACTATTTGGTTCTTTGATAGATTCCCCTCCAATCCTTTATAGTCAATTATTTCCCATCTATCACGGATCGATATTTTTCTATAAGTCTTGTGAATTGTATCGCCCTCCCTTCAACTATGTATGTGACTATACTCACAAGATAAGATTACCATCGTGATAGAATTACGTCTATAGCAAATCAAAATGCTCTTAATCAGTATTGTCTATTGCCATTACATAACTTTCTTTGTTATTTGCTTAGTAATCATCTAGCCTAATTAAGGTTATAATCCTTTGCTCCTTAATTTCGACTAAAATAGACTTACAGGTGACTCTGGCTACCTAAATACAAATTCACTTTTAATCAATAAGGGCTATAAGAATTTTCGTCCAAATCTTTCTTAATAAGACCTATTAATTATAAAAAAACTCCGAAGAGAAAATTCTTTCTCCTCGGAGTTTTTTTTATAGTCTTTACTTTACAGATTTATTGGAAGTGAGTTCGATTTAGGTATACTCACAATTATTGTAGTCCCTCTGGGAGAGGTTTCGGCGACCCATATATTGCCTAAGTGCATATGGATAATTTGATAGCTAATCGACAAGCCTAATCCGGCACCATCGTCTCTGGTTGTGTAAAACGGATCGAAAACACGCGAGAGATCACTTGCTTCAATTCCAGTACCTGTATCAGTGATCTGAACTTCGATGGTTTCTGCTTTAGCCTGTGATTGAATGACAAGCTTCCCTCCGTTGTGCATTGCTTGGACAGAGTTAATGATTAAATTTACAAAAACTTGTTTCATTCGATCCATATCGATATTTACCAAAGGCAGATTGGGTTCAAACCTCTTCTCTAATTGAATATTATTTTGTCTTAGCATGGGATAGGTAAATGTAAGAACAGATGACAATAAACTATTTAACTCAGTCGGACTAACGATAGGTTTACTTGGTCGGCCAAAATCTAATAACTCCTTAATAACAAGATTGCCGCGATCCACTTGATCACAAATTACTTTTGTATATTCCGATAATCCTTCTTGGGTTTTGAACTCACCCTCCATCACTTGGACGGTTGATTTAACAATGGCCAAAGGATTCCTTAATTCATGGGCAACACCTGTAACTAGTCGGCCTAAAGCCACAAGTCTCTCGGAGCGCATTAATTCTTCTTCCAGCCTTTTCTTTTCCTTTAAGTTGTCAGCCATATTGTTGATAGCTTGAACAACCTCTCCGATTTCTCCCGGCAGCGCAGGAAGCCTTTTTTCACTATCTTCCTGCATACTTAATATCCCATTCTTAATTATTTGCACTTCTGAAGCTAAGTTATGAATAATATAAAGGGCTGTCCCCAGACCAAGTATTAAACCAAACAAAGTCATGTAGCGGGTTATAAGGCTGAACTGCCTGCTTTGTGCAAAGACTGGATGAACCTGTTCATCTGCCCAGGCAATGGCAATCAGTTTTTCGTCCTTAATTACCGGTACCAAGTATTCAAATGCCTGATCTCCCAATGAACCTGCAATACGCGCTAGGGGCTCTTTAGTTGCGTTGACTGCTATAAGACCTGAGGATGCTTCGTCTAAAATGCGATACTCTCGAGCTTTTATTTCCTCGGGGGTTTGAGGCCTGTATTGATGTAGAAAACCATAGACAAAAAGATCATTTGTCTCAGGAATGTATAACCCCAACCGTACTCCTGGATTACCATCGGCTAATGGCTTGGCTATTGAATCAAAGGCATTGGCAATTGTGTTGATATCATCTTTAGAGAGTGGCGAGCTGTATTCTAAATTGGAACGCTCCAAACTTTTCGTTAAGCCTTGGACAGTGGCATTGACCATGGTTCCTAATCGCTCTTCTTTAGTAGTTAAGAGCATTTCATCCTTTGCTCCAGAAAAAAAGATGTCATACATCATTACCAAGATAGGAATAAGTAGAATTGCCGAAACAACAAACATTATTTGCGAAGCGAAAGATTTATTCTTGAGAATCCTAAACAAGCAACCACCTCCCATAGCACGATTTCAGACAGATCCCTTAATAGTGCTTGAAAACAAACAATACCTACAAAGACCCACTTTAAGCATATCACAAGTTCTGTGAGTCTACTAAAGCTCTAACTATTGCTCCAAAACAGATTACAGTGGCTGAAAACATACAAAATATCCTCAAAAAACAGCTAAAATGGCTGGCATGTTAATTGCAATAACTAGAAACATAGGAGGTAATTTATATGACTACTAATCAATTCACCGTTTGGGTCCAAGAATTATTTGATTCTTGTAACATTCATAATGAAATTGAAACAAGCAAACTAATTGTGGAAGTGATGAAGAAATTCCACACTCTAAACAGTGAAAAAATTCAAGAACAAGTAACAGCAAGACCAATTCTACGTTAGATTAGAAAACTTTTAATCTCTAAAAGCTCCTCCATGTCCTTGATCTCATTTAAAGAATAACATTATAAGATTATTACCGTCTACATCCCCTCTGTATCTTCACAATCAATATTCTTGATAGGATTATTTTGAAAGGAGGAAATTCCTTTGTCCAGCTTATTACTCAATAATCATTCGCCTATTGACCAGATGAAAATTGAAGCAGGAGATAAATCTTTTCCAATCTGGCTCATCGCAAATCCGAAATACCCTGATGACATCAGTAATATATGGAATCCAATAATGTATGAGATTCAAGATAAAGTCTATCGTAAACTCAGAGCAAGGATTAACAGCAGAAATATATTTATTCTGAGCGCTTTCAGTAATATTGGCAAAATATGTAACACTCCAATGGAGGAGGAGTTAACTAAAAAGATTCTAATACTCAAAGAGAGTGTCTATAGGTACCAACCTAAACTTCTAATTACTTTTGGTGCCATTACCAATGAGTATATCAAGCGAGCCTTCGATCAAGGCTCCGAAGGTCAAACTAAGTATTGGAATACCGGAAATTTAAGCAACGAATTTGAGCAGGCAATTGCCAACTTTGATATTAATCGACCAAACTGCATTCCTTTGGTGCGAAGGATTTCTAAAACAGCCAATACCAAAGATTGGATAGACCAAGATAATTACTATTATGATGTTGCAACGAAGATTGCTGAAAGAATTATCGAAAACAAAGATCGTCTGGAAATATGGATCTAATAAGGAGAAAGGATGATTAACATGAGTGCCTTGAAATTCTGTTGGGACTATTTGGTTTTCTTTGGAGACTGGCTTTGGCCAATCAGCGAAAATGAATCCACGGGAGTTTAGAATCCAAGTTATCATGCTTCCGGTTGACATTCCTCAAGCAGAGAACGCCGGAAGCGCATAACCATCAAGAAATCTTTGTATATTCTCCGAATAGTAGATCCTTCCCGGCTTTGGAAAATTTTAAAATTGATTTCCTCCTCTACGTCATCTACTAAACCTATATGCTAATAAATATGTACAGCTAAATACGTACTATGTTTCACAAAACTTCATTTAAGTTATTACCTGATTAGTAGTGAAAAATTACTGTTTGGAGGCAATAACCATGAACATTTCAAAGTTTATTCCACTTATTGATACCTTAATCAATTATGATAAAAAGAATTTTAAGTTTGATCTAATCGCTGCATTAACTGTTGCAGTAGTTGCCTTACCTCAAACTATGGCTTATGCAATGATCGCCGGTGTTCACCCAGCCTACGGTTTATACTCTGGTATTGTGCTAACAATTATTGCTTCTTCGTTTGGAAGTTCTAATCAGCTGGCAACCGGGCCAACTAATGCTATCTGTCTCTTGATAGCATCTTATATGATACCCTTTGCAGGAAGCGATAACTTTTTTGCAAACTTATTTCTCCTAACCTTTTTAGTAGGAGCTATACAATTTACCATGGGGGTACTAAAACTGGGTTCTTTAGTCAACTATGTTTCACATGCTGTGATCGTAGGCTTTACCGCCGGGGCAGGTGTTATTATTGCTATGGGTCAGCTAAATAACATAATGGGAGTTAGTCTGGCTGATCCACACCTTTCAAGTATTGGAAAATTAGTTACTTGTTTACAGAGTATTGATAAAATTAATTATTACGCTCTAGGTATTGGCCTATTTACTATAACAATAATTATAGTCAGCAAAATAATTAATAAGAATATCCCCGGTGCTTTGTTAAGTGTTATCTTTTCAGTAGTTCTTGTGATGATCCTAGGTTTAGAGGAATTAGGGGTAAAGGTTGTGGGACAAATTCCTCAAGCTATACCGCCGCTAAGCATGCCCAACTTCAATCTCTCTGCTATTAGCGATTTAACTACCGGGGCAGCCGTCATTGCCATTATTGGTCTAGTTGAAGCAGTATCAATTTCCAAGGCAATTGCAACTAAAACCCAACAAAAGATAGATCCCAATCAGGAGTTTATTGGCCAAGGAATAGCTAATTTAGTGGGATCATTTTTCAGCAGTATAGCAGGCTCCGGTTCCTTTACACGTTCTGCTATAACCCATCAAAATGGAGGAAAAACCCGGTTAACAGGGGTACTGGTAGGTTTGATAATCCTCATTGTTTTATTTTTCTTTGCACCCTACGCGAGATATATTCCAAATGCAAGTTTAGCTGGGGTTATCATGGTAGTTGCCTACTCAATGATTGATAAAAGAGCTTTAGTAAAGGTTATAACAACTAATCGTAATGATGCCATCGTCCTACTGGTGACCATGTTGACGACCATTTTTGCCCCTCATTTAGAGCAAGCAATTTATGCCGGAGTTGCTGTCTCAGTAATTCTATACCTAAAGGATTCTGCCGTAGCTACCGTCAGAACTCTAGAAACGGTCAGAGGAAGTAACGGGCAATTTATTGAACAAGTAGCCTGTAAAAACGACACCGCCGTTGCAATTCATCAACTAGAGGGAAACCTATATTTCGGATCCTCAGCGGATCTTGACAAGAAGTTAAGCGACTCATTCCCAAACTCCAAAGTTTATCTCATACGTTTCAAGGGCGTTTCAATCATCGATATTACCGCAATGGAAGTTATTGAAACTTATATTGACCGAGCTTTAAAGGAAGAAAAAAGGGTTATTCTCTCCGGAGTCACACCAAAAATCTTAGGCATGCTGAAAAAAATGAACATTGTTGATCACGTTGGTAAAGAAAATATCTATATGGAAGAGGATGAGGTTTTTGCCTCATCTGAGAAAGCTATAGAGCATGCAAACTCTTTTGTCAGAAATGTCAGCTATACCTCGGAGAACCGATCTGCCCAGGCATACTAAGACCTTATTTAAAATAGCCCTCGAAAAGATCATCTAATCTTTCGAGGGCTATTTCAAATATTTAATCGCCCCCTGAAAAAAACAGGGTGCCTAGAGTATCGAGTTAATAATAGCAGTATATTCATATTGCAGGTGTTGCCAGGGGTAATCTAAATACAGATAAACCCTCTCTAATTCCAGACGCATCCGGACGGCATTTAAAACTCTCACAGCGTGTTGGAATTATCGAAATGTCCGTATATATTATAAAGTCTATCTCTTTAGGTGACAACTGGTGTACTTCTGCTTCAGAAGTCTTTATTACATCATTAATAATCCTATTAAGACTAGAGCGAATATGGCATAACTCCTTATTAATACATTGGCTGCACTTTGAAGTCTCTTTCATAGTTCCCTCCCTCTCTACATAGAACCATTGTAGATTTCTCATTATAATTTTACTTGGTACTTTTGAGCTCTATAAAGAAGTGCTGATCGTGTAAGTCCAAGTAGCTGTGCTGCCTTAGTCTGATTCCCTCTACTTTTCTCAAGAGCCTTAAGAATCAATTCTCTTTCCACTTCGTCGAATGAAATCCCCTTGTCAGGGAAATTTAGAATCAAGCCTTGATCTGCATCGTTTTTTTTGTTTTCAACTTTTTGTATTTCTTTCGGTAGATGTTGCACCTTAATCTCCTGCCCTTGAGAGAGGATGACAGACCTTTCGATTACATTTTGCAACTCTCGAATGTTCCCGGGCCATTCATAGTTCATTAATAATGTTAAAGCCTCAGGAGAGATCATTTGTTCTTGAGAGGGATTAAACCTTTGCATAAAGTGCATGGTCAATAGTGATATATCTTCTGATCGTTCCCTTAAGGGGGGAATGTGGATCGGCAGTACATTTAAACGGTAGTACAGATCCTCCCTGAAAGTTCCTCGTTTAATGCAGTCCAGCGGATCACGGTTTGTTGCAGCTATAACCCTTACATCAACCTTGATGCTTTCGGTTCCTCCTACCCTTTCAAACTGTCTTTCCTGAAGTACTCTAAGGAGTTTAACTTGCATTGACAGAGGCATTTCAGTAACCTCATCCAAAAATATTGTTCCCTTATCAGCTAATTCAAAGCGACCTAGCTTTCTGCTCACAGCGCCGGTGAATGCTCCTTTTTCATGGCCAAACAATTCACTTTCTAGTAGGGTTTCGGGGAGTGCTGCGCAGTTGATAGGAACATAGGACTTTTCTCGACGATAGCTAAGATTGTGAATTGAAAGTGCCGTAACTTCTTTTCCGGTACCACTTTCTCCGGTAATCATTACTGTAGCATTACTGTCTGCAACCCTTTCAATAAGGTTGTTGACCTCTTGAATTGCCGGACTGTTGCCCAAAATTCGGCCATGTTTTTTATTCAGTTCAGAGCGCAAAAAGACAACTTCTTCCCGCAAACGGCTTACCATTAAGGCCTGCCTCACAACTATCTTGAGCTCATTAAGGTCAAATGGCTTGGAAATATAATCGATTGCCCCAAGCTTCATAGCTTCAATGGCAGTATCAATTGATCCATGAGCAGTAATCATAATTACCAGAAGCTTTGGAAAGAGTTCTCTGGCTTTAACCAACACTTCTAAGCCATCCATTTCAGGCATTTTGAGATCAAGCAGAACTAAGGAAGGTGTTTCTTTCTGAATTAGTTCCAGGCCTTCTTTCCCCCGCGTGGCAGTTATCACCTGATACCCTTCCTGTCGGAGGCCTTTTTCGAGAGCCCAACACAGATGCTCTTCATCATCAATGACTAGTATCTTATTCAATAAAAACACTTCCTTCGCTTAACGGAAAGTGACAAATTGGAAATCCCCTTGTTCACCCTGGAGTTAGTTTTACTTAATCCAGATATCTAGATGTTCCTTATTTTCAATTATCTTTTCAGCGATTTTCGCCCCAACATGTTGAAAATAAGTCTCCCTATCTGTTCGCGACAGAAAATTGTGGTTTTCGATAAATTTATCTGTAGGAATCACACGACGGAGGAGTGGTATCCTGTTAGTTTGGTTAATATCAAAGTTTTCCATAGCGTTTTCAAATTCATCTTTAAGAATGGAAGAACTCCAGGCTTTCGGCCCTTTTTCTGGTTTTACTTCAAAGACACGCCTTGCAAATTCAAAGGGAAATGCACCAAATGATATGAGCATCTTGGGCTTGTGTTCATTTACAATCTCTCTGTAATACTCAATTTCTTTTGCTACCTCCTTACCCCACCAGTTTAAGGTATTAGGAACGATACCTCCGTCATTTACAGCACTACGAATATAAATATTAGAGGTATCTATCCTAGTATACAATTCTCTAAATACTCTGTCTTGGATCTCATCTAATATAGGTCTCCAAATATCATGGCGAACTGCCGGGTATTTGGGGTTTATTAATAGCCATATCGGATAAGTTCTTTCTCCTAGTTCTCTCTTCATACTCTCACCCTTAGAAAAGGATTCTTTTGGAGTCAAGCAGGACAAAATAATTTCCACCTTTCTTTGCTTGTACTGCCATTCACATAAGAATCTTGGCGGGTCACCAATGATTGATAGAATTTAGCTCACTAACTCAAAATCCTCATGTTTATGACTTTAAGCATTTATAACTCGATTAAATTTCTTAGCGGCCATCAGGCTGCTTTATATATCTATCTATTTCTAGAACCAGTACGACCCTAGCTATTTATTTTTTATAACCCCCTCTCTTTAACTATCATGTGTGATTCATCACAATTAGAGATTAACATTATGAAAGAAATGTGTCTAGAGCAAAACAATATGCTCATAATTAATATACCTGATAGCGAGATTTATAGATTTGTTATGTGATAGCAAATCTACATTCAATTGACATACTTTTAGGCTACAAAGCAGCCATAAGTTGCTAGTTAGCCTACTTAGGGGATCTGAAAGCTGGAAAATTACCTTCTTGCTTCAATGATAAGGTTGGCCTGTTGATCAAACCCAATTCTTCTTAATCAAATTCTTTAATTTTTAATTGTTGTCCTTTTTGATGAAAAATATACTACAAAAAGCTTCATAGGGAGGTTAATCTCTATGAAGCCTAATTAGATTCTCTTATTACAACTATTACATAACTCAGTAATCTTGGTTTTTAATCCATCCAAATATTAAGTTGATCCTTATGCTCGATAATTCTCCTGGCAATATTAGTTCCGACGTATTTAAAATATTTATCGGTATAATCAGGATCATCAATGTATTTGTCACTTTCGACAACTCTACGAAGCAAAGGAAAAATATTGGTTTTATTGAGGTCAAAATGCTCAATGGATTTTACAAATTCGTCCCCTAAATTTGTAGTTCCCCAAGACTTTGGTCCTTTCTCAGGTTTCATTGCATAGACTCGTCTTAAAAACTCAAAGGGAAAGGCACCAAACGATATTAGGATTTTCGGCTTATGCAATGAAGCAAGCTCTCGAAAATCGGCTATTTCTGCAGCCACTTTAGCATCCCACCAATTCAAGGTGTTCGGAACAATACTACTGTCAGAAACAGCAAACCGCGTATAAATTTTAGAAGAATCTATCCTTTTACGCAATTCCCTATATACCAGGTCTTGAATTTCCGCCAATACAGGCGTCCAAATATAATGTCGCACAGCAGGATGCTTAGGATTAAATAGTAACCAGATTGGATATATCATCTCTTCCGACTTCCCTTTTGCCTGATCCGTCAAAGACTGATCTCTGCTAAGAGTTGAATCAGTCAACCTGATCCCGCCTTTCTTAATATGATAGTAATATACACCCAAAATAAGTTCTTATGAATTGAGGTAAACCTAATCAGCCCCGAAGAGACGATTCTCTGCGGGGCTGATTAGGTTTTTAAAAAAAGATAGGAGATCAACTAAGAGAACCGGGACTATAGATGATTAACTTTCAAACCATTGCTGTTATCATCTGAACAATAATTATCAATAAAGTCTTGGGGGAGCTTCTTAATTAACAAAACAGGGATAGGTGATCTATTTAGGACATTGTGAGCTAAACAACCAAAAATCAAGCCTTTTAGCGTGGTTAAACCCCGAGTACCCATGATAATTAATTTAAATTTTTTCTTTTCCGCATACTCAAGAAGGGCATCTACTGTATCAGATATGCTAGGGTTACAATAGATTACATGGTGACTGACATTCTTACCTCTTTCAGTAAAAATTTCGTTAGTTCTATTAAGAATATCATTATACAAATTTCTTACATTAGTATCTGACTCAATGACACGTTTCATCCACTCAGACGTAGGACTAACTGGCCAAGTATCGATCCAACTGTACTCTGTACCCATAGAACCTTCATCACTTTCCTGAACCTGCACAATGGTTAAATGCATATTCGGCATATTTTTCAGCAAATTTGCCGCGTAAACTGCAGCCGAAAATGCCTGCTGTGATCCATCAGAATAAAGGAGCACATTGAATTTTGAGTCGCCCATATAAATACCTCCTTCGTATTTCTTTCTTCTATTTAAAAGGCTGCTGTGTTTCGATTATTGATACCGTTATTTACCTTCGATACGGTTTCAGATTCTAATAAATTACATGCTGCAGATTTTTCCTTACTGCCAGTAATTTCACAACCTAAAACGGATTTTGCTCTTTCTAAGGCATTAGTAGAAGATGCAAATATTTCATTCTCAGACATAAAGATGTTATCTTCTCCAATATCCGAAGTCACATGAGAATTAAGCAATAAGGAGTTGAACTCAGACTTTACTCCGCTGAAGATAACAATTCCACCAGATTCTTTAACTGTTCTAATAAACACCTGCAAAGCGCCTAATGCAGTTAAATCAATTGTAGCTACATATTTCATTCTTAAAATAAATACTTTTGATTTATCCGTTAGATCATCCAATTTTGTTTGTAAATCCTCCGCAGAACCAAAGAAAAGGTTTCCTTCTAACTGAATGATTAGAATATCAACTTTTTCTTTAAGGGATTTAACTTCTTTTTCGATCACATGGCCATTCTGCTCTTGTGAAGGTAGAAGTATCTTTAAAGGTGCCTTATTAGTGTCTTTAAGATATAAGGCAATAGAAATTGCTATCCCTGTGTAGATTGCCACATCTAAATGAGGCATTACAATTGTAGCAATGGCTGTAGTAAACATGGCAATAGAATCCGATTTAAACTTACCAGCCTTAACAATATGCATGATTTCCTTTTTATCTACCATGTTATAAGCAATAACCAGAATTACACCAGCAAGACATGGATTAGGAATATATTGTGCATAAGGTGCAAAAAACAGTAAGACTAAGGCAACTACAATACCTGACATTATTCCGGCAAGTCTGGTAACTGCACCACTTTGATAATTGATTGCTGAACGTGTAAAGGATCCTGACCCGGCAAAGCATTGAAAGAATGCAGCTCCGGCATTAGCCAGACCTTGGCCAATAAATTCTTGGTTTGCATCTATTTTCTGCCTTGATGTTGTGGCAATTGATTTTGAAATTGCTATAGCCTCAACTAAGCCAATGATGGCAATTGCAACTGCACCACCAAAAAGATTCTGCATAACGTTAAGGTCAAATTGAATCATTTTAAAGGGCGGAAGGGAGGAAGGTATAAATCCAGTTAGCTTTACACCCTTTTGATCCAGGGAAAACATTACAATAAAGATAATTGGAATAATGATTCCGATCAATGCTCCTGGGATTTTCTTATTGATTCTTTTGCAAACTATAATAATGGCCATAGTCATCGCGCCAAGTCCAAGTGCATACAGATTAGTCTGATTTAAATGGGTCATAACATAATAGAACTTCTGCATCGTTGACATATGAGCGGAATCTTTAATCGAAATACTCAGGAGTGTACTGAGTTGACCTAAGCCGATCAATACTCCTGCACCGGCTGTAAAACCAATTACAACAGAATGAGACACAAAGTTAATAACTTTCCCAAGTTTTATAACTCCAAATAGGATCTGTAACACCCCAACCATAAAGGTCATTAAAAAGAGCATCTGATAGACATTCTCTTGGCCCATATACTTGCCTAGACTGCTTGCTACGAGTAGTGCAATAGCATTAGTAGGACCAGCAATTGCGTGATTAGAACTACCAAATGCCGAGGCAATAATAGTCGATACAATAGCAGTATACAAACCATAAACAGGATTAACACCAGCAATTAAGGCATATGCCATTGACTGGGGAATGACTACAACTGCTACAGTTAATGCGGCAATTAAGTCTTTACTTAAATATTCCTTTTTATAATTCATTAAGGTGCCGATTAAAGGAATATACTTAAATCTTGTTAAGTACAAAGGAATTCCACCTTTCACGTTAGTTTAAGCTGACAATACCCAAACTTTTTTCGTCATAGACTCACTTTATTTCCCCGATTTATATTTCCTATAACAATAAAATTAATAGCTATAAAAAATACCCTCCCTCCTCTTGAAAGGGTTTATCGAATCCGTCAAACTCAGGATTATTAATGGTGAAAACTTAAGAGTACGATGTATTATAGTTAAGCGGCAGAATTTGGAGACAGTTGAAAGAGATTTATTTCACTTATAACCTACAGACAGTTTATTGATTCCAATAAATTAGTGTCTTCCGCTATTTTTAATCTAAAATCAAGGCTAATTCATTGAGATACAAGTCTTAGAAACACCCTCAATTTCACCTCCAATCATCAAACTCTCTATATATTTACACCTACTACCTATTTTTCACCTTGGCTGGATGGGTTAGTCAAACGTTATAAATTGCACAAGCTATTTCATAAGATACGTTTAACTTCCTATTATTTGTAGATTAGCATTGATAGTATATCAAGTCAATATTACCGCAATCAATATATCCTATTGCTGTGACTGCGGATTTGAAAGGAAATCCGGTTAATCTAAAATGGCAATACACAATACGCAATTGAAGATTATCAAGGCGTATATGTATTGCCATTTTATCTAGTTTATGGTATATATTTTCACTGATTAGGTGTTATATTCATGTACATTACTTCCATTTAAGGAATTCGAAGTAGAAAGCTAGTGACAAGCTAATCTAGGGATTAAATTTGTCAATTGCCATTATTTATCGATACTTTTTATCCCATTTTTGATATTTCCAGATATCTGCTCCATAAACTCTTGGAAGTTTGTGTTAGCCTGATTACTTGCTAAAACTTGGCGATTTCTGATGCATGTTTTCTCTAATTCTTGGATTTTTTCTTCTTCTTCTTTGGTAATTTCAATCCCGGCCATTAATTTGCCGCGATGTTCATTTTTCATTTTTTGAAGATCTTCTACTAACTTTCGAGCTTCAGCATCTTGAAAAAGATCATACTCAGCCTTTTTGAAATCTTTATAGATATCAGATTGGGCAATCGCTTTACCTAGTTCGATACTCTTTTGCATTAATTCCTCAATTTGATCCATGTTTGTTTCCTCCTTTAAATTATTATATTATTTCACACTTACAATTAAATAATAACTGATTACCACAAATTCTTAAAGGAAGAATTTAGATATTTGTGTTAAAGAAATAGGGAATGGATACAAAATTCCGAGAGATCACGAAAATTTGCACCATCCCCTCTTGAAATCAGCCTTCAAATAGACTATTATTTTTACTTAGTCTACTTGACCTTACATGGTTGGATTAAAAGGATACGCCAAACATATCAAGAACAGGCTTTTTGAATATTGACCATTCATTGGTATTTGGATCCCACTTCATGTTTACGAAGCAGCGCCAGTTCTCTTCATCAAGAGTAGGTTTGTCTGTTCTGATATAGTATCCAGGCCAACGTGTTTCTTCACGGAAGGTTACAGCTTTGAGGTGAGACTCAGCTTGCCATAATCTGTGTTTGTTTTCCCAAACTCTTAACAGTTCATAAAGATCAGCTGCAGCTAATTTTTCGGAGTCTTCTTTGAGGAACTCCATCAGTTCTGCTGCTCTGGTTAAGGAAGCTTCGTTCATATTGAAGAACACGTTTGCTCCACCAACATACTCATCCATCATTTTTTGTAGACGATACATGAATTGCTTTGGAACAATATAATTAGGGTTAACACTAGGATCGGTACTGAAATCTTTGTGTTGTTCGTATAGTTCAAGTGGTTTTATGATTGCTGCTTTGATATCTTCAATAACTTGAGCATCTGCCTCAATTAAGGTATTGTTGTCTAAGATATATTTGCAAGCTGCTTTAGCTGCAATACGTCCTTCAGCGTGTGTACCTGATGAGAACTTATGAGCGCAAGCTCCTGTAGCGTCACCAGCAGCAAAGAGTGCAGGAACTGTGGTCATGTTAGCATAACCCCAGAAGTAGTCGGTTCCAGCAGAGAGATCTTCTGGACCAGATACCCAAGCACCTGATGCACCGGAGTGAGAGCTGATGAAGTAAGGCTCTGTAGCAGCGATTTCGGAAGATCTTACTTCTGGCTCTACGTTGGTAGCTGCCCAAAGTAAAGCTTGTGCAATTGTCATATCGAGGAAGTCTTCCCAAGCTTCATTCTCTAAGGTTTTCATTTTCTTCTTGAAGGCTTTCTCGTCACCCTCATAAGCTTTAGCTAAGTTAGCAATAGCTTCCTCAGTACGCATGAAGAGAGGTCCTTTACCTTCTTGGATGTCTAATAATCCGAGATGGTTACGGAGGTTAGCAGGAATTGGCTTAATTTTACCAAATACGCCCCAGTTTTCTAATTCGCTAGCACGGGTTTCCATATAGTTTTCGCCCAGTGCATTGGTAGCGCGGGATTTGAATAGTAAGAACCAAGCTCCTACTGGACCATAAGCATCTTTAAAGCGGATAGGAACGAAACGTACTTCTTGACAAGTCATTTCTGCTCCAGCCTTCATGGTGAAGTAAGCAGATGAACCTGTGGAGAAAGGAGGATACCATGAACGTCCAGCACCTTCACCAGTGGATTTTGGTTTGAAGACACCGACGGTTCCACCCATTGCACATAATGTAGCTTTTGCTTTGAAGACATAGATTTTGTTTTCACGAACACTGAATCCGACAGCTCCAACGCATTTGCCATCTTTCATGAGTGGTTCGGTAATGAAAACTCTCTCATAAATGTTTTCTTCGCCTAAAGCATTTTTAGCAGCTTCAGCAACGATAACCTTATAGGACTCACCGCTGATCATTAATTGCCATTTACCTTCGTGAACATATCCGCCATTTTCGTCTTTCCATAATGGGAGACCCCATTTTTCAAAGAGGTGAACGGAGCTGTCAACGTGGCGGGCGATGTTAGCGACCAAGTCATCACGAGCAATACCCATTAAGTCGCCTTTAACGTATCTAACATAATCTTCAACTGTGTTTTTACCTTCAGCAAGACCAACATATAAGTTAATAGCGGACAATCCCATTCCGACTGCACCGGAACGTGGCATTGATGCTTTATCAACTAAGGTTACTTTAATTCCATGTTTTTTGCCCCAGTATGCTGCTTCTACTGCAGCACCACAGGATCCCATTCCGCCTCCGATGATCAGAAGGTCGGTTGTTACTTCTACTGTTTCAAAGTTCATTGGCATTGATTTTAACCTCCCTATTTATTCCCTTTTACAAGAGCTTACTTCTTAACAGTCCAGATCGGCATATGATTTGAAGCTGGTTCGGTATACAGTTCGATGCTGTCGATGTCTGTGGTCACTTCATAACCGCCATCAGGTACTGCGGAACCTTCTTCGGTTGTACGAATCGGGAATTTGAAGCGTTTGGTCATGCCGTTACGGAATTTAACAGTCCACATAATGCTGTCAGAGCTACGAAGAGGTACACATGAGGCGCCTAGTGGAACAAAGTCTGCATAACCACGAAGATCCATTGCTTGTTGTGGGCAAGCCTTAACACAGCATAGGCACTCCCAGCATTGGGAAGGGTCAAGGTTTACAGCCTTCATTTTCTCTTTGTCTAACAACATAAGGTCATTGGGGCATGCATACATGCAAGCTGTTTTGTCTTGCCCTTTACATCCGTCACATTTTTCTGCAATTACAAAACTTGGCATTCGTTTTACCTCCATCATTCATATATTTTTGAAACTAAACTAAAGAACTTAGGATTCTTTAGTTTAGTCTTCAACCAATGGTTAGCTTACTTTGAGGAGTAATATTTGAGCAGAATTTCAAGTACTTCTTTACGGCTGAAATTGCTAGGTGGTACTTCGCCGGCAGCTAACATAGCTCTCAGCTTAGTTCCGCTAATTTTCAGATGATCTTCTTTGCCATGTGGGCAAGTTTTTTCAGTAGTCATGCCTTCGCACTTATTGCAGTACATAGCAGCTGTTACTTTAAGAGGTTGGCAAAGGATTTCGCCTGGCTTAAAGGTATCAAAGATTTCTTGAGCTTGATAAGCTGTGTAGTAATCGCCAACGCCAGCATGGTCACGGCCAACAAGGATGTGGCTGCAGCCAAAGTTTTGACGGAAAATAGCATGGAGGATAGCTTCGCTTGGTCCTGCATAACGCATTTCCATAGGATAAACTTTCATCACAGCATTTTTCTCATTGAAATAATTTTTCAAAAGAACTTCGTAGCACTCTAAGCGAGTTTCAGCAGGAATATCTCCCTCTTTGAGTTTTCCTACGATAGGATGTATGAATAGTCCATCGCAAACTTCATTTCCCATTTTGCAGAGGAACTCATGTGAACGATGTAAAGGATTCCGGGTTTGGAAAGCTGCTACAGTTGCCCAGCCCTTTTCATCAAAGATTTTTCTGGTTTGTTCAGGAGTAGCATAGTAGTCACCATATTTTGAAGCGTATCCCAGTTGGCTAAAGGTTACCAACTCACCGCCGATGTTGATATCTCCTTGAGACATAACTTTTTTAACGCCGTCATGTGCTGCGTCATCTGTAAAGAATACAGCGTTGCACTCTTTAACTTTGTCATACTCATATTTATCGTTCACTGTTAAGATACCGCAATACGTATCAGTTTCATCATCAACTAAAGCCAATTCCATACCAATTTTGATAGTTTCAGCTTGTTCAGGAGTAACTGACAATGTAATTGGGAGAGGCCATGCTAAGCCATTGGTTAAGTGTTTTGTGTTTACAACACTTTCATAATTGGCTTTGTCCATGAATCCTGTTAGTGGGCTGAATGCCCCCATCCCGATCATTAAAAGGTCAGATGTTTCTCTTGAAGACATGCGAACCACTGGTAAGGTTTTTGCTTTTGCTAATGCATCAGCTCTTTGTGATTCAGGGAGCAATACAGGTGTTAACTTTCCACCATGGGGTGGTACTAGTTTTGACATAGTACAATCCTCCTCAAATTTTTTTATAATGAATGTGAGTATACTGCAGAAACTAGTGTTTATGATGCACACAGCCAACATCATTTCTGTCGGAAGGATACTATATAAACAGCGTTTCTGGCATCCCCCCTTTCACTAACGTTTGATACTTTTTTCACCATATCAGTTAGCTAACCTCATAACTTGAATTCTAAGTAAAGAACATCTTTGATATGAGGTTAGCTCAACATCTAGACTCAAGCACAAACCCTTTGTCAACATTGACCCTTATTATTTTTCAAGGGACTCGCAGAGAAATTCTGACATCTCCATTACTTTTAACACGTCATTCTTTTCTAGTCCTGCGCAAGCATCATCTAACATTGTAATACAGTATGGGCAAGCAGTGACTATGACATCAGCATTTTGCTTCACTGCATCATTTATCCGTAATTCTCCGAAGCGCTCACCAAAGGGTACTTCGGCCCAAATCCGTCCGCCGCCGCCTGAACAGCAAAGGCTCTTATTCTTAGTTCGATCTAATTCAACAAGCTCAGCCCCTGGAACTGCTTGAAGCAACTCACGTGGTGCGTCATAGACTAAATTGTGTCGTCCTAAGTAACACGGATCGTGGAATGTTACTTTTTTTGCAATTTCCCCTGGTAAGGAAAGCTTTCCTTCTTTCAAGAGTTCACTAAGGAGCTCAGAATAGTGCATTACTTCGTACTCTCCACCAAGCTCTGGATAATCTTGTTTAAAGGAGTACAGGCAGTGTGGAGATGTTGTAATGATTTTCTTAACACCTTTTCCATTAAACAACTTGATGTTAGATTCAGCTAATTTAGCGAAAAGTTCTTCATCTCCGATTTTACGGATAGTTTCACCACAACAACTCTCTTCAGCTGTTAAGACCCCGAAGCTAACTCCAGCTTGTTGGAGAAGTTTGACAACACTTTTAGCAATCTTTTGGCTGCGCGTGTCGTAACAGGATGTGCAGCATACATAAAGCAGATATTCCGTGCCTTCTGTAAATTCTGGAACATTCAAGCCTTCTAGCCAGTCAGCTCTCTTCTCACGAGGTCCGGCCCAAGGATTGCCATTGGCATGAAGACTTCCTGCTACAGGTCTTAAGTGACTCGGCAAGATGCCGGCACCTACAATCGTATTACGCATTGAGCGTACGTTTTTAATAATCTCAACACTTCTCGGACAATTTGTTTGACACATGCCACAAGTGACACAGGCAAAAAGAACTTCTTCATCATCGAAACCTTCCAAGCCGAGTTGTCCTTGTCGTTGCATTTTACGAATATTAAATACTTCGCTAAGCTCACCGGGAACCTGTCGGTATGGACATAGATTGGTGCAGAGACCGCACTGCATACACCAGTTGAGCGTTTCGGCTCCTGAAGAAATAATATATTCTCTCATCTCCAGAGATACTTCTTTTATTTCATCCATAATACTGCTCCTTTGCTATCTTATGGGGACATTCTTTCTACCTGAATAGGAAGTTTGTCCCCCTAACCTTAGATCCACTTAGAACCCTTTGTATGGGTTGGGGCCTAGTTCCTCTAGTTTTGCGGCGAAGTCATCTAACATAGCAGGTATTTTGTCGTAATCCGTGATGGAGATTTGATCCATTCGCACTCGTTCAGAGTCCAGATCCAGTCTGTCTAAGGTTTCCGACACTTTGGATAATCTGATCTCGGCCAACTCGCTTCCTTTGATGAAGTGACACTGATAATCATCACCATGCTTGCAGCCCAATAGGTAGATTCCATCGATGCCAGCTGACATCGAATCAGCTATCCAAACCAAACTCAATGAGCCTAAACATCTTAGAGGGATAACACGAACCCATGCATTATACTTAAGCCGATTAATACCAGCCATATCTAAAGCGGGGTAAGCATCATTTTCACAAGCAAAAATCAGGATTCTTGGTTTTTCTTCATCTTCATCAGGAACTTCGATTGACTTAATCAGATTACCAATCATAGGAACAGAGTAGTTCTTAAAGGTAATAATCCGTTCAGGACATGCGCCCATACAGATTCCGCATCTGCGACAGCGGGTCGGATTTGGCAACGGATTGAATTTATCATCTTCGTTAATAGCACCGAAAGGACATTCTACAGTACAACGCTTACATTGAGTACATCTCGACATTGCAAAGTCTGGGAAAGACATATCCCCTACTCGAGGGTGTACCGCCATGCCTTGGGCACTTGATTCCATACATTGAATTGCCTTTAAGGTTGCTCCTGTAGCATCTTCAATCGAAGACAATTCATCCATTGGAGCCCTTACACTACCGGCTGCATAAATTCCGGTACGGCGAGTTTCATATGGGAAGCAGATAAAGTGAGAGTCTGCAAATCCATATTTCAAAGTAGGCATTTCAGGGCCTTGACGATATGAGAGATTGAGGAGATTTGATTTAAGAATAACTTCCGGCTTAGGACCATCATCCTTCTTATCTTCCTCTGCATCAGCTTTAGCTGCGAAATCTTCTCCCAACGCTGTTGTTGGAACCATACCATTTGCTAGAACTACCATATCTACTGCTTCAGTAGATATCGTTGCTCCAGATAGAACATCGGTTGCTTCAATAAGCAGGTTCTTTTCGCCATCTTCGGTAATACCTTTAATTTCTCCCCTGACGAAAATACTTCCATCTTTTTGAACTTGTTGATAGAGCCTCTCGTATTGACCCGGTGTTCTCATATCTTTATAGAAAACAAAAACATTTGCTTCCGGGTTTTGTTCTTTAATATAAGAAGCCTGTTTTAAGGACTCTACGCAACATGTTGCCGAACAATAGGGTAAGTGTTCAGGATCCCGTGATCCTGCGCATTGGATAAAGGCAATAGTTTGTACTTCTTTACCATCCGGACGAAGGATTTTTCCTTTAGAAGCTATTTCTTCCATTTGCAGTCCAGTGATTACATTCTCATATTTACCATACCCAAGATAATCCAATTTTGTCGGATCATATGGCACAGCTCCTGTAGCAAGAACGACGGAGCCGACTCTTTCCGAAATTGTTGCACCATTTTGGCTGATTGATGCATCGAACATACCTGGTGAACCAGCTATTTCAAGAATCTCTGCACCTGTATAGACTGTAACATCTGGATTAGCTTCAACCTCTTTAATTAACTCAGCAACATCTACCTCTTCAGGTGCAGTATAGGGTGCTTTTCGAGGAACTTGTTTAAATAAGCTATTCATCCAGCCTCCAAGAGCTGGGCTTTTCTCAACTAAAACAGCCTTATACCCTGCTTTGGCAGCTTCTAGCGCAGATGTCATACCTGTCAAGCCACCGCCAACAACTAATAGGGTTTTAACCATATTTACACCTTGATAAGGTTCAGGCAATTCAATGTGCTTCACCTTAGCAAGACCCATTCTTAGATAATCTTCAGCCATCATCTGGGTGTCTTCGTCGTTTGCTGTTTGACTCCAGATGACCTGTTCCCGAAGATTTACTCTCTCCATAATAACTGAGTCAAATTCAAAAACATCATAATTAACACGCGGGGAACAAGCAGCAATAAGAATTGTGTTAACGCCTTCATTCTCAATGTCGCTCTTTATTAACTCTACCCCTTCAGAACCACAGAGAAAGGGGTGGGTCTTACATACAGGAACCTTGCCTTCCTTGGTAGCAACCTTGGACAGGCTCTCTATTTCCAGAGATTCTCCTAGACTACATCCAGTACAGATATAAACACCTGTTTTTTTAACCATTGGGCTACCTCCTCACCGTAGATTGAATGGCCTTAAGCGCTGCAGATGTAGAATCTTTTACCGATGAGGAAACATCCAAAGGCTTCTTAGCGCATCCTGCACCGAAAATTCCTGGTTGGGAAACAATAAAGCCATCCTCATCATAGGATATTGTATCGAGTGCACTCGAGGTAGATGGCGCCATACCTGTCGCTAGTACAACCATATCAACGGTTTCCTTCATGATTTCACCAGTTAATTGGTTTTCAACTTGGACGATTAAATCCTTCGTCTCAGGATCTTCTGAAATCTCGCCAACTTTTCCTTTTATCATGTTTATATCATCTTGGACTTTTGTATAAAAATCTTCGTGCTTTCCCATCGCTCTAACATCTATATAAAACATATAGACTTTTGCATCTGGGCTGGCGGATTTTACGTAGGTTGCTTGTTTAAGCGAAGCCATACAACAAACTCCTGAACAATAAGGAAGATGATTTTCATCTCGGGATCCTGCACACTGAACAAAAGCAATGGTTTTTACTTCTTTTCCGTCAGATGGACGAAGGATTTTTCCCGCGGTAGGACCATTGGAAGCAGCCAATCTTTCCATCATAACGTTTGTGATAACATTTTGATGACGTCCAAAACCGTAATAGTCTACCTTTTTAGCATCATAGGGTTCCCAACCGGTAGCCCACACGATTGCTCCAACATTTAAATTAAAGCTTTTAGCCGACATATCTAATTCAATAGCGCCATATTCACAGGCAGCAACACATTTCCCACATTCTGCTCCCAAACAAGCTGATCCATCAATCACATACTTCATTGGGAATGCAAACTCGTGAGCGTTATAAATAGCCTTTGTTTTACCCATTCCATAATTAAACTCATTAGCCCGCTCTGCCGGACATGCCTCTGTACATTTGCCACATGCAGTACAATTATGATTCACATAACGAGGATTTGACTTAACAGTTACAGTATAGTCTCCTTCTACTCCATCAATCTTTTCGATTTCTGACAAAGTGAAGAATTTGATGCGGGGATTTTGCTTAATCCGTTTAAAATTAATCTCCAGCCCGCAGTTCGGTGGGCACAGCTTAGGAAAGTACTGATTCATCTGGGCCACTCTACCACCTAGGTAGGATTTCTGTTCAACCAGATAAACTTCGCTTCCTGCCTCGGAAGCTTCAATAGCGGCTGTAAGTCCGCTCACTCCTCCTCCGACCACTAAAATACTCTTATGCGCCATCCTTCTACCTCCCTTATATGTCAATAGACTCTCGGCATTAACCGAGGCAGTTGGATCAAGAGCTTTCTCGAACCAACCTTATAGCACTCCTCCTACCTTAATAGGAGATATTTGCTTTCATAGTATTTAGCTTTTTCTCGCTCCCACTAACTCGTTGATCATGAGGTATATGATTTCTTTCACATACTAATTAGCAACAAAACTTGTCCTATTAGATATATATCACGTCAAACGTAACAAAATGCACAAACTTGTATTTAATTATTTTGCAAATTATTTATTTCACTTACAAAATAAGACTAGCACTGTGGTCGTAATAAGTCAATATGGCGATAATTAAGATATTATATAGTGAACTGATCTCCGATACCTTGGTAAATCTAGTTGAAATGATATTCTAACGATCTATTCTCTTCCTATAGAAGTTATTATGCAAATACGATTATCGTTTCCGGCTATAAATAGGCAGAAAAATATGTAAAAAGCTAAGGAATCACCTTATACAGGATATTATTTCTTAATCTTTACGAATTTTTCCTTATATTATCATCTCTTCTACATATCCCCCAAAAATACCTTCTAGTTTTTTACTGTTTTATTGCTAACCTTAAATTCACAATAAGGAAACCTCATGTAATCTTAATATTGAGCTTGTTAAAAAGGAGAGCATATATGCTCTCCTTAACCAATTTACGATTATCTTTAGTTATGCTCCAGATACAGTTTGAACAGCGCTTGTGTCCCGCTATTCTCCTCTCCACGTTCTGCGAGCTTCTCATATAAGGTCTTTGCTAACTCTAAACCCGGTGTGAGTAATCCCATCTGTTTTGCGGACTCTAAAGCAATCGTCATATCCTTAATGAAATGCTTAACATAAAAACCCGGCGCAAAGTTATTAGCTAACATACGCGGCGCAAGGTTACTTAAGGAGAAACTTGCTGCCGCTCCCGTTTCAATACTTTTTAAGACAACCTCAGGCTTAAGCCCTGCCTTTTGAGCGTAGGCCATTGATTCACATACCCCGATCATGGTTGAGGCAATTACTATTTGATTGCACATCTTTGTGTATTGACCGGCCCCGGCACTTCCTTGTAAAACAATATTTTTCCCTAAGCAACCAAAAATTGGCAGTATTCTATTAAATACTTCTTCATCCCCACCGACCATTATCGCCAGACGAGCCTCTTTGGCTCCTACATCTCCTCCAGATACGGGTGCATCTAGTACATACATACCGAGGACTGATGCCTCATTATAGATCTTCTTAGCAAGGTCGGGAGATGAGGTAGTCATATCAACGAAATAGCTGCCCTTCTTAGCATTTTGCAGAATTCCATTAGTTCCTAGATATACCTCTTCTACATCTTTTGGATAACCAACCATTGTAATAACTACATTACACTTGGCAGCTAACGCCGCAATTGAATCTTCCCACACTGCACCCATTATAATTAAATCCTCAGCGCTTGCCTTAGTGCGGTTGTAGACCACTACCCTATATCCCGCCTTAAGCAAGTGACCGGCCATGCTCTTACCCATAACACCTGTACCAATAAAGCCAATAATTGTATTCTCTTTAGTTAGGTTCATAGTTTTTACCCCTTCCATTAACATTTTGCTATAACAGACTGGTGATTATGTAAAGTTCTAAACACCACATTGTAATCATAATAGAACATTTTTACCTATTACAATAAAACTATAGAATATCCCTCTAAAAGTGTCAAGCAATCCTAATTTAAAGTCATAAAAGAACAAAAGCATCGCCGTTGTAATAAATAACCGTGGATGCTGAAAAAAGCAGGCAGGTAAAACTTGCCTACCTACCTGCTCTATTAACCATTTTACTTACTCGTCTTCCATAGACCATGAATGTTACAGTATTCTCTAACCTCAATAACCTCGTTTTCAGCAACCAAGAAAGTAGCTTCAGGCGCTTGCCCCGGTTCAAGTTCTGCCCTAAGGACTTGTTCCTTTGTCAAAACCTCTATAAACCGAATGAAATGTTTTTCTTCCATAGGGTGAGCAGCACTGCCAACTTTAACTTTAATACCCCCACTTACTGCTTCAATTACAGGAACATGTTTTTCTAGGCTAGCATCTGTTGTACCCGCCTGTAGTATATTCATCGGTTTATTACAACAGACCAATGCAGATGCTCCAGTATTAACAACCTCCACAACATTACCACAAATGCTACATACATAAAGTTCTCTTAGATTTGTCATAGTTCAGCCTCCATCTTTTAGATTAATTCTATGTGTAATAGTATTCTCCAAATATTTAAATTTTCCTCCTTATAAATATTACTTTTTTGCAATAAAAATTAAAAACGAATTTATCTCCAATAATTTCAAATCGCAAAGACAACTCTAAGAATGGTTATTTTTTGAATATTTAAAATATTTTTTATCATCAAAACATATCCCTATATAGTAATGATATATACTAAATTAACTTTTTCAAAGGGGGAAAAGCGATGAGCAAGGTCTCTACCCATGAAAAATTCCTTCCTTGGACCAAACATTATGATTCTGAGGTTCCTATAACATTGAGTTATCCTCAAGAACCTCTTCCTAGTTTATTTCATAAAAGTGTCAAAAATCACGCTGAGGCTATTGCCTTGATTTTTTTCGGCCGCAAGATAAGTTATCAACAATTAGGCTCATATATTAATAGCTTAACAACATCATTACATAAAATTGGCATTCAACAGGGTGATCGAATCGCATTATTACTGCCGAACTGCCCTCAATATGTAATAAGTTACTATGCCATCTTAAGTTTAGGCGCAATAGTAGTCCCAGTTAATCCTTTAAGCACAGAATCTGAACTAATTCATATTTTTCGTGATGCCCAAGTCCGTATGGTTATTAGTTTGGATCTCTTAGCTGGGCGATTGGAAAACGTACGGCGATCTTTACACAACAATAACGAGCATCTGATCTTAGAACATACCTATTATACGGGGCTAAATGAATTTATGCCTATCCCAATTAAATATATTTATCGATTGTCAAGGAAAGTACCTGCCGAAACCAAAGCACGCTTACCCTATTGCCAGTGGCTTAAAACCCTACTTGTTCAAAAAGAACAGCTACCCAACCCTTGCGCAATTGATCTTTATAGAGATATCGCAGTGTTAATTTATACCGGAGGAACAACCGGTAAGCCGAAAGGGGTTATGCTCACACATCAAGCCTTAGTTGCCAATGCGAGTCAGGGCGCAGCCTGGGTTCAAATGCATAAAAATGATCGTTTACTTGCAGTTCTACCAATATTTCATGGTTTTGGAATGTCAGTTTGTATGAATGCACCTTTAATCTCAGGATCTTCCTGTGTCCTTATTCCGCGTTTTAATGGAGATGAGATTCTCAAAGGTATTCATCGCTACCATCCAACACTATTTGCTGGAGTTCCTACCATGTTTATAGGCCTTATTAACAATCCCTGTTTATCTCGGTATAATCTTTCCTCTCTGCGAGGTTGTTTTGTCGGAGCAGCTCCTTTAGCCCCTGAAGTTAAGCGCAAATTCGAAGACCTAACAGGAAGCAGGCTTATGGAAGGCTATGGGTTGACTGAAGTGGTTACAGCTGTCTGTGCCAACCCCTATCGTGGTGTTAATAAAACCGGCAGTATTGGGATACCCTTTCCGGATGTCTATATGCAAGTAAAAGATCTTCAGACCGGGAAGAACTTGCCGCCCCTAGAAGTCGGCGAAATATCACTCACGGGTCCGGAGGTCATGCTCGGATATTATAATCAACCTCTAGAAACTTCTCAAGCACTTCGAGAAGGTTGGTTATATACCGGCGATATTGGCTATATGGATGAAGATGGTTACTTCTATTTAATCGATCGCAAGAAGGACATGATTATTAGCGGGGGATTTAATGTCTATCCCCGCGAAGTTGAAGATGTCCTCTACCAATATCCATCTGTAAAAGAGGCATGCGTAATCGGTATTCCTGACGATTATAAAGGGGAGGTCGTTAAGGCATTTATTACTTTAAAAGAAGACGCCAGTGCCAAGGAGCATGATGTTATCAAATTTTGCCGACAACATCTTTTACCGTACAAAGTCCCTCAGCAGGTAGAGATTCGAGATGAGCTTCCTATGACTGCTATTGGGAAAATTTTGAAACGTGCTCTTCGTGAGGAATAGTATCAATCTTATCAACAAACCCAAAATCAAAGTGTTAAACATATGGAGAGGAGTACTATGAATGTCTGATAATAACGGCCAAATAAACTTTTCAAATGCACTGGAATTACTTCTTAAAGAGGCCAGCTTAAAGGGCAATTATCGAATGAAGCGTTACCCAGACAAAAAGTTCTTTTCCTTACTTATATCACAAGAACCAGTCATCACAGCCGCTTTAGGGGCTGCATTAATTGCCAGGGAAATTAAGAAATGAGATAAACTCAACCAGTTTTCTAAACATTAATTCCCATCAAGAAAATCCCGATCACTTTGCCCCAAATATCCCAGAACTGAGCAATGGGCAGAGGATTTACCCCAAGACCACACTCGACGGTAAATCCCGGGCGTCTCCAATCTTGAATAAACCAATCCTTATACCCTGCATCACTTTCAACATAACGAACAGCTTCATATCCACTGACTTCAACCAAACGGGTTACGATCAGTTGAGATTCATTAGGCTCTAACCCCCGATATCCCCAATAAATCTCCTCTCCTTGGGTATGGAATGCACTAACCAACCGAAAATTATGTGATCGGGTAAACTCCGCTATAGCCCTAGACTCCGGCTCTGATAGAGGTGCATTCCCGGGATAATTCTGCGGGGAAGGCGCAGATGCTGCTCGTCTCGAAACTTCAGTTTCCCAATGAGCTGGAAATTGATCGTTTAAGTCTACACCTCGAATATTGGCTTTCCACCCACTGAAATCTCGAGAACCTGAATTAATCATTAAGGCAGTTTGATAAGTCTTAGTGTTCGTCGCAATTTTCCCCTGCACAAGCTGCACTCCATCCGGATTGACCATAGGAACAATCCATAAAGAAGTCGTTTCAAACAAGCCTGGGATATTAAAGGAACCGATTTTTTTCCCTGAAGCATATGCTTTAGCATAGTTTTCAATGAACTTCATTAACAGGACAGTTGTAATCCATTCATTAGCATGAAAAGAACCATTATAGTGGACTTCCTTTTTTCCATGTCCGAGCTTTACAACCGGAATAGAACGGCCCATAACGGTAGATCCAATAGAGTTGACTTCAATAAAAGGATATAACTCTTCCAGAGACTGCAGATCATTAAGCATTTCGTCATAACCATAGTTTTCTCGGGGAATTACAATGGTTCTCTGAACTGCCGGCCTTGGAATGTTAATTACTTGACCCGGCTGGATTAACGCAGGGTTTCTAATCGATGAATTAACAGCCAGTAATGCGTTAAGGTTTATACCGTACTTCTTTGCAATATTATGTAGTGTTTCACCCTTTTTAACAGTATGTTTTATCATTACAAGACACCCCCTAAATACCTACCTATATGTATCGGTCAACAATATCAGCATATGCCTTATAGCAGTATATACATGACATAATCATTTGGTGTCAGTAAAATGTAGTACTTGTTAAAATTGTAAAGTGGCTTGAAGAGCTCACAGAAAAGAAGTGGAGATTCTGAGGTCTGATAATAGTCAAAAAAAAAATGCCGGCTGCTTCATCGAAGACAACCGACATTTTTACAATATGCATTGTACAAAGCTTCAGCTTATATGCCTTTATCGCTAAAACACATCTTTTACGATTTTCTGTAAATCTCTCGCAGTACGGCACCGATATACCTTAGAACAATAGATTTGATATTCTCTCATTGTATTATCCGGTTCCGACCACTCACTTCTTTCCAAAGGATTCAGCCAAAACACCTTGCGTACTTTTTCCGCGATCTGAGCAAGATATTCTGCTTGAGCTTGATGATAGTTGTTCTTACCATCTCCCAGAATAACAAGCACTGCTTGCGAAGATATATCTTGGAGTTTTTTCTCTGCAAGTTCTCTGAAGACAGCTCCATAATTCGAAAAGCCAGAACTCACTTTATGACCCCAGCTTTTTATTTCCTGTTTTACTTCAGTTAATTCTTCATTCCTAACAAGCTCAGTCACATCCCATATTGAATCAATGAAAAACAATATTCGTACCTTTCTAATTCTCTCTCTAAAGCAGGTCACCACATAGATTAAGAATTCCACGAAGGAGGCCATTGAATTTGAAACATCGCAAAGCACTACTAATTCCGGTACTTGCGGTATTTTATTTCTAAAGTATAGTTTAAAGAAATGTCCATCCCATTGAACACTTTGCCGAATGATTTGAGCTATATCTATGGTTCCTTTCTTAGAGGATTTCCATCGAGCTCCTTGATTTAAGGCTAATTTCCGGGTCCATTTTCTAATACTGGATTTTACAAGCTCCTTTTCCTCTTCTGACAATAAACTTAAAGATTTATATAGCCAATGCTGTCGAACCAGGGGTTCCCAACTGTTATGGTGCTTTACCTGAACCGTCAAAATCTG
Organism: Desulfosporosinus sp. HMP52; assembly: GCF_000765145.1. Classification (GTDB taxonomy): domain Bacteria; phylum Bacillota; class Desulfitobacteriia; order Desulfitobacteriales; family Desulfitobacteriaceae; genus Desulfosporosinus. Next base: position 29,649 of record NZ_JMGA01000019.1, on the reverse strand, counting down.
CTGCTGAATTTCATTTATGATAGTGGCTCGAGCATTATGATGTAAAATCCAATCATCTTCTGAAAGCGAACCCCGTTGATAAGCCAAGTCAGAAGAATTAATCCAAGTAAAATAATCCAGATCCGTTAAAATCTTTTTCACAATATCTTCAAATTCCTGCTCACTACCTACCAACTCTTCTATCCTCGATAAGGAAATCATTCTGGAAACTTTAGACGAATCCAGAATATTTCTGCAACTTGTAAGGCTAATTCCTCCGGTACCGCGACCCGTGCCTTGTCCGCCTATCCCTGGACTATTATGGTCTTCCAAATCCTTTTTGACAGATGTATCCTTTGAATCCTGAGAATTTAAGGACTCTGCACATCCTACGACTATTCTCCATACCGCCTCAAAGACCCCAGTATCTTGTGGGCGATGAATAAATAATGATCTCAATATTTGTTTAGGCGGTATTTCCGGGTAGCGAGCCAGACAGGTTTGAGCATCCAGAATATCTTTAGCGGATATTGATAGAGAAACTTGCCTGAGAGCATTGATTAGACGAATAAAAGTCCATCCATTCATAGCTCCCATTTATTGATTATCCTTACTTTGTCTACTCTCGGTTTCCCACTTTTTAAGGCGTTCTTCTAGCTTCCCAATGTCCTTAGGGTATTTTAACAAAACGCTCAAAGTCCCAAGGAGGTTACCATAATTCAATTCCTCCATCTGAAGAACTTTTAAGGCCCGAGCATAGTCAATGGTCTCGGATACACTAGGCAGCTTCTGCAACGGCAATTTTCTTACTTTAGCAACAAACTCACAAACATCTCTAACTAAGCTATCCGCCAGCTCCGGAGCATGGGCTCTAAGAATCGATATTTCTCTATCTAAGCTGGGATATGTCAAATAAATATGTATACAACGTCGTCTTAAGGCATCGCTAAAATCGCGAGAATTATTGCTGGTTAAAATTACAATTGGTTTTGTTTTCGAAGTTATAGTTCCTAATTCGGGAATAGAAACCTGTCGCTCAGCTAGCAGCTCCAGAAGAAAGCTCTCAAATTCTTCATCGCTTTTATCTAACTCATCAATGAGTAATAGAACTGGCTCAGAAGATAGAATTGCTTCTAAAAGCGGCCGAGAGAGTAAAAACTCTTCCGAAAATAAATCAAACTTTATTTCATCCCACTCTTCAGTTTTGGCAAGCTGCAAGCGCAAGAGTTGTTTAGCATAATTCCAATCATACAACGCCTTACTTAAATCAAGTCCTTCATAACACTGTAACCTAATAAGTCTTCTTTTCTCTGCTCGCGCCAGAGCTAAAGCCAACTGTGTCTTGCCCACCCCGGCAGGCCCTTCAATAAGACAAGGTTTATCTAGGGCTAAAGCAAGAAATAAGGTTGTCGCTGTTATTGGATCTATTAAATAACCTTCTTCATCTAGTTTTTGCGCTAACTCTAAAGGAGAAGACTGCATATCAAGAATTCCCTCCACTTCGTGGCTAAACCCTTGGATTCCATCTAGGTTTTACTTGATTATACTACATCACACTTTCCTCTGTAACTTTTTTCTTACGTCAACGATCTTTCCTTGAGACATTTCCTTGGAGCTAATCTGAATTCCAAAAACGCTTTCTAACTTTCTTAAAACCTGAACCTCCTGTGGATTGACGATTGAAATTGCAATCCCCTTATTACCTGCCCTGCCTGTTCTGCCGACTCTATGAAGATAAAGCTGAGGATCTTCCGACAAATCTAAGTTAAAGATATGGGTGATACCCTTTATGTCTAATCCTCTGGCAGCTATATCTGAAGCCACTAACAATGAGCTTTTTCCACTCCTAAAGTCATCCATCGCCTTTTTTCGTTCAGCCTTTTTAGCCCCTCCAAAAATGCCTTCTGCTTCTAAACCGTGATATTTTAGTGTTAAGACGGTTTTTTCAATCTCTTCACTTTTATTAATAAAAATCAGCCCTCGCGTAGGGATGATTATTCTAATTAATTTTCTCAGGGCTTCAATTTTATCTCTCTGTTCTGCTAAAAAATACATATGTTCAACAGTGGGAGCAATCATGATTGTTTCGGTCACTCGAATGACTTCAGGAGTTTTTAATAGTGCCGATGCCTTCTGTTCGGTCAGCGGGGATAAGGTCGCCGAAAACAACAATAGCTGGGTTCTGCTTAGGGTCGTCTTTATTACCCCTTTAACAATATCGCTGTTATTTTCATCAAGCAGACGATCAGCTTCATCAAGCACAATTGTCTTAACAGTTTGAGCTACTATCTTTTTCTTTTGAATTAGCTCAAGAATTCTTCCACTGGAACCCACTATTATATGCGGTTTTTGCTTTAATTTTTCAATTTGCCGAGAAATATTTACGTTTCCAATGATTGCAGCGGAAGTAACTGCAATACCAGAATCTTTTACTAAAGTTTCTATCTCACGCTGAATTTGGATTGCTAGTTCATGGGTAGGAGTAAGAATCATTGCTTGAGTTTCTTTCTTGAGAGTATCGATCTTTTGAATAATCGGAAGCAGAAAAGCTAAGGTTTTACCTGTTCCTGTTTCTGACTGGCCCAATACATCTTTCGCAGCTAAGATATAGGGTATTGCTTGCTCTTGAATTACAGTTGGCTCAACAATCCCTTGTTGTTTAAGAGCAGTTACTAAAGATTCGTCGATTCCAAGTTTATTAAAGGTATTCATTGATAATCCATCCTGTCTAAAATAAAGTATAGCTTCATTATATCCTTTTTTTTCGCATATCAGAAATAAAGCGTCATAATTAACTCATTACAGCAAACCTATTCTAATGGTTATAAAATTCAGGCCACTGATCATTTTAACCCAAACTGAAAAAATAGGCAAAAATTAAAGGAACCCATCCCACAAAGGTAGGTTCCTTTGATTTTAATTCTTTACTATTTCCTAATAATGATTTGTCTTATCTTAATTGAGCTTTAAGTTTTTCTTTATCCATTGAATAGTCCAATCGCTTGATCTCTTGCCCTCTGTCCAATACAACAACTGCTGGCACGATTTCAACATCATACTTTTGTGCCAGACTTTTCTTTGTAGCCGTATCGATTTTCAACACCTTGTAGGGTTCCGATAGTTCTTGATTTGCCTCTTCTAATAACGTGCTAAACTCCAAGCTTTCATTATTTAAGGCATTGAAGAAAAGTAAGAGCACTTTTTTATCGCTTTTCAGTACACTGGTACGAAACCCGTTCAGTTCCTCAATATAGCGCTCGGCAGCGACTGCGGCCGTTGCCCCATCACCTGCCGCTGAAACCACTTGCCTTAAATATTTAACCCGATTGTCTCCCACCGCATAGACCCCTTCTAGATCTGTTTCCATTAAGTCATTGACAGGAATATAGCCTCTTCTGTCCATCCCAATGCCACTTTCCTTAAGAAAATGAGTCGAAGGAATCATCCCAACAAAGAAAAAAACACCCTGGCAAGTAAGTTCGCTGGAAAGTCCCGTTTTTAAGTTCTTGATTTTAACCCCCTCGACATTAGCCTCGCCCAGGACTTCTTGAATAGTGGAGTTCCATACAAACTCCATCTTTTCATTTTGGAAAGCCCTTTCCCCACTCACTTTATTGCAATCGAGCACGCCTTCATCATGAAGTACAATCACAGTGACTTTGCGAGCGAACTTGGTAATGTACATACCTTCTTCAATGGCTTGATCCCCGCTGCCAACGACAACAACCTCTTCGCCTTCAAAAAACTCGGCATCACAAGTTGCACAATACGCAACTCCACTACCCTGAAGCCGCTTTTCGCCAGGAATATTTAATAGTCTCGGCTCACTGCCACAAGCAATGATAACCGCCTTAGCCATGTATTCTTTCCCTTTCTTCGTACAGATGATTTTATCTTCTTGAGAAAAATTAACACTTACAACTTCATCTCGTGAGAATTCAACACCAAAGGAATCAGCATGCTTTTTAAAGTCTTTCATAAGATCGGATCCACTGATTTGGCCATAGCCCGGATAATTGACAATTTCTCGTGTCGTATTGACCAAACCGCCAACCGTCCCTTTGTTAATAACCAAAGTTCTCAGCTTCGCTCTTCCCCCATAAATAGCCGCCGTTAGTCCTGCGGGCCCCCCGCCGATAATGATTAAATCGTAGGTCACATATCCCATTTTTCCATATTACTCCTCTCTGTAGAATGTTTGTGATTACGATTCCATAACTTCTGCAATTTTATCTATGACTTTCTCTTCGTCAACAGCCCCTGCCAATTTTGCTTGATATTCACCGTCCTTAAAGAAAAGAATTTGAGGAACTCCTTTTAAAGAGAATCGTTGGAACAAGTTTTTATCTTCTTCTACATCCACGTAATAGAAACCAACTCTGTCTCGGTATTGCGGTTGAAGCTCTTCCAAAAGAGGAACGACCTCTTTACAAACATGGCAAGCTTTTCTTGAGAAAATAACGAGACATGATTCCTCATTATCATAGATTATTTTTTCGAAACTATTTGCATTTAATTGTTCTAAGGACATGTTTTTCACTCCTTTAAGATAGTCCCTATTGACAAAAATTTCATCAAAAAGGCAGGCTATTCCACGAAGTCAGCGAATCAGCCTGCCTTTTCCTTATTAGAATTCTTCGGTTAAAATCTGATAGATTGGTGCCCCTTCACAGTGGGCAGGCATTCTTACACCTACTAATGTTGCGATAGTCGGTGCAATATCAACTTGTCTAATGGTTCGAACTGTTTTAAAGTTTTCTTTAATTCCATTCCCTGCTGCTAGGAAAATTGGGGAAACAGAAGTCTCGAAAGCGCCCTCTACAGTGGATAACCCATCGCCATGTAAACGGCTAAACCCCTCATCGACAGTAAAGAAGATATCCCCACACTGAGGACCGTTTGTTCCTAAGACAACGGCGTCTTTATTCCGCATTGCCAGCCCGATAACTCGCTGTCCTTTATATCTATAGGAGTACAAGTCGGACATGATTTTTCTTTCCAGCTCATATTTGTCTGCCGGATCAACAATGCCATGGGCATCACGACCCTTTAAGTTGATATATATATAGTTACTTCGAGTCTGAACAGCTGTTGTCTTTTCCCAATCTACTTCTTTCAAAGTTTTACCGTTTTCGCCCTTTTTCATTACGGTATAACCGAGTTCCTCCATTACCTGTACATTCATGCCGCCATATTCACCGATTTGTGGTGGGAATTCTTCCCCTACCAATAAACCATGGTCAGCTAGAATCATGATTGTCCATCCTTCATCTAACAGATGTAAGAATTCGCCTAAATATTTGTCTGTCTGAATGTAAAACTTCCGAATAAAGTTCTGATTAACTTCAGGGTCAGTATAACTCCAGCGCTCTAGATTTTTCGCTAAGTGCCAAAACATATGACCTGCACAGTCAACATTATGCAAATGAGTAAACACTACCTGGTAATCCCGGGTTTTAATTAAATGATTTAAAGCCTTTGCTTGCCATTGACTATATGAATCCCAGGCAGGTTCATAAACCTTCTCAACCAGGTAAGCATCTTCTCCCCCAACCAAGCTGACAGGCTGAACCGGTCCAACATTCTCTACGACATCTTTTAACAATTCTTTTGGATGCCATAATTTATCCTGGGCAATATCCAAGGCATTACTGATCCACAGTTTCACCGATGTACCATCGGTAGAAAGTTCCAGGAGTTTCATTGAACGACAGGCTGGTTTTAATACACCTTCTTTATTAATGTCATCTACAATACCGGAAACCATTTTCCCGAGTTCTAATACTACGATTGGCTTCTCTGCCTTCTTATTTTTATAAATTGCTATACGGTCATAAATACCATCAGCATTCTTCAAAATCAGGGTGGGTCGTCTTACAATACCATCGGAGGTTAAAATAGTAAATTCTTTGGCGTCGGCCGGTGCAGCTGCCCATCCTTCTGCATTTTTCAGCGGTGAATTGACTACATCATAATGAGGAATAGATTCAATGACCATTTCCATATTTTCTGGTCCCATGATATATTCGCGGATTTCACTGCCTGTCATGGCAGCTTCACCATACCATAATTCCATCATATCGGTAGCTGGTTCTTCTTCATCCTCAGTAATAGCACTCAGATCGGAAATCATGCAACCGGTACCGGCAGGACGTTCAAGTTTGGGAGCATATATTAATTCTGTAATTTCCTCATTAGCAGCGATAACTTTTTCCCAATCAAGTTGTGCCACACCCATATTAACAGAACCCGGTTGTGTTCCATCAACCACGTGTAAATTTGGGTTGTCACTGGTCGGAGGCCAGGCGGAACCGGGCCAATGCCATACTAAGGTTTTGAGGCCGGCTTCAGTCGTTACATTCCATAACTGCTCAGCTTCACAATTTCTAGAATCCATATTATAGACAACAGCGTCCAAGCTCTTTGGTGACTGCCGCCAAAAGCAGGTAATTCCGTGTGTTCCAGGATAAGCGCCTGTTGCCAAGGTCGTCCAGCAGGCAGGTGTAATCGTTGGCAGGGCACCTAAGTGGGATAAGTCTTCTCTTGCCGAACCTTTTTCTATAAATTTTTGTAAGTTTGGCATTATTCCTTCTGCCAAGAACTTCCGGGTTATTTTGGGATCCATCCCGTCGACCCCTAATACCAATAATTTCTGGGTTAGTGCTTCTCTTTTCATTGTTAAATCACAACTCCTCAAAGAGTTTCGAAACTGTCGACCTTCCCGGTTTACTCATTTCGAGCTCAATACTTTCAGGCCTACTATCTGACTATCTACGCTTAACAGCTAGAATTACTCCTAGCCCCATCCAAGAATCGCTATTGATGGTGGCCTGAGTATTACCATGGGTTGGAACTCATTAGGTATCTTTATTTAGCAATGAGAAGAACTAAAGTTGTTAGCTCGTTCTCCTCATTACTATCCTTAATATTTAGTTATTTCTGTCGTAACTTAACGGTTGACACCATACTCTTTTTCAGTTTCTTCTACTATAGCGCGTAATTCCGCTTGAACACGTTCTGGCAGATGCTCCGGCTTATAGTCTTCGAGTATGGATCTAGCCACATCATAAGCTCTTTCCGAAAAATCTTTACCACCATCAGCCAGCCAGACGTCTCTCATACGGCGGTCAATAACATTACTTTTAGATTGAGAACGCATGTGTTTGAAGGTGTGCTCTTGACCAATAAAGTTACCAGCGGTACCTACCTCTTTAATAACATCTATTGCCAGAGTTTCATCAGACACACTTATCCCACAAACAGCCTTTTTAATCATCCTAGCCATCTCATTATCCATGACCATTTGTGCATAGTCATAGGTAATGCCGAGTTCCAACATACCTGCGCCATAGATCAGGTTGGACCCTGCCAACGCTGTCAGCATAGCGGTAATTGTGAACTCATGAGATGCCTGGGCATCCGGGAGTTTGCTATCTACCTAGCCACCGGCTACCCAGCTCGGCAGTAAGTAAAACTGGGCAAGTTTCGCAACACCTGCATTGATCATTCCGAGTTCCGGAGATCCAACCGGTGCCGTAGCAAAACGCAGATCCATAATTGTTGTTGAACTACCATAGATAACCGGTGCTCCCTTGCGGGTTAGCTGGCTTAAGACGATGCCACTTAAAACTTCAGCATTGTGTGTTACAAGACTCCCTGCTAAGGTAATTGGGGAGGTAGCTCCAGCCATAGCCATTGATAGTACGTTTACTGCTATGCCAGCCCGGGCACCTTCAATAATTACTTCAGTACAATGGCCTACTAATTGTAACGGGCTTGTTGGGCAAACATTGCAAGAGAAGATTGGCCTTTCCCGCAGCTTTTCTTCTCCCCCGACTATGGCAGCAGCCATCTTCAGAACCTTTTTAAAGTTTTTTCCACCTTCAGTACCGATGAATACATGCTTGGAAGTATTATTGAAAATCACCTCAGCATTATGAACGACAGCAGCCTCTGCCGGTACATCCTGAGGAGCCACCGGACGTAAAACCGCATCCATTTCACTCATTGCATCACAAAAACGCGAAATATTAGCTACATCCTGCTTAGTAGTCTTCCGATACTCTTTGGTATACGGGTCGATGATTGAGACTCCTTCGCCAAAATTAATAAAGTGAACTCTTTTGCCACCCAGTATAATATCATGTTTAGGATTTCTACCTGCCAAAAGAATTGTATTAGGAGCTGAGCGAATAGCATCCTCTACAATATGCGGAGGAATTTTCACGACTCGTGTTTCGAAATTTACACTAGCTCCTCCTGCAGCGAAAATTTCTAAGGCTTCTTTAGACTCGACTTTAATCCCTGTTTTTTCCAGAACTTCAAGGGTTCCACTGTGGATATCATAAAGTTCATTGTCAGAAAAAATATTAAGTCCGAAACCCTCAAATTTTGAAACTCCTGCTTGAACTTCACTTCTCAATTCTTCCACCTCCATAACTTCTGCAACATTTAATATGTTCTGATATCTTTTCACAGAAAACTAGTTTAAGAATGCAGTAGCCATCTCTTTAGCAGCCATAGCGTCTGCACAATAACCATCTGCCCCGACTTCATCTGCAAAGCTTTGAGAAACCGGAGCCCCTCCCACAAGAATCTTAACTTGATCTCGTAATCCTTCTTTGGCGATATGGTCAATTGTGACTTTCATATTTAGCATTGTTGTGGTCAAGAGAGCAGATAAACCAACGATTTTTGCATTATGCTCTTTAATAGCTGCTACAAATTTTTCCGGAGATACATCGACACCTAAATCAACTACATTAAAACCGCCGCTTTCCATAATCATGACAACTAAATTCTTACCGATATCATGTAGATCTCCGGCAACTGTTCCAATAATGATTGTTTTACTAACTGCAATGTCTTCTCCGGTAAGCAACGGCTTAACAATATTCATCCCCTCTGATAAAGCCCTTGCCGCCATCATTACCTCAGGAACATACATCTCTCCGGCTTTAAATTTTGGAGTTACAATATCCATACCAATTAGTAGACCCTTGGAGATGATTTCCAGTGGATCGCCACCGGCATTTACCAGCTTCTGGGTAAGCTCTTTTACTGCAGCAGCATTTCCTTTAAACACATAATCGGCTAATTGATCGAAATCGCTCATTTATAAATCCTCCCTTTATGCAATACCTTTTGTAAATTACAAACTAGTAACCTTTCCCAAATAGATCATATTATAATTACATTTCGTTGTATAATTCCGTCTTTTTATGCCGGGTATAAATCTGGACAGCTAGAAAAATTATTAAAATTAATGAGCTCTAGCATTCTCGATAAACTCTAATAAAGCCTTATCCGTCTCTGAATCGAGTAAAGTCTCAGGTGCATTTTGCAGAATATGTTGATACTTTCGGTTTGCCTTGATAACAACATCTTCTGAACCGGCGTTCTTCCAATCGCTATAATTTCCCCAATCTGAAACAGTAGGCGTCCACAATGATCTGAAATTCTCAAATGTGCTTATATGCGACAAATAGGTTCCAGTGTGTCCTATCTCTTGAATAACATCAACAGCTAATGCTTCATCCGAGGTATCGATCCCTTGAGAAATCCGCCGTACTCTTCTGATCAATTCTTCATCAATAATAAACTTTTCGTAGGAAGTGGTCATAATGGCGTCTAAAACACCCAAGCTTTGAACTGACATCTGGGCACCGCTCATCATTCCCATTAGCAGGCTCTGCATGGTTTCATACCCTGCCTGACAATCAACTGTCTTTGAATGGGTGATTCCCGACATAGTTCTAACAGGTAAGTGATAGTAATCTAAACCCATTTGCAAGCTGGCAGTATTTATTAACATAGCCTCAGGAGAACCTGCAGCAAAAGTAGCTTCTTTCATATAACCTGAAGTTGATGCTGTAGCATAGACTAACGGTGTCCCCGGATTCACTAATTGAACCAGTACCAGTCCTGCTATGGTTTCAGTGTTTTGCAAAACTGCCGTTCCTAAAAGTGATATTGGGCCACTTACTCCAGCCATAATGCACGGTGCAAGTAGGATAACTTGATTTCGTTTTGCATATTCAATCATAGTTTCGAGAGTATCAGGAGCATAGGCTAATGGACTTAATGAATTTACTAGTACCGCTGTACAATGGTTCTCCAATAAAAATCCAGGTTTACCCAAGACCATCTCAACCATATCCAATTGTTGGCGAACCTGTTGGGTATTAGCACAGAATCCTATCACTGGTTTCTCAGTGTTTTTTAATGCTTCGTACATCATAAGTAGATACTTATCACTGCTCTTAACATCACTGGGATCAACCGGGATTGTGCCTACTAGATCAACAACATCGCTGGCTTGACAGAGTTTTTGGATATTTGCATAATCCTCAAGAGTTGCCTCTCGACGTCCCTTCTGTAAGTCTTGAATATAAACCGGCCCAACGTTTGGCTGTATCAAAAAACCTTCCCCAACGGTAACCGAGTATTTATCATTACGAGCCCTCATGCGGAAGGTACGTGGAGCTGTAGCCAGAGCTTGATCTACCAATTCCCGAGTAATGAAAACTGTTTTATTTTCTACTCTTGCTCCATGTTTCTTAAAGACTTCAATAGCTTCATCATTGTGAAATACTACTCCGGTCTCCCGAAGAATCTTTAGGGTGGCATCATGAACCCTCACTAAATCATCCTTCGTTAAGACTTCCAGCCGTGATTTTAAAGCCATTATTACACCATCTCCTATCGTACTTGCGCGAAACTTCAGGCAGCTAATTAGCTTTAATCCTTAAAGTCACTTTGAGTCAAATAGACTTAGGTAGAGTCTATTTGACTTGATGTTAAAAATAAAACGATCTCTAATTCAATACCTAGTGATTCAGAACTCCAGGAATTCCTTATTTTTTAATAATGCGCTTTTCACCCCCCAAATCTCCTTGCTGGCCTATAAACTACTACCACTCGTCGGTTTTATAGCTAGATAGAGGTAGTCTAGCCTTCCTTTTTTTGTTTAGCTGAAGTTTAAGTCAACATGTCAAAATATAATGCAATTTTCATGCCGTTCTAAGTATTGAGTCAACTTGTTCTCTACAATGGTAAAACCTTGTAAGTCAATGCTTGTTTTATCTAACTATCATCGCCGAAATCATTAATCAGGCGGGTTTTTCTTCCCTTTCTATTTGTTCACCTTACCCTCGTTATAAAATGGCAGAATATTTAAGTCATATTGACTCAAATATTCCAACGTGGCAGGATTTTATGTTTATCTTAACGAATAAATAAAATCAGTTAATTAAATATTTTCAAAACAAACTCTCTTGTATGACATTAGACTATAATATATACCAATTATTGTTGATACTCAATCAATTTTGCTGTGAATATTGCAAAAAGGGAGTTGTCGAAGTTGCTAGATATAAACGAACAAAGTTTGAACAGAGAAGACTTCAAAATGATCCTGGATAATTCATTCGATGAGATCTTTGTCGTTAATAGCAAGGGAATTGTAACCTATGTCAATAAAGTATGTAAGAAGCATTATGGCTTAGATCCTTCTGAGATAATCGGAAAAAATGTAAGCTATTTATTGAGTGAAGGTTATTATTCACCTGCCTTGGCTCCCATTGTCTTTCAAAACAAGCAAACTGTTACCGTTGAACAGCAAACGAAAACCGGAATAAAACTTGTTGTCACCGCCACTCCAGTGATTAACCAGGACGGTGAAGTTGAATTCATCGTTATGAATAGCCGTGATATCACACAGCTTGAAGAGTTAAAACAGGATTTAGATAAAACTAAAAAACTAGTAAAACATTACAAAAACAAAGTCGATGAGTTAAGTCAACAAGTCAGCTATTTTAAGGGATACTCCTTTCGAGACGAAAGAATGAAGTTATGTCTGGAAATAGTTAAGAGGGTTGCCTTAGTTAATTCTACAGTTCTTATCCTTGGGGAATCCGGTACCGGAAAAAATGTACTGGCCATGGATATTCATAAAATGAGTGAGCGGAAAGATGGTCCCTTCATCTGCATTAATGGAGCCACTATCCCGGAGCACCTCTTAGAGTCAGAACTATTTGGATATTGCCGGGGCGCTTTCACCGGCGCAGATAAGTTCGGGAAAGTAGGATTAGTGGAACTAGCCCATGGTGGCACTTTATTTCTGGATGAGATCGGAGAAATACCTTTGGGAATCCAAGCAAAACTATTAGAACTTATTCAAGAGCGCCGATTTATTCCCGTTGGTGGCAAGGAGCATAAGAAAATTGATGTAAGAATTGTCGCCGCGACTAACAGAAACCTAGTTCAATTAATCGATGAAGGAAAGTTTCGCGAAGACTTGTACTATAGATTAAGCGTCATTGAAATTGATACTCCGCCTTTAAGAGAAAGAACTAATGATATTATTCCGCTATTGGAGTTTTTTTTGAATAAATATGACTTGATGTATAAATACACTCACAAGTTTGATAAACAAAGTCTCGCTGTTCTAAAAAGCTATGCCTGGCCCGGAAATATTAGAGAGATGGAGCATTTAGCCGAACGATTGGTGGTTACAGTTCCGGAGGGATATATACTACCCGAACATTTACCCAGTAAAATGTTTAAAATACCATCTGGACATGTACACTCAAACATTTTAGAAGAGGAACTATCCAACTGGAAAAATCTCAAAAAAACCAGTGATGAAGAGGCTATCATAATCAGATTGTATAATATGCTGGGGAGTTCATATAAAGTTGCAAACACCTTAAATATTAGTCAAAGTAAAGTAACACGTATCGTACGCAACCATAAGCAACGTTCTACTCTCAAGTAAAACACTATAATACGGAATATTTTGCTGGATAAAGTGTAGGGTTAGTTTCATAAGTAGCACCGAGGGATTACGCAGCGGAGGTATATAGATTATGAGATTAGAACAATTATTTCTTTTAATCGAAGTCGCTAAATATAACTCAATTTCATTAGCAGCTGAACATGCCTTTATTACCCAGCCGGCTGTAAGCTCATCAATTAGTAAACTTGAAGATGAGCTGGGAACACAACTTTTTAGGCGAACTCCTCAGGGTGCTTATCCGACTTCAATCGGAGAAATTGTCATTGAAAAGGCTCGCCATATTCTTGATACCATCGAAGAAATCAAACAGATTTCCAACACCTCAGCATTAACAGGCAACCTATCCGTTGGGATTATACCCAGTATGGGGGATAAAATTATTCCTAATGTTTTATATTACTTAAAGGAAAAGCATCCTAGTATTAATATTTCCTTAACTGTTGCTGAATCGATTAACATCCTGCAGAATATTCAATCCGGCAAAAACGACATTGGGATTGTATTACTAACTGAAGAAATAACCGGCAAAGACATTTTCTGTGAAGAATTATTCAAAGATGAATTTCTAATCTATGCTTCTAAAGACTCCCCTCTTGCTCAAAAGGAATCAGTATCGCTAAAAGAAGCACTTGGATATCCCTTTGTTGCTTATAATGATGAATTCACGAAGAATAATGGTGGTATTACAAGTATTCTTAAAAAACATGGTGAACCTAATGTAGTCTTTAGATTTTGTAATTTTGAATTGATTAAAAGAGTAGTATCTCAGGGAATCGCCATCTCCTTTTTCCCCAGATTTATGTCGATAGACGATATTTATTTGCAATCCGGAGAGATAGTCCCGATACCTATCAGTGACGTTAGTTTAGGTATTACCGTCGGTCTCATAAGATCAACTCGCCATGCAGTCTCTCTCGTTGAAAAGGAATTTGTGGAAGCCCTGAAATCTATGTGTAAAACTGCTGCGCCAATTTCAAGTTAGCAACTAGAATGCAAGGGGTATCTTATCTGAAGAGAGAAAAATACCAAAGAGGATGTCCGGGATGAGCCATCCTCTTTGGTATACTTTTACTTAATCAACCTCATTATATATTTGACGTCAAAAGGCGGCTTCTGGCTGAAGCCGCCTTTTGACTATTTTCCGGGCGGTCTTACTACGACAGCCCTGTTATAATTAGTCTTCTTCGGGATAATCGACAGCTTGCACTTTACTATCTCCGCCGAAATCCTCATTGAGCCACTTGCGAAGGGATAGCCCTAAGATGATGATAATTAATATAATAGGTACGCTGGTGGCAACAGATGAAAGCTGAACTACGGGTAATCCACCCACCATCATGATAGCCACCCCGATCACAGCAAGGAGTGAACACCAGAAAAGTCTTGTCCAGCGGGGGGATTCCTGATCATTCCTAACCTCTTTGCAAGAAATCATGGAAATAATATACGCATTGGAATCAATAGTCGTAGCTTGGAAAATAAGCATTACAAATAAGAAATAAGGAATCACTATTTTGGTTAAGGGTAAGGTATGCAAGACTGCGGAAATCATTCCCGCAGGACCGGCGTCTTTCATAATCTGATCAAGGGCCATCCCTTGATTAAGCTGAAGATCTACTGCATAAGTGCCGAAGGCTAAGAAGAACAGTGAACAGCCAATTGTCGTTACAACCATCATATTTATAACAACGTTTTTAATCGTTCTCCCCTTGGAGATCCTAGCAACAAATAAGCCGAAATACATGGCCCATGCTGCCCACCATGCCCAGTAAAACACTGTCCAGTCTTGAGGAAAACCGGATTTGGTAATGGGATCTGTGTATAAACTCATCCGTAAAAAGTTAGTAGCTAAAACCCCTAGGCTGTCAACATAAAAGGATAACATGAATAAGGTGGGGCCTACAAGCATAACGAAAGCTAATAATCCCATACACAACCAACTATTTAATTCCGACAACTTTTTAATTCCGCTATTTAAACCAGCAAAAGCACTATAGGTAAATACCGCTGCAACCACCAGGGTGACCGCAACTTTTACCGTCATAGTATTCTCAATTCCCAACATATCGGCGCTGACAGCCGACATCATAGGTATAACCGTTCCTAAGGTTGTTCCTAATCCACCTACCAGACCGATAACTACGAAGATATCGATAGCTCTGCCCAGCCATCCGTCAACCCGGTCCCCCAATACTCCCCGGCAAGCATAGCTTGGATAGAAGAAGGGTTTTTTTCGTACGTGAAGCATGTAGGCAAAGGCGATGGCCCCTGGGACAAAGATAGCCCAGGCCGTAATACCCCAGTGAAATATTCCATAAGCAATAGCGAATTGAGCAGCTTGCCCTGAAAATGCCTCATTCCAGAAAGGAGGAAACTTAAGATAAAAAATAGGCTCAGCCATGGACCAATAAACTAAACCTGCTCCGACACCGCCTGTGAACATCATCGATACCCAACTGAAGTCTGAGAATTCAGGTTTATCATCTTTTCCGCCCAATTTTACATTGCCATATCTGCCAAAAGCTAACCAAAGTGAAAACACTACACAACCTAAAGCAAATAATAACCATAACCAGTCCATTCTATAAGTTATAGCTTTTAATATTATTGATACATAGGGTTGCAATTCCTTACCAAAAATAAGCATTGGGGCATATAATAGAACGCATAAAATAGCACTGCCCCAGAAAACAACAGGATTAATAAGAACAGATTTACCTTTAGACTTCTCTTGTGACAAGTTATTCACCCTTTCTTGTGATTTAATCTGAGAACCGGGTAGAAGATAAGTCAGTTGATAAATTCCACGTGTCTATCTATAGTGTGTGTTACCAAAACAAAATCCTTGGTTATTACCCTCTTGGTATTTTCAAACCGTGATAAAAATCCTATGCTGATGCCCGCTATCATGAAAAATGCGTTATAATACCGCTAATCCTTTACTTTTATTCCTCCGATCAAATTCTTCATGGAGTAGTTTGTTATACCCTCCTTTTCTAACCTAGCAAATTCGAGTTTAATCAAAATCTCTTGCCATTATTAGCTGGTCTTAGAATCTAAGACCAGGATATCTATACCTCTTCTAACCTCCTTCACGTAATAACTGTCAAACTCTATAAGACATTTGTTTGCAAATTTGCTGCCAACTATCAATAAAACAAATATTCCTATGCGAAATAATTTATAATTGAGTAGTATTCTCTCGGTTTATAGGCTATATAACTTAATAAAAAGTTTTTCTTATTCAATAAAAAAGATATTCTAAGATCAATTTAACATTTCAGCTTCTTGATTATTTTCAATTATGTAAAAAATTAAGTCTAATTGACTTTTCTTGAGTCAATTAGACTTAATTTTAATTGATCTACATATAACTTTGTCCAAGGTATCTTGATAACAGCATGATAACCATCATGTTAAGGGAGTAGATTTCAAAGGAAGCAAACCCTTGAGTCAACAAGACTTACCACTTTTCTCTTCTTTATTGAGTTACTCTTGTAGCTTTCTGTCTTCTCTGCACCACCAAGAGACGTGCGAATAAACTGACTGCACTTACTGCCAAACCCAATATTAGTCCAATCCAATAACCCGATGCACCAAGTGGAGTGTTGTTGGCCATATAATACCCTGCAGGCAAACCAATACCCCAATAAGAAATACATGCCATAAGAAAGGTAATATTCACATCTTTATAGCCCCGCAAAGTTCCTTGAATCGGTGCAGCTATTGCGTCTGATAATTGAAAGAATAAAGCGTATATGAGAAAATGTTGTGCCATTTTAATGACTTCAGCCTCTTTAGAATACAAGGCTGCTACTTCCTTGCTAAAAAGCAGTAGAATAGAAGCACAAATGCAAGCCATTCCAATAGACATACCCATACCCAGATAGCTATATTGACGAGCATCCCTCAGCCTGTTAGCACCTACTTCAAAACCGACCAAAATAGTTAGGGCAGAAGAAATGCTCAATGGTACCATATAAAGCATAGTAGCGAAATTCATAGCTACCTGATGAGCAGCAATAGTAACAGTATTGAACGTACTCATTAGTAAGGCAACAACTGCAAATATACTGGTCTCTACAAAAATTGCAAATCCTATGGGTAAACCAATTTTTAATTGTTCTTTCCATTCTTGCAACGATATTCGATAAACATGCTTAAACACTTGATAGGAAGAGAATAATTTATGATGTGAAATCACGATCAATGCTATAAAAGCCATACAATAATAGGTAAGAGTGGATGCCACGCCTGCACCAACACCACCTAAGGCAGGAAAACCAATTTTACCAAAAATAAGGATGTAATTCAGTAATACATTAAGGGGCAACGATACGACAGCAATCATCATAGTTATTCTCGTTTTCCCAAGGGCATCAATAAATGCACGTAAAACTTGATAGGTAAACAATGCTGGGATTCCATAGGCAAGTGCTAATAAATAATCTCGGGATATTTGTAGTACGCTATTTTCCAAACCCATTAGTAAAAGAATTGAGTCTAAAGCAATAGCCCCTCCCCCAATAACCAGTATTGCAATAAATAGGGCTAAATAGATTCCCTGCACGACTTTAAAGGAAACTTCTGCCTCTCGTTTTGCACCAATTAGTTGTCCAACAATGGGAGTTACAGCTACGAAAATCCCCCCAAATCCGGCACCTATGGGAACCCATATACTTGAACCGATGGCCACACCAGCTAGGTCCGGAGTACTTGCATGTCCAGACATAATCGTATCGAAAAAATTCATGGAGAACATAGTGATTTGAGCAACCAATATCGGCCATAGAATTGAAAACAACTGTTTAATCTTTTGCAGCATTGTAAATGTCTGTTTCATAATTTCTCAATCTCAAATTTCAATTTTGCCTCAAGTTGGTCTTCCCATATCAAGTAGGCCGCGAAAGTTTTCCCTGATTTAGATTTAAAGCCTTTAATCAAAGGGGTTTTCCCCTTTTTCAATAAACTTTTGACCTGATTCACTGTCAGCACTTTACCACAAATCGGAGTTTTCCATAATACAAAACGGCAGCCTTCTCTCCAATTTGAACATCCAAATCCCTTCTGACCTTCAATTATTTCCCCGCCGCACTTTGGACAGTTTCCCAATCCTTTTACCGGACTCTCCTCTGCAGGTTTTGTTTTATCTTTCTTTCCTGATTCCTTTACTTCCTTGAAAGTACCTTTACCTTTTTTTAAGTTCTTTGAGGATGGGGCAAGAGCTAAAGGGGTTTTACCATGTCTTTGTTCAAAGGAACGCAGCTCTTGAAGAATTCGTACAATTGCTTCTTCTACTTCAGTCATGTAATGTTCAATTGTGAGTTCTCCTCTTTCAACTTTTGACAGGTCAAACTCCATTTGTCCTGTCATTTCCGCACTAATCAGGAGCTGCGCTTGAGGCAGCTTTTCCTTAATCACTTTAATCAATTCCACGCCTTTTTCAGTGGGTCTTAAGATCTTGTGATCCTGCAGGATATATCCCCGATCAATTAGGCTTTCAATAATAGCCGGTCGAGTTGCTACTGTACCCAGTCCTTTTCCTTTAAGTTGCTGGCGAAGTATTTCATCATCAATCTGTTTTCCAGCACCCTCCATGGCTTTAAGCAGATCTCCTTGAGTAAAGCGTTTCGGTGGTTTTGTGCTTTTTTCTTCAATAAGAACACGTTTAGCTTTCACGTCTTCTCCCTTGCTCAGAGGGGGCAAAGCTACACTTTCATCCTCTGTCTGATCTTGTTTAGGCTTTTTCTTGCTTTTCCCTTCACTCTCTTCATTAATCTCACCTGAACCGTATACTTTTTTCCACCCTAGGCTCAACAATACTTTACCTTTCGTGCGAAAGGCCTCCTCCTCAACCATGGTTACTACATCAGTTTGATGGTATTGAGCAGGAGGAAACCAAACAGCCAGAAAACGCCGAACGATTAAGTCATATAGATTCTGTTCGTCGCGATTGAGCCGATCTAGGGCAATTTTTTCAGTTGTCGGAATAATAGCATGGTGGGCAGTGATTGTATTAATTACTCTTTTCCCCTTAGGTAATCCAAACTGAGCTGCCTCATCAACTAAGTTCGTATACTGTTCTTGGCGAGTCGCTCTAAGATGATCTGGCAGTTTGGGTAAAATGTCTTCGGATAAATATGCGCAATCCGTACGCGGATATGTTATAGCCTTTTTTTCATAGAGTGACTGAGCTAATTGCAGTACTTTCTCGGCACTATACCCGTATTTTTTCGAAGCTGCAATTGATAATGAGGTTAGATCAAATAACAGGGGGGCCGGCTCTTGTACATCTTTCTGCTCAATTTTTATAATTTGCCCTTGCTTACCTAGGGTTTTGGCAACAATAGTCTCTGCAACCTGAGGATCTGTTATCCGCTTTGAGTCATCTCTATGGTCAAACCATTTACTTGGATATCCCCCTTGCAAAGTTGTAAACTCTGCCTTGACCTCAAAGAATCGCTGAGTAACAAATTGTTCGATTTCCCACTCCCGCTCTACGATTAAGGCTAAGGTCGGTGTCTGTACTCGACCTATTGATATAACATTGGGTTTTTTGCGTTCTGCATCAAAGCTACCAAATAAGGAGCTAAATCCTTCTGTCAAATTCATTCCGAAATCCCAATCTGCGTAGGCCCGTCCATTTCCGGCTGCAGCTAATCCTGCCATTGACTCACCTGGGCGGAGAGATTTTAAACCCTCTAAAATTGCTGCATTGGTCAGGGAGGAGATCCAGAGCCGAGACAAAGGCTTATTGCACTTGGAGGCATCCCAGACCTCCTGAAAAAGCAACTGTCCTTCCCGATCGGCGTCAGTTCCACAAATAACCTCACCAATGTCCGCAGACTTTAACCATTGTTGAATTACTTTAAATTGCTTTTCTGCCCCGGATTTAACAACCCTCCGAAAATCTCTAAGGTTAGGTAATACCGGCAATCTCTTTAAACTCCAACGTTTCCCGACTCTATCTAAATCCATATATACTTCCGGACGCTCTAGCTCTAATAGGTGGCCATAGCACCAGGTTATCACATAGCTTTCATTCTCTAAGTACCCATCCCCTCGCTTTTTCACACCTAAGGCCGCAGCATATTCACGAGCTTGGGAAGGTTTTTCCGCAATAATAAGTTTTCTAATCATCTCGATCCTCTCTTTATCAATGAACCTAAGTTTAGGGGAATTGAGCTTATTATATCTTACCACAGATTAGGTCTATAAGGGTTAATTGAATCTAACCTCTTATGTATCTAGTTTTATGTCCTATTTATATGAAAAGCTTGAGCTTCCTTAACAGAAGGATAGAACATAAGTACATGCTAAGAAAGTAAAGACACATGATCAAATTGCTGATCATGCGTCTTTTAGTGGTAACTATTAATAATTAAAACACTAGAGAATGACTTTGAGAAACTATATTATGCTTCAGCACTCCAAGACCCAAGATAAGCTTCCTGTTCCTTCGTCAATTTGTCGATTGATAAACCCAGGGACTGTAGTTTTATCATTGCTACTCGCTCATCAATTTCTGTATTGACCTGATAGACTTGAGGAGATAATTTATCATAATTTAAAGCAACATATTCTAGGGATAGTGCCTGTAAGGCAAAGGTCATGTCCATTACTTCGGCAGGATGCCCATCCCCGGCGGCAAGATTAACTAAACGGCCCTCAGCCAAAACATACAATAGATGCCCATTAGGAAGCGCATACTCTGTAATGTTCGTTCTTGCTGCTCTTTCCGACACAGCGATTTCTTTCAGTTGAGCAACGTTTACTTCTACATCAAAATGTCCGGCATTACACATAATTGCACCGGATTTCATTAAGTGAAAGTGCTCCTTATTAATAACATTCATGTTACCAGTAACCGTTATAAAGAAATCTCCATACTTTGCAGCTTCAGCCATGGGCATTACATCGAAGCCATCCATCAGAGCCTCATTAGCTTTGATAGGATTAATTTCGCAGATGATCACCTTCGCTCCTAATCCTTTGGCCCGCAGAGCTACGCCTTTTCCACACCAACCGTAACCTGCAACTACTGCGGTCTTACCGGCAACAACCAAATTAGTCGTTCTCATGATTCCATCCCACACCGATTGTCCGGTACCATATCTATTATCAAACAAAAATTTACATTGAGCGTCATTCACAGCTATCATCGGAAACTTTAGAACACCATCACGGGCCATTGAATGCAAGCGCAACACACCTGTCGTAGTCTCCTCAGCTCCGCCTTTAACATTCTTAAGGAGCTCAGGACGAGTGGTATGAATTGTAGAGACTAAATCTCCTCCGTCATCAATAATAAAATCCGGTTCAGTATCCAGGGCTAGTTGCAGATGAGCATTATACTCCTCATCTGAAGCATTATACCAGGCATGAGCTCCGATTCCACTTTCAACAAGAGCGGCTACTACATCATCTTGAGTTGAAAGAGGATTACTGGCAACTACGGTTACTTCAGCGCCTCCTGCTTTGATGACCTGGGCCAAATAAGCGGTCTTCGCTTCCAAATGCAAGCAGATAACTACTTTTTTACCGGCAAAAGGCTGTTCCTTCTCGAACTCCTCACGAACTTTATTAAGAACCTGCATTCGAGGGATAACCCAATCAATTTTGCGCTGACCTTCTGCTGCTAAGGATAAATCTCTAATTGTAAATTTGATATCCATGTGTAAAAAACCTTCTTTCGTAATTCTCAATGATAGATTTGGACCAGAATACATTTATAAAACTGATTATCCTAACGTCCATGTAATACAATCCTATTGAGATTTATTATATGCTGTTACAGCAATTATGTGTTGTCCTACTGATTATACTCTAAAAGTATATCCCTCTTCAAACTGTTACGTTGCCCTGATATAAATCTACAATCTCAGCCTTGACTATAAACCTCTAAGTAAAATTTCCGCATCCCGTCGATATCTTCTTGTGGCAATTCAACCACTCCCCCCATCATCTGGGCGAGAAGAACGATTTGGGCTGATTTTTCAACGATTTGACAGACTTTTAGAGCTTCATCCAAATCACGTCCAACACCAAGCATACCGTGATTTGCTAGTAGTACAGCATAACGCCCTTCCAGTGCTTTAACTGTGTTAATCCCTAACTGTTCCGTCCCTGGTAAGGCATAGTCATTGACCCGTACATTACCACCCGCAATCTGAACTAAATCCTCAACCACTCCGGGGATTTCTTTTCTGGCCACTGCCATGGCAGTGGCATAAGCACTGTGTGTATGTATTATTGCCGCAACATCCTGGCGAGCATTATAAATTGATAAATGCAAGGGTACTTCTACAGAGGGCTTTCGCTTCCCACTGACAATATTTCCGTCCAAGTCCAATACTACAATATCCTCAGGCTCTAGGGTGTTGTAACTCATTCCTGACGGAGTTATTGCTATACAATTCTCACCCGAAATTCGACAACTAATATTCCCCCAAGTTCCGATGGTAAGATTAGCGGCAAGTATTTCTTTCCCCTTCTCCACCACCTTTTTTCGGGCATCCGATTGTTGATCCATTTTGTCCTCCTTAATAACTCATACTCTGAACCTATACCCTGCTCCCCATACTGTTTCAATATATTGGGGATTCGATAAATCACTCTCAATCTTCTCACGAATTCTAGCGATGTGAACTGTGACTGTAGCAGAGTCCCCCATAGCTTCCAAGCCCCATACTCGTTCAAACAATTCTTCACGCCCGAATACTCTGTTTGGATTTTGGGCCATATACAGTAATAAAGCATATTCTTTCTGGGCTAGATTTACCTCCTTGCCCAACACAAAGACTCTATGGGAGTCTATATCAATTTTTAGGCCACGAATTGACAAAGCATTGGTTTTTTTTGCCCCTTCACTAAATCTTAGCTTTAGCCTTTCATAGTTTTCCAAATGAGCTTTTACTCTCGCTACTAACTCACCGGGGCTAAATGGTTTTGTTATATAATCATCTGCACCTGAGCTTAATCCTTTAATCTTGTCAATTTCTTCTTTTTTAGCAGAGACTAAAAGAACAGGGACATCTTTATCATCTTTCAAATTACGAAGTATTTCTAATCCATCCATACCAGGTAGCATTATATCTAAAATAAGCAGATCAACTTTATTCTCTTGAAAAGCCTTTAAGCCTTCCATCCCATTGTTATAAACATTAACTTCAAATCCAGCAACCTCAAGGTAATCTTTTTGCAATTCAGCAATACTTAGATCATCCTCAATGATTAAAATATTCTTTTTCATTTCTTTCCCCCATCATGACTTACTTAGTGAGATCATGATACTAGTACCTTCTTTTCCATGACTGACAGCCCATACTCTACCATTATGCCCTTCAATAATCTGCTTGGCAATAGCCAGGCCTAAACCGCTGCCTTTGCTGCGTGCTGGATCTGATCGATAAAATCGATCAAAGATATGAGGTAAATCTCTCTCCTCAATCCCTGATCCATTATCACGCAGCTCGATAATAATACTTGAAACCGTGTCTCTAAGAAAAATTGAGATTTCCCCCTGACCATGGCTCATATATTTACAAGAGTTATCGAAAATGTTCATTATGACACGTCTCATTCGTTCACGATCGATTACCACTTGTTGATGCTGATTCAATTCATTAGAAAAAGAAATTCTGATATTGTTACGTTCTATCTCAGGTTCATTTTCTACAATACATGACTGAAGATACTCTACAATATCTATCCTTTCAAAATTAAAAGGGATTTGGTTTAAATCCAACTTAGCATAGAGGAGGAGATCATCAATCATTTGATCAACTTGATGTGCTTTCAAAGCAATAGTTTTTAAGTATCGATCAATTTTCTCTGGAGTATTTGCTATTCCGTCTAAAATCCCTTCTACATATCCTTTTATCGATGTTACTGGAGTTTTTAAGTCATGAGAAATACTCGAAACCAGCAATTTGCGATTATCTTCATACTTTAATTGAGTGTGAACAGAGTCTTTAAGTTTAATACGCATGAGTTCTAAATCACGGCATAACGCTTGTATTTCTTCATCCCCTTCCTCTCCAATGGAGTAATCCAGATTCCCCTTGGCAATTTCTGCTGCAGCCCTTTGCAAGGTGTGGAGAGGGTTAATAATACTGCGAGAAAACTGATATAAAACGATAATATTTGTGAACGCAAAGGTCAAAATGAATGATACAACCAGCAATATTAACAAACTGTTCATACTAGTCTCATGATCTATAGGCAGAAGTAACAAAGCAACTCCTGAAGATCCATCTTTGTACTTGATATCAAACTTCTGAACTGAATAGGAGGTATTATCAATACTTATATGTTCACCTTTTCCTGCGCTGTCACCTACTTCTAGAGCTTTGGCCACCTCAATTTTTGAAAAACTCCTAGATGAAAATTTCACGTCATCATCCTTTAGTAAAAGCAACTCGCCCTGTATTGCTTGAAGTTGCTCTAACAAGTATTTCTGATAACTTATTTCATCGAAAACCTCAGGTGTTCTCCTCCATGTACTAGTTTCACTGATTAACTCGAATTTTAGCATTGACTGCTTTTGCTGGTGCTCATAAGAAAAACCAATTCCGAATAATTTGCCAAATACAAAAAAAACAGCCAATGCAATAATAACAGTAGTAATCATTGGGATCACTACTGTAGAAGCATTGGCTAAAATTAAACGTGTTTTAAGCTTCATGACGTCGTCACCTTAGAATTCCTTTTTATCAAAGATATAGAAACCTGCCGAGAACAACATAATTCCTGATCCCAACATTATTAGAAACTGACGGGCTATCTTAGCAAGAGGAAATGAATTAACCAAAAATAGATTATACCAATCAAGTTGGGTAGTCAAGAATAAACTAGAATACTGGGAAAAGAGTAACCCCAGTACCTTAAACGCGAGAAAGATTAAGATTGATATAAAAAATACCGCAATTCCACTCCTAAAGATATTCGCTAAGAGAACAATTCCTAAGGCTAAAACTGTCATGGGAAGAATACTAACCAGGTAGGAAAAGACTGTTCTCCCCAAAGAATCAAAAGACGCTGAATTGGCATTGAATATAAATCCTGCAAGCATTGAAAAAACAAGCAGAAGAAGAAGCGCTCCCAAGATAAATAAGACTATTGATGTGATCTTAGCTGTATAGATCTTAAACCTACTGATAGGTCGAGTAAGAGTAATGCGCATACTGTTTTGGCTAAACTCTCCCGAGAAACTGTCAATTGTAACCAGTGCAGTAAATAAGGGCAATATGGTGTTCACTACTACAGACAAAACGAGCATAGGAAATTCTACACTGCCCGTTCCTCGAAGTCCAAATCCACTTCTTACTCCCACAATCACCAACTGTCCGATAACAATTACGGCCAGAGACAGCAAAATGGCAACTAATACTTTTTTCTTTCTGTAGAGCTTCTCAATTTCATTAAGAAGCGCTGCTTGAAACACGGCCATTTCTCTCTACCTCACTTACAAAGTAATTTTCAAGTGTCGCATAGTTCTTTAAAATCGCATCTGTATTTTCGACATTTAGTATTCTTCCATTGTAGATTACACCGATTCGGTTACAGGTTAACTCCACATCGTGAATTAAGTGACTGGAAATAAAAAATGTGGTTTGTTCCTTTTCCGCTAAGCTCAGAATCATTTTACGAATATCAATCATTCCCTCGACATCAAGCCCATTAAGAGGCTCATCAAGAATAACAACCTTTGGTCTCGATAATACGGCGGCAGCCAGACCTAAGCGTTGCTTCATCCCTAAAGAGAACTTTTTCGTCTTTTCATATTTAAACTTGTACATTCCTGTTAGTTCTAAGACCTCATCAATTCTTTTATGATCAACATCCGGATAATAGCGAGCTATTTGTTTCAGATTTTCAAAGGCACTTAAGAATTGGTAGGACTCTGCAATTTCAATCAAACATCCCACCTTAGCCATAGCTTTTTCATATTCGTCTACGACACTATGACCCAAGATTTTTACATCCCCATTTTCCGGTCGAATCAGTCCCGTCATGATTTTCATGGCCGTTGTTTTTCCGGCACCATTGGGCCCAAGAAATCCAAAGATATCCCCTTTATAAATATCCAGATTTAAATCGTATATTCCACGACCATTTCCGTATGTTTTCGTCAAGTTTATAATCTCAATTACCTTTTCCATGTCTGACCTCCATCATGAGAAGCTAAGGCGACTGCCGAGAAGTATCCCGGCAGTCCGCCGCAAGCGCTTATATTGTTAATCTAAATCTGGGCTAAACGAGGAATCTATCATTAATCCTCCTGCATATGGCGAATTCATATTGTCGATGTTAAAGTTTACTTTTCCATCATACTCACTAAAATAAATGTTGCCTCGTACTTTTTCACCGGATTTGGTGGTACCCTCGAAGTCTGCATTTCCTCGCTGATCCTTCTTAATTTGAGCAGTAAAGGCTAGCTCACTGAAATCGGAGGCATAATTTTCAAATCCCTGCTTGAATGTCTCGGAATATCGACCCGCAACGTTTATATTATCCATCTTAGTGATATCAAGGGTTCTTTCACCAACTTTAACGAACTTTCCGTCTTTCTCAATCACGATATCATTTTTAAACTTACCGATAAACTTCTCTGGATTGGAGATCTCAGAATCGGAATAATCTTTGGCAACGTTCTTGATTACTTTCTTTCCTTCAAGATTTGGTTTCGAAACCTCAGTGGAGTTAATATCTTTAACTTTAAATAAAGCCTCGATCGAGATCTCATGTACTGTTCCCTGTTCATCTTTTCCTGACAATATTGCAGTACCTAGGATACTCTCCATTACTCCATCAGGGTTTACCTTAGCTGATCCTGTTACTTCTTTAACAAAGACATCCTTTGTTAAATGTGGCATGCTGCTTTCTTGATTGCCATTACCGTTAAACTCTTGCTTTAACTGGAATGATGCTACTGCATTGATTAAAGAAGGAATTTGTACTTCAGTAAGAGAACCGGTTAAAGCTTTACTTCCATCAGAATTTTCCGCGACTACAACATGATCTTTTAGGCTGCCTACGAGAGCATCCGCAATTTTTTCGAGATCTTCAGCTTCTTCCTCTTTAAAGGGGTTACTAAAGATTTCTTCCTTTCTTTCCTTGGTATATTCAGTTACGTAAAAAGTTGGGTCTCCGGCAGATGTATGAATAACAGTGGTTTTATCCGAGTAGCTTTGTGAGGATCTTTTATCTCCGTTTAGACTCAAGCCAGTTGATAAACTTTCAGAAGCACTGTTCTTTCTATCAAACTTACCTACTTCGTTATTACTCACGATCGTTTTTCCGTTATCCTTGAGAGCCATAGAAAAATCCATAGTGAAGCTGTCATATTTTTCACTGGTTTGCTCCGCTGTTAGTTTAATGGAGTCCTTTAGTTCCTCGTATCCGCTTTTACTTGCAATATCAGCTAGAGCCGTTGTGGCTAACAACAGAGTTCCTACTGTAAAACTTACAAGCGTTGCTGTTTTCTTCTTAAATTTCATCCCTGCCAACTCCTTATGTTTTGTAGATCCTAACTATAGTTTAAACCAGTGGTCTTGAATTTCCCTAAACAGTCTATAAACAAATTATAAACTATTTTTCTCTATTTCAGCCACATTTAAAATAAGGATTCCAGTCGGCATCTTACTCCGCTTTGGAATCCTCATTAGTTATGATCATATGGCGCTATGAATGAATTCTTAATCAATCAATTAATTGACTAAGGATTAATAACTAATTAATGAAGCCATCAAAATTCCAGTCGCAACACTTAAACAAAAGGAGAAAAAACCTACTGCAGTATTTCCATTAGGAATTTCCTGTCGCACTTTTATAGTAGGCGTTAATAGTTCAAACAACCAATACACTATGATTAGCGAAAGAGTTCCGGTCATTGTCCAAACAATCATGTCCCAGATATCTACTGAGTGGTAAATGGCAGAGGCAAGCAAGATTGCTGTTCCTAATACTTTACCGCCAAGATCAAAGGCCACGGCTTTTGCTGCTGACACTTTACGAAGGTTATCCAAATCATCCCCATCAGCAAGAATTTTAAATTCTTTATAGGGTGTCGTTAAGGAAAAAAGAGCCATCGAGATAATCATTAAGGGAATCGTTACACCTAAATACATTAAAAAATTCATTAAATACATCTATATTCCCACCTCACCTTATCAGTTCTTCTTGTAAGAACGTTCAACTTGTTTTACTCCCGTAGGTAAATAGCATGCCAAATTGCCTGTTATTCTACCACCTATCCGCGCACTTATTGCAGATGCTTTGCCTCCAACTAAGAAGGAACCCCAAAGCAATCTGCCTCTAAACAGACCATTCTCTGTATTACATTCAACTTCTTCCATCTCGACTCGTTTCTGAAAGACCATAGGTTGGTCCCAATAACAACTATCATTGTCTTTTTCAACTAGCTCGCCGTTTGATTCATATAAACAAACTGCTCCGCCTTCTCGCCCAAACACCGGTTTGGTAACATACGCAGCTTTATCTTGGAACTGGTTTTCCATGTATGTGGGAAGCATATACTTTTCAATTAAGTGATGCTCTGTAGGAGTAAAAAACTCACCTGCTTCGTGTAAATTCCAAATGAGACTAAGAAGAGCCTTTGATTGGGCGACAAAAGCTGATGGAGGGTTAATTATTGCCAGCTTTCCTCTAGCTACAAGATCGAGAACATGAACTCCCGTAGGATAATTATCCACTTCATCTTTATCTTCAACAAGTTTCTCTAAAGCATGAAGCCGATACCATACGTCAATAGGTAAGAGCTGATCGTTAATTAATGCACACAATCGATCATCAAAGATCCTCAAATCTTCAAGAGCAACAAATTTTGCCGTGAGTCCTGATTCCTTCATTAAGTATTTCACAGTATCTCTGTCCTCATCGTGCCACCCCAAAGCACTAAACACTATTGAATCTGTTCCGTAACCAAGCTCTTTATAGGATTGAAGCATCTCAGCAAAAGCATCTTGGATATTAGCTTCCATCCCTTCGTTTAGGCCTTGAGCGCCAAAAAATGAACTTGCTTTTTGATTTACAAAGAACGCTTCGACAACACTTGTTGGTGTATCAGAGTTAAACTCGATCATTTTCAATCCTTCGGAGGTATTAATGAAATCAAAACGACCTATCGCTGTCACCAGATCAGGCTTCACAACAACACGAGCTGCGGGGATCGCTTCCTGGGGAATTCCTAATTCCATCAATAACCCTTCATCTGCAGTTTGGACAGCATAGACAGTTTTTGCAAATATTTCACCTAATGCTTCAGTTGCCCAGGCAATTTCCTTGCGAAATTCAGGACTTATATAATGAATTCCAGCCAAGCCGTACTCTACCCCATCTATACGATCCCAAGAAAAAACTGTCCTTAGCGGTGTGTAAAGGAGTTCCCTGATCTTCGAATAGGGCAGCTCAGCTGGCACTAGAGCCACCCCCGCCTATTCCCCCGTGAGACCCACTTGTAATACCGCTTGATCCTGATGAGCCAGAAGCCTTCGCTGAACTGTTTCCTGATGTAATTCCCGAACTATTCGAGGCCCCTGTACCGCTGGAATTTGGATAACTTGAACCACCACTAGTTATACCAGAGGGCTTTAGGGATTTAATTGCTCCTGAAGAATGCTTTTTAGAAAATCCTAAAGGAGCTAAGATCCTTCCGAAAAAGCCATCATCATCCTCTTCTTCTTCGATGGTAATTGGATTTCCTTCATCGTCGTAGACAACTTGCTGTTGTGGAGCACAGGCAGTAGTGCCAAAAATCAGAGTAGTCGTGAGAAATAAACTAACCAACTTAGTACTTTTGTTCACCTATTTTCTCCTCTCTATGTACTTTACTTACTTACTTACTTACT